>CAZTTF010000095.1:0-13788 GCA_964616365.1 uncultured Lewinella sp. | reverse complement strand
GATCCAGGACATCGCTGGCCGTACGGTAAGCGTACGTGACCTTGCTGGTGTAGCTGGCCGCAACCTCGTAGAGGTTAACGTTAGCGAGCTTGGTGGCGCAACTGGCGTACTGAGCTACACACTGGTAGCTGGAGACTTCTCCGCTACGAAGAAGATGGTGGTAGTGCGCTAAGCACGACTAACTATATTAGCCCCACCCGGAAGGGTGGAAGAGAAGGCCCCGTCCCGACTTAGTCGCGGACGGGGCCTTCTTTTTCTATAACTGCCTTGGCGGTATTATACTCCCCGCGGTCACCAGAGGTGAAATTTATGACGAGGCTATTTTTGTGACCAGCAAGGCAAAAAACGTAGGCATGGCCACCGTCACGACGAGGCTTTTTAACGTAGCTGGGGGCAAAAAGAGTCCGTTAAAAATCACCTGGGGTGGCCGAGGGGAGTATTACCTGCGTAATACAATCATCGCTTCTTGTTCCTGGCCAATGCACCTGCGTCCGCGCCTATTGACAAGCTTGGTTACCCTTTAAGTAGCTTTGCTACGGAGGACGGAGAATATCCTCGAATCGATATTGGATACTTACTGCTTGACTACCCGAACCGCACGCCATTTCCCCTCTTGGGTATAAGCGGTCATGATGTATACGCCAGGCGGTAGTCCCGTCAACGACATGACCTGCGTGGAGGAGGGAATAGTGATTGGTCGGTCGACCAGGACGCGGCCGGTAAGGTCTTGTAGCCGCAGGCGAGTTAACTGCAGTGCTGGTACGACCTCGATGGAGATGTTGGAGAAAGTGGGGTTGGGCAGCACCTTCAAGCTGCTCTCAGGTAGCTGGTTGTCGGGTATACTGCTGACAATTGCCCGCTCGCTGCATTCCCAAATCTGATCTTCGGTATTGTTGAAAAGTAGCCGCTCATTGTCTTGTACGCAGGTGAGCCGTTGACCGCAGACGGGACTTGCTGAGCGTTGACCACCAATGACGTCACAGTCATCGAATAAATGCAACCCCCAGGTGCTGCCTATGCCATCAATCCACGATACGGAGAAGTAAGGTTCTGAAAAAGAGTAGGGGAGGAACAATTCAAAGTTGAGGCGTTTTCTCAGGCTGCCGTCCAGGACTTCCACTGAGTCGATAGATTCCGGGTATAAATACTCGCAGCCGTTTGGCGGAGGATTCTCCCGGCAGCCTGCCGTGAATATGGTATCCCCTACGGAAAGAGTAAAATCAAGGACCGTAGTTTCTACACCATTCTCGTAGAGGTGGAGCATGCCTGGCGTCTCCCGCAGGCCACCCTGGAATTGATTGTCGGACATTACTTTCCGGTAATTGATTCCGTCTATTAATGTGTCGCCAGCCACATTGTATTGCAGGTAGCTTCTGGTCGAGCCATTAACGTCATCCGAATAAAAGTATTCCTCTACCCACTGGAGGTTTTGTTGAAGAAAAGAAAATTCCTCCTGGGCGGAAAGCAGAATAGGCGTCGCGGTGGTTAAAAGGAGTAGTAAAAGGTGTTTCATCGGAGTGTATTTTAGACTATACAAGTTAAGCTATTCCCGATTTTTGTGGTCTGCTAAGTGGCGTATTGGCAACTCACTTACGAAAGAATGCCCTTAATTGAGGGATTGGAGCCTTATCTTGCCAGCCTTCCATGTTACGTCAGCTAAAATCCTCAAGCCCGTCGGTTGAAGCAGCTACGGATGCCGATTTACTCACCCGCTTTCAGCGTACGGGGGCAGGGGAGGATTTGCTGCCGCTCTACCAGCGGCACGCCAGCTTGATCTACGCCTTGGGGTTGCGCTACCTCGGAAGCCCGCAAAGGGCGGAGGATGCCGGAATGGAGATTTGGGCTGTCCTGCTCGAAAAACTCCCGCGGCACGAGGTGTCCAACTTTCGCTCCTGGCTACAAACAACGGTGCGCAACCACTGCCTGATGCAGTTGCGTAAGGAAAAACGAGACCCGCTGCGGCAAACGGAAGGAGCGCTTATGCAATCTGATCAATTGCTGCATCTAAAGGATGAATCAAACCACCATCATCCCGACACCCGACCGTTGCACCACTGCCTCAAGCAACTCAAAGAGGAGCAACGCCGCTGTGTCCACCTCTTTTACCTCCAGGAGGGGGAGAGTTACCAAAGCATTGCGGAAAAATTAAACCTGACGGTCGGACGGGTACGTTCTCATTTGCAGAACGGCCGCCGTAACCTGAAGCTTTGTCTGGAAGCGCAAAAAGAAAATGAATAGTGTCCGCCAATAACATATCCACCAACGAGTTGCTTGACCGTTACGTAAACGGTAGCATCACCGCCCCGCAGGAGGCGGAGTTGGAGCGGCGTGCCGCGGAGGATCCGGTCCTGGCCGAAGCGCTGGAGGGCTTGTCGGCCTTTCCGGAAGCAGCGCATGAGGCACGTGTAGAACAGATGGTGGCGCGGACGCAGGCTGCAGTCCCAAACACCTTCGGAGGGCAAGGGAAGGTTAGGCAAGGCCGCGTTCGTCCGCTTGGCCGCCTGATGGCGGCCGCATCAATCCTGTTGCTCCTGGCGGTTGCAATATTTCTCCTGCCACGATTTTCGGGTAGCAGTGCTGATCTGGCGATGAAAGAGGAGGTGCCTGCCCCCGGCACAGCACAAGTCCCCGAGACGAAAGTAGTGGAATTGTCTGCTGCGGAGCCTGAGATGCCTGCTGCGGAAGGTGCCGCTACTCCTGCTGGAGAAGATAACGCCGCCGCAGTACCTGCGCGGGTAAGTGAGCCCTCCGTTGAAAGTATAGCTGCTGCGCCTCCCGCAGCAACGCGAGCGGAGGACTTGCTAGCGGACGATCTGCCCCCAGCTCCAGCGGCGGCTGGAGAGCAACCTGCGTCACGCCCCGAAACTCCGGTTGCAGTTGCTCCTTTGACGAAGGATAAACAGGAAGCCCAGCAACTGGCGAGAGAGCATGCCGCGCGTGCCGCCGCGGAGCGGCAGCGTCAGGAGATGATGGCGCGACGGGAACGGGCTGCAGCAAAAAAGAATCAGGGCCAGATCCCAAGGCAGCAGGCGGGAACCTTGTCCGGTCGTATTACCAATGAACGTGGTGACCCAATCGTTGGTGCACTCATCAGGTTGCCCGGCTTACCCATCGGGGAAAGAACAGATAGCAACGGGGTATTCCAGCTGGATGTTGATGCTACCACCTCGCGTATTGAAGTCTCCCACCCGGAATACGAGGAAGAATCCTTCGATCTGCGTAATCAGGGAGATGATGTGCAGATCAGCCTGGAAGATCGTGAGGAGAAAAAAGACTATCAGGCGTGGACAAATTCCTGGAATGCCACGAAAATTCCCATCTCCACGGAACCGGGGTATGCATTACCGGAAGAAGGATACAATGCCCTGCGGAGAAGAATCGAGGAGAACCGCCCTGAGAATGTCCCGCTGGGACAGGTAAAGCTGAGCTTTACCGTCAATCCGGACGGTACAATGGAGGATTTCGTTTTTAAAGGTCGCCCCAGCCAGGAAACGATGGATTATGTCGGTGGTATTATTGCCCGGACCTCCATCTGGGAAGTACGCAAAGGAGATAAACCCGTACGGGTTTATTTTAAGGTGGTTTTTAAATAAAAACCTGCATTCGCTCGTCGATCAGTGATCCGGCCTCGTCGTTATTCCGTCCAGGCCGGTCCGGACCACTTTTGCATCCCGCCGCCCTCCCTTATCTTGCGTCCCTATGACCTACGAGAATTTTACGACTAAAGCCCAGGAAGCAATCATTCAGGCCCAGAAGATTGCTAAGGAAAAGGACCAGCAGCAGGTGGATACACCGCACCTGTTAGCCGGCATTATTGTGGTAGACGAGAGTGTTGCTGATTTTATCTTTAAAAAGGTAGGTGTCAACACCGAACGGGTCCGCCAGGAGATCAAAGAGGCAATTGAGGACTACCCGAAAGTTGTGGGGGCTAAAAAACAGTACCTCACGAATGATGCGAACCGCGCCTTAAGCCGTGCCAAAAAGATGTTAACTGACTTTGGCGACCAGTACATCAGCGTAGAGTTGATGCTGCTCGGGATTATCCAGGGTGCTTCCGATAAGGGAGCCAGGATCATGAAAGAGCTCGGAGCGACGAATGACGGCATCCGCGGAGCCATTCAGGACCTCCGTAAAGGGAAAACCGTCAGCGATCCCGGGGCAGACAATACCTACAATCTCCTCGAGAAGTTTACGATCAACCTTAACGATCGGGCGGAGAGCGGCAAGCTGGATCCTATCGTTGGGCGCGACGAAGAAATTCGTCGCCTGCTGCAAATTCTCAGTCGCCGGAAAAAGAATAACCCGCTCCTCATCGGCGAACCCGGTGTCGGTAAGACAGCCATTGTGGAGGGCATCGCCTGGCGGATTGTGAAGGGAGACGTTCCCGAAAGCCTACGGGAGAAGAAGATCTTCGTACTGGATATTGCCGGTATGCTTGCCGGCGCAAAGTACAAGGGGGATTTCGAGGAGCGCCTTAAAGGCATCATTAAGGAGGTCAATAATAGTAATGGCCAGTACATCCTTTTTGTGGATGAGATCCATACCCTGATTGGTGCCGGTGGTGGCAACGGAGCAATGGATGCCGCCAACATCCTCAAGCCAGCACTGGCGCGGGGTGATCTACGTACCATTGGCGCGACCACGCTCGATGAGTACCAGAAGTATTTTGAAAAGGATAAGGCCCTCGTCCGCCGTTTCCAAACGGTCCGAATCGATGAGCCTAGTGTAGAGGATACCATTTCTATTCTGCGAGGCCTGCAGGAACGCTACGAAGTGTACCACAAAATTGAGATCCTTGATGAGGCACTTGTTGCCGCCGCCGAGCTTAGTAACCGGTACATTAGCGACCGCTTCTTGCCCGACAAGGCTATTGACCTGATGGATGAAGCTGCTGCCCGCCTCCGCCTTGAGCTGGATTCAGTGCCGGAGGAGATTGACCAGGCCGACCGGGCAGTCCGGCAACTGGAGATCGAGAAGGAAGCCATCAAGCGGGAAAAGAGTGCGCCTAAACTGAAGGCCATCGAAGAGCAGATCGCTAACGCCCGTTCGAAGCGGGACAGCCTGCGGGCCCGTTGGCGTAATGAGAAAGACCTGGTGGACAACAGCCAGAATCTTAAAAAGCAAATGGAAGAGCTGGAACTCGCCGCAGAAAAGGCGGAACGGGCCAGCGACTTTGAGACTGTTGCTAAAATCCGTTACGGTCAACTCGCCGATCTGCGCAAGCAGATCGAGGAGGCCGACGTAGAACTGGAAAACCTTCCCGACGAAAAACGCTTCACCAATGAAGAGGTAACCGCTAATGATATTGCGGAAGTCGTCGCCCGCTGGACGGGTATTCCGGTTACCCGGATGCTGCAAAGCGAGCGGGAGAAACTCCTCAAGCTGGAGGACGAGCTGCACAAGCGACTCATCGGCCAGAACGAAGCCGTAGTAGCGGTGTCTGATGCCGTCCGGCGCTCCCGCGCCGGTTTACAGGACGAGAACCGCCCCATCGGGTCGTTCATTTTCCTCGGTCCGACTGGTGTTGGTAAAACGGAGCTGGCAAAAGCACTCGCAGAGGTGCTTTTCAATGATGAGCGGGCCATTACCAGGATTGATATGTCAGAATACCAGGAGCGGCACACGGTTAGCCGCCTCGTGGGAGCCCCTCCGGGATACGTTGGGTATGATGAAGGAGGACAACTGACCGAGGCTGTCCGCCAACGCCCTTACTCCATCGTACTACTCGATGAAATCGAAAAGGCGCACCCCGATACTTTCAACATCCTCTTGCAAGTGCTTGATGATGGTCGTTTGACGGATAACCGGGGGCGGGTGGCTAACTTCAAGAACACCATTATCATTATGACCTCCAACATGGGGGCTGATAAGATTTTGGAAAATTTTGAAGACCTGGCCAGTGTCGGTGAAGAACACCGGGCTGATATCATCGCTACGACCAAAGAAGAGGTCTTCGACACCCTGAAAGATGAGTTGCGCCCAGAGTTCCTCAACCGGATTGATGAGCGGATCATGTTCCTTCCGCTAAGTCGGGAGGAGATTAAAAAGATTGCGCGCCTGCTGTTGCGTAAGACCGAAAAAATGCTCGCCCGCCAGGGAATGATCATCAAGGTTAGTGACCGGGCATTGGATTGGCTCGCTGACCGTGGCTACGACCCGCAGTTTGGTGCCCGCCCAATGAAGCGGACCTTACAGGCAGATCTTGCCGATGAGCTGTCCAAGGATCTCATCGCTGGCAACTTCGTTGCCGGAGACACGATCTACGTAGACGCCGGAGACGGTAAGCTGGACTTCAGCAAAGAGCCCTTCCCCGAAAAGCAGGCAGCAACAGAAGTTGACCCTGAGGCGGCAGCTCAGGCAAAGGCGGCCCTGGAGGAGAAAGCAAAAGCCGAAGCCAAAAATGAAGCCGAAGCCAAGCCAACGCGTAAGCGTAGCCGGCGCGGAGGCAGTAAAGCCAAAAAAACTGATGCTGATAAAGCAGCTAAAGACACTACCGAAGAAAAACCGGGACCGGACGTCGAAGAGCTGAAAAAGGCTACGCAGGATTTGCTTGATGCTACCGAAGAGGTGAAAAAAGGCAAGAAGAAGTAGCCGAACAGTAAGCTATTGCCGCTGAAGGCCAGGAAACGAGCATACGCTTCGATTCCTGGCCTTTTTTTGTACTACCAGATAAAGGAGGAGTCCATAAAGAATGCTTCGTGACCAGGATAATTGATTAGTTAGCTAGTCATCGGAAGCTGAAAAACCTGGCTAAAAAATATATTCACGAAATTTGCATCCATTGACGTGTGACTCATTTCGTCTTTCACGTCTTATTCACCAAGTTTTGCTGCCGGTTAAAAAACTGTGGCGGTTCACCTTATCAAACAACACACATGAAAAATGTATACTTATTGGCGCTGTTGCTGGTTCTTATGGCCGGTGGATTGCAGGCGCAGACCCTGGAAGAACTAAAAGAGAAGCAGGCTGAACTGGTTGCTCAACAGAAAGAGCAACAGGCGAAAGCAGACGCATTCAATAAGGAAATTAACGCGTTGGCGAAGAAAATTGAAGTCATGACGCCCTGGCAGACTGGCTTAAGCGGTTTACTTGGTCTCAATTTTAACTCTTCTAGCAACTGGCAGGCAAACGCTAATGCCAATAGTTCCTCCTCCACACTGACCCTGGGGGTAAGCGCTTTTGCTAACAACATCAAAGAGAAGACTTTCTGGCGCAATACCATCAATGCCAACGTTAGCTGGCAGGGGTTGGATAATGACACTAATGACGATACCCAAGGCTCAGACTTCCTCGCAGACCGGAACGGAGACCTTTTGGTTGCTTCTTCCCTGTACGGTTTGCGTTTTAGCAAGAGCCTCGCAGCCACTGGTTTAGTCGACCTCAATACTTCGGTATTCAATTTCCTCTCTCCGGGTACTGCTGACTTCGGTATTGGAGCTACCTGGACGCCAGTGGCTATCCCTAACCTGGTGGTAGTCGCACATCCGATAACCTACAACCTTGCGTTCTCAGGCGTTGACGGTGTTGATTCTCAGGGAGCACTTGGAGCAAAAATCAAGGCTACCTACGCACTGGAATTACCTGGTGGAGTAGCATGGTCTTCTAACCTCGGTATGTTCTTGCCCTACAATAATGACAAGACCCTGGTCGAGTTCGTCAACGAAGACGGAATGGTAGAAACCAGTGAGGAAACCCAGTTCTCATACACCTGGATCAACTCCTTCAACATTGCTGATTTGTGGAAAGGTGTTGGCGTAGGATTTACGGTGGGCATCCGCCAGGCTGGCCTGGAATACCCTCCCGGCTTACAGTCTTACACTGCTTTGGGCCTTACCTACGGCTTTTAGTGATTGTGGTACATCGGGCGGTAGGTAATACGGCCCGGTCCCTTCTTTGCACCTGCGGCCGCGCCATATCTAGCACCTAGCTTCTGGATACGGCGCGGCCGCAGGTGTTTTGTTCTGTAGCGAAAGGCAGTGTAGTAGGCTTACGAATCAACGCTGTAGCAAGGCCTAGAACTGGTACGCTACGTTAGCACTGATAAAGGCAACAAAGACCTGAGTGTCGGTACTGGTGAAAAAAAGGTCAGACTGTCGGAAATTTCGGTATTCTTGTCCACCCAAAGGCGTAGAATACTTCACTTCAAATGCCCAGGGACTATCGTCCAATAGGTAGCGAACGGTTCCTTGTATCCGTCCTGCAAAGGATGCGGTTGCAGTTGCGTCAAAAAGCTGGCCAGATGCATCTACTGCTGCGGTCCAGTTCCCAAGATTGTAACTAATGTCGGAAGTTAAACTGCCGTTATAGATGGCACCACGTTCTACCGCTCCGAAGGTGGATTGACTGACGAGGATCCGCCACTTAAGCCTGATGTTTTCTCCAAACTTGTGTTGGAGCCGTCCACGTAACAGTGCCGTTGTCACAGGACTGACGATGACTTCTTCTCCAATCAACGTAAGTTGCTGTCGGTTACGCCAGCTCCCCGTGAGCTGAAGCTTACTGGCCTTGATGTCCCGCCGTAGCCCAGCCAGTAGACTCCATGACCTTCCGGGCGTATCAACGGCCAGGAAGGATATGCTGCGGTCTACACCTACTACGTCCAGTAAAGAAATAATGGAGGGGCCGCCTTGCTGCCCAAAGCTGCCGGAGAAGTTATAGCCAAATCCTTTGATCGGGTTGTAAAAGCGGTAGTTCAGGGAGGCGGAGTGATCCACTGTTGGGCGAGGGCTGTCTAATCCAAACTGATAGCTTGTAAAGGAGGTGACCAGCGGGCCGGCAGTCAGGGTGTTAAGCCCGGGAGCGATCGTCTTTGACGTCCAATTGACCTCAACGTTACTACCAGGTCCAGATCGGAATTTCAAACGGGCTTCCGGTAGCAAGTAGCTGCTCGAGAAAACACGCTGGCTACTGTCAAATCCCTGTGGGCGATCGAGACCGAGTCGGACCACAGCATCAGCCTCTTTCCACTTGACGACTGCTCCGATATCGGTAGATAGTATCCGATATGCGGTATTCCTATTGACTGTTGGTAGTGAGGAGGGCGTTATGGCCTGTCGTTGGGCAGTACGACTCCAGCTGGAACCGTGCTCCAGGAAGACCTTGCGGGAAAGACGGTAGTGGTAGCGGTAATCGACGTGATAATCGGTGCGTACGGGGATGTTTTCCTGTTGGAAGGCGAAGGGAGCTTCTTCGGTGAAGCTCAGCAGGCTACCCAGAAAGGTAGTGTCACTGGTCAGGAGTAGGTTTTCCTGCTCTCTTTGCCGCCGTCCGGAAGTATTGATTTTAAAAAGGTTCCCGGTTTCGTAGCGTTTCACAAGGTTGGCCTTTAACTGCCCCTCGTATTCCTTGATGGAACGCTGGTTTTCGGTGTCCCGATTACCGAGGTTGGAGCGGTAATTTTCTGCTTTTATCCTTTGCTCATCGGTGCCGTGTAGCTGGGCGGTGGTACGAATGACCAGCTGTTTGGGTAGCTTGGTGGTGAGGGTGGCCCGTAGCATACCGAATTGTTGGCGAACGTTGGAGCCGCGTTCGGTCGTTTCGGTAAGGTTGGTGGTTTGGAAGATGGAGCTCGTTCGTTGGCTGGCCGACCAGATTTTGCGGGGAAGCAGGACATAGGTATCCAGCGTGCTGCGCTTGCTCACATCGTGGTTGCTGCCGAAGGCCAGCAACTGGTTCTTGCCGTCTCGGGCATAAAGGGGAGGGGATAGCCGCAGGCTAAGGTTGGAGAGTTCCCGAAAGCCGCCTTCGTTAAACAACTGATCACCGCCGATGAGGCGCATCATGCTGCGAAAGGAGAGTAGTTCGCGCTCGACGTTGTTGCTTCCGGCAAAGAGATAGTTGTTGGTCCGACGGTTAAAGCGGAAGACGTCGGCCTGAGCGAGGTGGCGACTCGGGCCACCGGCTCCGGCCATGAGTTCCCCGAAGTAGACGTTGTTTTTCTCCTCGCGGATGATGATGTTGAGGGCGCGCTGTTTGCGCGCGCCGGGGTCGAGGGTGAAACCGAGGGGCTTGTAGTCTTCTAAAACCTGCACCCGGCCCACCGCATTAGCGGGGAGGCCTTTGAGGGCTAATTCTCCATCACCCCCGAAGAAGGGTTTTCCTTCCACGAGTAGTGTCGAGACATCTTGCCCCCGATAGGTAACCTTCAAATCTTCGTCTATCTCTAGCCCCGGCATTTTTTCGATCAGGTCCTTTAGTTTTCGCTCCTGCCCGGTGTAAAAAGCTTTGGCGTTGTAGGTGACTGTATCGGGGCGGTAGGAGATCGGCGGTAGGGTGTCGCGGACGACAATCTCGCTGAGGTTGGCCACCCGTTGGCGCATCACGATGGTAATTGGAGCCTTAGGTGCTTCCGTCAGCAATAAAATTCCCTGATAGGGAGCGTAGCCAAGGCTATTGGCTTCAATGTGGTAATAGGTATTGGCCTGAAGTTGGAGGGTAACGCTGCCGGAGGCGTCAGTCCGGTCGAAAACCATCCGTCCGGAGGTGGTGTCGGTGGCGACGACCATGGCATATTCGATGGGGGAGGTGGTAGTGGAGTCGAGGGTGGTGAAGGGGATTTGGATTGCCTGCGCGGTGGTGAAAAAGGATACTAAAAGTAAGGATAGAACAGCTAAGAGCTTAAGCCAAAAGCTAGTGATATTTAATGCTGTTTTCATCTTCTTAAGCTTCTTTAGGCGGGTCTCTTCAGGTGATCGCTTTTCTCCTCCGGCCTGAGACATCGGATGACTAGCTCTAACCGGAAATTCGGTTCTTCACCTATCTGAATTACACCCTTTTAGCCAGTAGTTTATCACTGGCGACTTTGAATTAACTCCTGCATCTTACGCTGGAAGTCTCCTTCAGTCAGGTCTGCTACGGCTTTAGGCTTCTTAATCTCCTTTTGCTTTTCAGAAGTATTGATGTTAACCTCAATCGCGGTGAAGCCAGTAACGTATTTAGGTCCGAAGCGAAGCTCCATGATTAGCCCCGGTAAACCATCATAACCCAACGGGCCGAACGATACTGGAATTTCAGGGGCGTACCAAACCTGAACTGTTGTGGTGCTTTCATTACCCTCTTTTGTCTGGACAGTTCGCTGCGTCGTTGCTTCGAGAAGTGTACGGCCAGAGACGGTTTTTTTATTTCCGGTTATTGTCCATTCGTACTTGTCGTATGGCTCAATAATGTTAACTGGAGTCTGTTCAAGTTTCCCCCTTGATAAGCGAAGTTGTTTTTGATGATCAATATAATAGGCATCTTTTGCATTACTCGCCATGATTACCGCAGTAGAATAAGCAAGTTGATCCTGTTTAGTAGGCACGGCTTGTTCGTTCACGTAAAATATTGACTGGTGATCGTTAAACTGTAACTCAAACTTTAGTTCGTTTCGAATTTGATTACTTCTGCGAAGATTTTCACCAAACTGCTTGTAAACGTCGGGCTTCGTTTCTTTAAGTTTTTGTAAAGCAGACTCGGCTTCGTCAACATTTAGGTAGTAGTCGTACAACACTCGACCCGACATTTCTGGAACCTGGGCGTAATTGTTACTTTGGAATACTAGTATTAAGGCAAGTATGATTAGTGGTCTCATGGTGGATTTGTTTAAGGATGCCTTGCCAATGTGATATAAATGGGTTACAGTAACGAGGTACCTAATTTTAGTTTATTATTCTCGCCAGCGTTGAAGCCTTTGAGGTGTTTTAAAGCGAAGTATACCTCTGTAATTGAAATCGATATTCTAACGTATCCTGTAAACTAAGCGATATGACACGAATTGAGGTCTTGATTTCTAAAACCTACGTTCGTTCTCTAGTTTTTGTAATAAATCAGCCCATTCTTGCTTATTAAGCGAAGTTTGAGCTTTGGGAAGTTTCAAGCGGCACGGAATGTTTCGAGCAGATAAATTTATATTTTTAAGTACGATGCCTTCCGTTTGTGCCTCTCCAAAGTATACCTCAAATACGACGCCGGGTAATCCGTCTATTCCTCTAGGGCCATATGGATATGGTAGGGCGGGAGCGTACCATACGTGGAAAATACTACCGTCAGGTTTTGTTCCAGTCATTTCATTAAGGACGTAGTTTCTATTTTTTTTAGTATTTCCGGTGCTTGTCCACTTAATCTGTTGGTAGTGGTCTTCAATAGAAATAAGGCTGCCTTGCCAGAGATATTGTGTAATTCTGGTATTCGCTTCGTGATCAGTCAATTGCTGCTCAATACCATCCATCGCCATGGTCTTTGCAGTAAAGTAGTTCGTTTTATAGTTTGGGTCACTTGAAATTACGGAAGGCGCTAATTCAAAGAGTGTGAAATTGTCACAAACGGATAATATTGGATTTAGTCCTTTTTTTATTGTTGTCATCTGCTGCATGCTTCCCGCATATAATGCGAAACTTGGGTCTTTTTTAGTAAGGCCCTCAATCCTTTCTGCTACTTTCACTTCGTTGACGTAGAAAGTGTACTCTATTGTTCCGCTAAGTGATACAGCAGGCTGCGATTGTAATAAGTTTGTATATGCTATGAAAATTAGGAAAGTAAATATGTATTTATTCATGATTTTAATTTGAATTTCTACCCTGAATCAAGCCTTGATTCAGGGTAGAAACTGGGGTTGTTTATTGCTCTTGTTCGTTCCTGCAGATTTCAAGCTGATGATCATAGATGATTTGCCGGCTTGCTTGGCTTAGCGTGCCCCCAGAAAGGTCAACGCATGCTTGAACGTATCCTGCTGCGAAGCCCTCGCAGTACCCTGTAGTAGCTGTAGGTGCAGCACTTACAGAAGCAGCGAGTAAAAAGCAAAGTATTGCTGTAGTTATTTTCATAAGAATTTAGATTAGGTTTATGCTTACTTTTTTCCGGTTTTCCAGGATGTGGAAATACCATATTCTGATATTTCGTATACTTTCTAGAGTGTCGGTGTAAATTGCTTATTGTTCATCCACACAATTACTATATTGAATTGCATATGTGGCTACAATAAATAAAGGATTTAACGTCTGGCCATTTGCAGCAGCATGTGCAGTCAAAGCGCGTATATACCCAGTAGCGTATCCGTGGCACTCGTCATTGTTTACTTGATGGTTAGTTGCATTTGCCGAAATACTGGTAAGAAAGAGCGATAGAATAATTATTCGCCTCATAATAAATTATTTTCTGTGCTTACTCTTTTTCTCCGGTTTTCAGCATTCCCCGTATTCCCATCAACTTGGCGGGAACACTGACAAAAGAATTACCGCTCAGGGCAAGAAATATGCACGGAATAAATTATTATTCTCTTTTTCTAAAAAAGACAAAGTCTGCCGTAACGGAAGGCGTGTAATAAAAGGTATTTCGTTTACGGCAGTAGAGGATGTCTACCCCCCCCCCCCATATTGCGTAGATGGTCAAGAAGATTTTTTACCGTGCGGGGGCTAACGTTTAGTCTTTTGGCAATGGCGGTTGTGTTTCCGGTATGCTCTAGTTCGACCATTCTGGCCAGGCGCTCCAATTTCAGGAGGGTGTCGTAAAAACTCATGTACAATGCTATTTAAAAGTCAATAAGGTTACAGCAATATAATAACGTATTTGCGGACAGAGTGTAACTCTTTGTTTTTTAAGCGTGATTATATACTAATTAAAGCGAGGTTTGGCTGCGATGCTTGGTTTATTTCATCTGTTCGTTTTTGGTCTGTTAAACGGTCATGATTGCCAAAAAGACTGAGAGGCCAACAGACTTGATGATCACGGGTGTCCGCTAAAAAAGTAATGGGTACTTGGGTAGAGGAGCTCCGCTCCGATTTGTTGCTAGTCGGAGCGGAGCTCCTCCACCAA
>CAZTTF010000094.1:0-8462 GCA_964616365.1 uncultured Lewinella sp. | reverse complement strand
ACTTAGGCAACGACCCCGAGGTGCGCTATTCAGCCAACGGTGCGGCTATTGCGAATATAAGCATAGCCACTTCTGAAAGCTGGAAAGACAAAAACACAGGCGAACAGCAAGAGCGTACCGAATGGCACAAAGTTGTAGGCTTCAATCGGATTGGTGAAATCATGGGCGAACACCTACAGAAAGGCTCACAGGTTTACATAGAGGGCAAGTTACAGACCCGCAAGTGGCAAGACCAAAACGGGCAAGACCGCTACAGCACCGAAATAGTTGCAAGTGAGTTGCAGATGTTAGGTGGTAGGCGTGAGAGAAATGAGCAGAGCAACCAAAGTAACCAAAGCACTCAGCAGAATCAAGGTGGCGCGGGTAGTCCACCAGCTAATGATTTTGATGATGACATTCCATTCTAGGAGCTACTAAGTGAGAGACATTAAATTCAGGGCGAGAGTCGATTTTGAAACGGTTGATGTTACCGAGATAGTTTTTGTCTCTGATGACGAGTTCTTAATTAGCTTTAAAACTAAAGGTGGTCAAACACGATTCGCAAAAACAGACTCAAAAGGTTTATTTCAATTCACTGGCTTAACCGACAGGAACGGGGTTGAGATTTATGAGGGGGATATTGTTAATGTTTTCTACCGAAATGATGGGGACAACTTTGATGGCGTTTATCGAGTTTATTGCTCGACTTTCGGAGGCACGCGGCTCCAGTTTGTCAGGTTGCTTTGGAGTTCTTACGGTCATAACCGATACCCGATTCTTTCAATCTTAACACACGATCATTTGCGTGAGATTGATGGAGAGGTATCAATTCATCACTCCATTTATTGCTTGGAGCGCCAATCCTACTTTGAAGTAATCGGCAACATACACGAGAACAAGGAGTTACTAGCCCAATGAACACAATAAAAATAGAAGTAGTGAAGGGCGAAGTCTTAGAGATCGAGACAGATCAGCCATTGAAGATTAACGGCAAAGAGTACAAGCCAGAGCCTAAGCGACCTTTTGGGATGCCAGAGTTGGGGGATATATTTTTTATACTTTGCGGAGATGGAAGCATAGGTAGAGAAGAATTGGAAAATGCAGAATATAACATAGACTACTTTTATCAAGGCAACGTATTCCCAACCAAAGAAGCCGCAGAGTTAGAACGCGATGCAAGAGCCAAAGAAGCCGAATACTTGCGCTTTATCCAAGAGATGAATGAGGAGCGTGGGTTCGTGGCTCGGTTTGATGGTGAGCAAGAGAACATGTGTTTCTCTTATTTTGATGGTTATCGTCACTCAATTTTTGGATCAAGCTCTAGAACCAAAAGAAGACCACTAAATCATCACTTTCACCCAGACGATCTAAAGAAAGTCGAAGCCAAATTCCCACCCAAAGACCTGCGTTTAATCTATCTGCGCGAGAGGTGTGAGTGATGGATAGCTCGCTAATATTAAGCCTGATTTTAATGGCGCTTCCTGTTGTGGTTTTTGGCGGCCTATTAATAGCAATAATTATTGTATTGGGGGATTTGCCAGATGACTAGACAAGGAGAGCGACCAATGAAAACACCCGACATGAGCGTATTTGTGGGGCAGAATTTTGATATGGAGTTTGCTAATCAGTTCCCTGCCAGATCATACAGAGTAGACCGCCTAGAAATGATAATGAAAGGTAGCGACGGAGTACGTAAAGAGTTCTACGCTAGTGCGGGAGGAAAGTATTGGGGTTGCCGCCCAAGACTAAACCACAAGCAAGTGCTAGACGACTACTCATGGTTGCCTGATGGTTTTGTTTGCAAAGTAGCGTGGATTGACCCGCCTAATGCAACGGCAGAAATCAACACATTCACGTCCAAAGAAGTAGCGGATACTGTTTTCTTCTCTGATTGGTTATGGGTTGAGTTCATCGGAGTAACCCCCGACTACGCAGAATGGGGTGAGTCTGTTGGTTTACCCGTAATAGCAGGGCTAGGGGTGGAGTCGTGATAATTAACAACCTACCAACACAATACAAATCGTTGGGTGCTCGGATAGCTGATTATCGAATACGAATACCAGCTATCAAGAACCCAGTCACACGAAGCGTTTTAAACGAGATATTGGCGCACAAAATAGATGAACTTAAGGAGTCTAAATAATGATCTGGCTTAAACAAAATCTAGCACTACTCTGTTACTGCTTAGGTGATGCCGTTTCTAAGGTTATGGATCGGCTTGACTCAGAACTGGCAACAAAGTCGCTCTATCCGATTTACAGGCGGCTAATGCTGTGGAGTGTTGAACTAGATACGAAAGGCTCGCTATGAGGCAAGGAGATAGATCAATGAGTAGTGGAGATCGTCTATATGTTTGGTTTCTTTTTACGCTTATTTTCTTACACAACTTGCTTTGTCAGGAAGTATTAGAAAACAAACTAGACACCATCATCGAAGCGCAACAAGCGCAGTGCCAGAAGGAGGCTAACCAGTGAACCTAAAGCGATACAGAGAGCTTATGGATAACGAAGACCTAGACTTAACAGAAGACGAACGCAAAGATGGTTACTTCTTTTGCTGTGATTGGGATGGATTATTGATTAAGCAAGACTCCAAAGAGGCTGAGTGTTGCTCCTGCATGAACGCTGAGCGGAGGGCTAACCAATGACCGACACTAAATCCACAAGCCTTTGCAGAAACGAAGATTGCAAAGCTCAGTATGCTTTAGATGACGTTTGGTCTTGTATGAATAGTGGTTATTCGTTTGAGGAGTTGAAGAACCAGATCAAGCTCTACACTGAGAATGACCCAAAAGAGATTTTTGGCGATGCGCTTGATTTTGAAAAGGAGACCGATGAGGTTTTTGGTTTTATTAAAGATGAGCTAGAAAATCAGTTATTACAAGTAAAAAAATGGAAGCACACCAAATATAGAGCTAAATACCTCAAAGCAAAAGGCGCTGTGGATTCCTTTAAAAGGATTATCAATAACTACGAAAATTGGAGTGTGGAATGACCGACACTAGAAAACCAAACAACCTTATAAGCGTAGATAAAGGTGCGCTAAAAATGGCTTTGAACGTGCTGGATAGCGCGGGAAAAAATGAAGTAGCACAAGCATTAAAAGACTCCATCGTTGATTCAGATACTTTAGCCGACGAGATTATTGCCATGCTTGAGGCTGATTACCAAGTTGGTAAGGATAGCGCCAGAGTTTACGAGGAATTTTACCCTAACGTAATCCACAACAACACCTCGCTAAACAAAGCAGAAATGATATTGATACGAGCCAAAGCAATCAGGGATAAGCATGAGCAATAAAGAAATATTATCTGTGACCCACATAGCAACATCAGAATCATTCAGGTTTGACGATATGCCGCCAACTGATTGTGTTTTTTGTAATCACCAGACCGCCTATTTTGGTTGGTGCGGTGTTGATTGCTCAACGTGCGGAGCTTCTTATGATTGTGACGATTTCATTGGTTGGTCTATGCAAGTGATACGCCAAAAACTAAAGCTCAGTCGCAAAGAGCTTGCAGAAATACTAGGTTATGCGCCTAGCACAGTAAAGAAAGCCGAGTTTGTTCGAGTAAGCAAGCCGTACTTAAAAAAGTTCAAAGAATTTGTGAGGTTGTCCTATGAGCAAAATAAGTAAATTAAGTGAATTGATTAATTCAATTTGCTGGCAAACAGGCGAGCCTCCCTCTGATGTTTGTCTTTATATTTTATGTTCAGACTATTCTGGTGAATACATAAGTAAAGCCACAAGAAAAAATTATAAAACCCCTAAAAAAGGTCAATCACCTAAAGGCTTTAAGAATAACGGCAAGGGCGGTTGGCGGTGGGTAAATAGCGATGATCAAGCTCTATCAAGAAAGCAAAAGCCTGAAAAGTGGGCTTATATAACCAAGATAAAAGCACTTAATGAGGGTGAGGCGTGAACCCACAGATAGAAGATTGCTTAAGTGTTGATGAGATGAAAACAGAAGAAGAACGTATTAGAGAGGTTGAGAGACTTGCTAAAAAGCTAAACAGCAAGCCTAGCAAACCTCAAACGCTTGAGGAGCAAAAGATAATCCTCAGAGAACAGACGATCACAAGGGCAGAAATTAGGGAACATCTTGGAATAGCTGAGAACACCCTGAAAAACCACTACATCACAGACATTAAAAACAACTGCGAATGGTTTTCCTCTAAAGATGGTGACTTGATTAACACAGAGGATTTTCTTAGGTGGGTTGAAGCAAGAGAGATTGAGAAAGCAAAGCCTCAAAAGACTGCGCTTTACAGACACCTAAACGCTAATGGAGAGCTTCTTTATATTGGCGTATCTAATGATATGCTGAGAAGGAATAGCCAACCAGCCCAGCGCCAAATGGTTTTTTGACACCACAACAATACTCGTTGAATGGCACGATTCTAGGAGAGAGGCTTTGCTGGCAGAGGCTAGAGCAATAAACGCTGAAAACCCTAAATTTAATAAAACCTATTCGAGAAAGGGTTCGAGATGAACACCCCGTGGCGAACCCGTAAAGAAGCGGCTCAGTATCTAGGCTATAAAGACGTTGGCTCGTTTGTGGAGTGGGCGAATAGCGTTGGTGTTGAGCCTTACCCGACAACCCGCAAGCACTTGTTGTATCATGTGCAAGAATTAGACGATGCGGTTAAGGGCAAATGGCAACGATCACGAAGCGCGGCAAAAGCTACATCTTGCAATGGAGCGAAAACGGCAAACAGTTTAGGCGATCCATTGGCGCGATACAAAGAGCAGAAGCAGAAAAGGCAAGGCTCAACAAAGAGGTCGAACTAGGGCAGTCTACCCTTTCACCTTTTTTCGACTACTTCGCGGCTGAGTATTTAGACTGGTATGCCGCACAATTCCCCGCATCGTTTGACCGTACAAGACAAATCATTGTCGATAGGTTAAGCCCACATTTCAAAGAATTTACGCTGGCTCAGATTAACGGCAGAGCAGTTAAGGACTACCAGATTAGCCGCCAATCCGTAGCTACTGGAACTTATCTCAAAGAGTACCGATGCTTGCAAGCCATGCTAAATCGTGCCGTGGAATGGGAATACATAGACACGAACCCAATTAAGCACATCAAGCCGCCCAAAGATAACAACTCGAAGCCGCCACACTTCTACACGACTGACGAGCTAGAGATGATTTACAAAGCCGCATCTAGCCGAAATAAAGACTTAGAGCATTATCGCTGGCAGTGGCAATTCATGGCATACACAGGAATGCGGCTAGGTGAGGCGATGAAGTTCACCAAGTCAGACGTAACTGAGAACACCATCATAATTAAATCAAGTGACGAAGCCAGAACCAAGTCGGGCAAGTGGCGCGAGATACCGCTATTTAATCCCGCTAGAGAGGCTTTAAACCACCTAGACGACAAACTATTCACGATAGCCGATAAAAGTGTGTCACGGGCATTTAAACGCGATCTAAGGGCTTGTGGGCTAGAGGGTAGCTTACACAGTTTGCGCCATACGTTTATCAGCCATTTAGCCATGACAGGAAAGTTTAGTATGACCGAGATTAAGAACTGGGCGGGTCATTCCAGCGTGGTCACTACGCAACGCTATCAGCATCTAATACCGCATTACAATCGAGTGGATTTGTCTGCGCTGGATGTGCGCTAGAATGTGCTATCTATACCCTTTAATAGCACTTAAAACCCGCTTTTAGATTTTTGTAACGGGTTTCAATTCAATGACTCACGTCCCTGTGAATCTGCTCGAAAGCCGCATAAAACCTAGCTTTCTGACGCTGAATAAGTGGCGTCCCCAAGGGGATTCGAACCCCTGTTACCGCCGTGAAAGAGGGGTAACATTTGTGCTAATTTAGGCTAAAATACAGTTTAATCAATGACTTACGCGTGGTAAAATATGAAACATGGGCTATAAAAAACTATCGGGTGAGCTAAATGAGATTGGATAGAGGGACTTTAAGCAAGAGGGGCAATTACTACCAAGTGACCTGTCTTGCTAACGGAAAGCAATACAGAAAGAGTACAAGGGAGTCTGATTTAGAATCGGCAAAAGTGGTGGGGCAGCAAATGATTGATGCTCTAGTTGGAATAAAAAGAAGGACAGAGACATCCAGATCAAGCTATCCCGATGATAACGGTTCGTGGGCTGATATTATGCAAGCGGGGCAAGAAAATTGCGGGTCTTGGCTTCGCGATATGTACCAAAGAGCAAAAGATAGAGCAAAAAAGCGCGGAAGAGAGTTTAAGCTTACTTTTGATGAGCTTGTCTGTATGGCTCATTCTACACAGGGCTTTTGTTCTGTTAGCGGTCTGGCATTTTCTTGGGATAGACCAAACTCTTGTAATGCTCCGCCCTTTGCTCCTAGTTTAGACAGAATAGATGCGAGCCTTGGGTATACAATTCTAAACTGCAGGCTGGTTTGCTACTCGGTTAATGTTTCTCTTTCAGATTGGGGTAGTGATGTTTTGGTGGAAATGTGTAGAGGCGTTGTTAATCAAAATGAAAAAGAACCGTATAGAGCTTAGAACGTGGCAAGCGTGGGAGTCTGGCTTTAGGAATATGAGCGCGAATCTATTTGAGCTTTTTGAGATGAGGGTTAAGTGATGAGTGAAGGGCGTAATTATGTGTTGACAAATCAATAATTATATGTATAATGTACTACATCACATAGAGTGATACCGACCTAGCGGAACTAGATAAGAGGAAAATAGAATGAAAGCATTAAACTCACAGGGCAAGCCAGTTGCAATAAATGAAAACGAATCTAAAGTTTTTGCCGATATTTGCAAAGGTCTTTGCGATCACTTAGACGATCAGCCGTTTGTCTCATTTGATGAGATATATGTAGACGGGCTAAGTGAAAACCAAATCAAGGGCTACTTATCCCAACTAGAGAAAAAAGGGCTAGTGTACGAATCAGAAGATGCAGTAGGGAATAAGGTTTGGCAAACATTCATGACTCTTGGTCAAATAGAAAAAATGAAAAAGAATAAATGTTATACGGTTTAACGCTGAAAGAACTTTATCAGGCTTTTCAAAAAATCGACACCACTGTTGATTTACTCCCGCAAATCTAAACCCGAAACGCCCCGCGATAGCATCAACGGGCGAACTAACTATGAGCGCACCCAAGAAAAACAAGAACGCCTCCAAGCCTTCCGATAAGATTAAGGATTCAATCTTACACATTCGTATTAATAGAGGTCTTAAAGGGAGATACAGCGACCATGTATACCCTAGAAAAATCAGTGAGTCGGTGATCGAGTTGATCAAAAAAGAATTAAAAGAAGAATAGGTTTTGAGAGTAATGATAGATTCAGAAACTAAGCCGCCCTCTGATGCCTAGAGATAATCAGCAATAGACTTGCCGTTGATGTGGTTAATAAGTGCGCGTTTGCCGTTCGAGAATATGAGCGCATCTGTGAGCATCCAAGTGCTGTAGCCGTTCGCGTAGGTCATACCGTCTGCGCTTGTGCCGACTTGCCAGCACCCCTTCTCAATCGCTGGCGTATGACTATGACCGATGACGGTCTTGAGCATTGTCGTACTGAATCCTTTCGCGCTACCCCTTGACCCGTTCACACCCTTGTCGCCGTGCTGAGAAATGTCCACACCGTTGATTGTGTGGCGCTGGTTGCGTGAAATAAACTCATACCCTACCTCACACCCAAACTCATCAAAACAAGCCTGTAAACAGCTCTTGTCGGTCCCGTAAACCACGCTAGACAGCCAGCCATGGAATTTAGCGTTGTAGGGGTCTTTGTGAATATTGTATGAGCCATGCCATTGGTCTAGGTGGTCGTTGTGATTAGAGCCGACAATAAGGTTTTCCGTGCCCTGCCCCATGCGCTCAAGGTAATCAATCGAGAGCCTAACTTCTCTCTCCACCGACACGTCACCCGCCAGTGCTTGCTCTACCCGCTCGCGGATTGTTGAATGATGTGAGCCAATGTGCTGATCGTGTAGATCGTGCCAAACTTGCTTTTCTGGCTTTACCCGGTCTTTAATCCTTAACTTGCTTTTTGTAACGTCTTTGCGTTCGTAGAATACGTGCGAGTCACCGTGAACAATATCAGCATGGCGCAACTCTTTACCCTCTGCTGTCCAGTATTCGTCTATGAACTGAAAGCCCTCACCATCAAAGCATAATTGCGTGAAGTGGAAATTCTTGCCGACCAAATGCACAATCACTGCAGATATTGAATGGTGAAATGCCGCCTTTCCGCCTGCCTCGCTCGATGAATAGACCGCCTTGTTACAGCTACCCGTTGTCATCATGGTTTTAGGTAGTTCATCCTTCGGAGTGCCTACGTTCTGCATGGCTAACTGAGGATGACCATACACCGCACTCTTAACCCCGCTTAAAGCGTGTTTTCCCGCTAGTGGATTGATAGTGGTGGCGTTTAATTTGTGGCCTGATATTACTAGGTGCTTATGCAGATTAAAGTCTTTAGTGACCGCATAAGGATAAATTCGATCGTCCCACTGATAGTCGTCAAC
>CAZTTF010000093.1:0-29668 GCA_964616365.1 uncultured Lewinella sp. | reverse complement strand
GCGGAAAATCCAAGAACCGCTTTGGCGCTGACCCCAAGAAGCGTCGTCGTAGCCGCCGCTAAGATTGTTTTTTCAACAAGTAAGGAAAATCCCCGCAGACACTTTCTGCGGGGATTTTTTTTTGCCCTAATTTCGCCACATGCATATCGGTGAAGAAGCACTTTACTCCATTTACTTACGCCATCCCAGCGTTAAGATTGATAGCCGGAAGGTGGAGGCCGGAGACCTGTTTGTCGGCTTGGCGGGCACGCAGGTGCAAGGTAATCTCTATGCCGCCGCGGCCCTGCGGGCCGGCGCAGCCTACGCAATCGTTGACGACCCGGAGGTAGTGCCTCCCGGAGATGATCGGTACCTCCTCGTACCAGATAGCTTGGTGGCACTGCAAAACCTTGCTTTAGAGCACCGGCGCCGGGACCGAATGCCCGTGTTGGCCATTACGGGCAGCAACGGAAAAACAACGACCAAGGAGTTGGTGTACGCCGTGATGTCTCAGCGATACCGGGTGCACGCCACCCCGGGTAATTACAATAATCATCTTGGCTTACCGCTTACCGTACTAAGTACCCCTGTAGATACCGAAATGATGATCCTTGAAATGGGGGCCAACGCCCAGCGGGAGATTGCAGAGCTATGCAGACTGGGCCGGCCTACCCACGGCTTGGTTACTAACGTAGGAGATGCGCACCTGGAGGGTTTTGGAGGCCGGGAAGGCGTGATTAAAGGAAAAGGGGAACTATACGAGTACCTGGCTGATACCGGTGGCGTTGCCTTCGTCAACGCAGATGAGGACAATTTGGCGGAGATGGCGGCTGGCAACAGTAGAATCATTTTCTATAAGGAGAGTGCTGCTCCTGACCGGGAGGAACCCGCTATGGAGATCAAGCTGGAGCAATTACATCCTTACATCAGGGTAAGCTTCCTCAGTGAAGAGGGGGAGCCGCTTACGGCGAACGTCCGCCTTAGCGGGCGGCATAACTTCCAGAATATCAAGACGGCGATTGGTGTTGGGAAGTATTTCAAAGTACCGGGAGCTAAAATAGTGGCGGCGCTGGAAGCTTACCGCTCAGACAATCACCGAAGCCAGGAGCTAAGCTACGGCGGGGTGTCTTTTTATTGGGATGCCTACAATGCCAATCCCAGTAGCGTCGAAGCCTCGTTGCACGGCTTTGCTTTTGAACATCAACCGCAAGACGCAGTCATCATTCTGGGAGAAATGCTCGAGTTAGGGGACGTGGCTCCCGCGGCACACCGAAAGGCTGCGCTGCGCGCAGGCCAGGTGGGAGCGCAGGTAATCTTGGTGGGAGGTGCTATGGAGTCGGTCGCTAAGGAGTTTGATCGCCCGTGGTTTTCCGACAGTGATCAGTTAACTGCATGGTTCTGGCAACAAAACTGGGAAGGAAAAACTGTTTTTGTCAAAGGAAGTAGAGGGAATAAGCTGGAGAAACTACTCGCTGGGCAGGAGGACTAACCAGGTATAATGGAGTGGCAAAGTGTAACCAAAGGGCGAGATTTTTCGGGTAACCTTTACTCGGACTGTGTGGTAAATGCCACCGTTGAGAAGATTTACGGCGATGCTAAGATCGACTATCTTATATTCGCCGATGGCGACTTCGCCACACTGATAAAAGCCTGCCCTTGCAACGTCCTGAATTTGAAGCATCTCTTACTGCCGAAAGCCCTCCTGAGCACTTCTCTACGGAATTGGCTGCCCTTTGGTGGATCAAAAGCAGCAATTGGCAGGCCGCACATGACCTGATTGATCCCTTGCCAGGCAGCGATGCTGCCTGGGTACATGCTTTGCTCCATCGGATGGAGGGGGATGACTTGAACGCAAACTATTGGTACCGTAAAGCGGGACGTCAGCGCCCTAACCTGACCATCGGTCAGGAAATTGAAGAACTGCTGGTCTTTTTCCTGGAAAAGGCCGGTTAAGAAATTGCGTGATGCTACGGGGAAGCATTATGTCCGGGCCTATCGCAGTCATTTACCCACTCATTGTACTGGATCAGCCGGGAAGTTCGGCAACGGATTCAGCTTCAGGTTAAGCGTTTGAAGTGTTGTCAGTATTAGGTCGGGTACAATAGTTTACCTGTTTTTTAGTAAGCTGATGAGGTTATTCATCGGGTGAAGACCCGGCATTGATCGGTCAAATTGCTATTTTGGGCAAAGGGTAATTGGTGATTACCCGTTACTCATTTGAGAATTGCCTACCTTTCGAGGTGTTACCAAGAAACATTATGAGAAAACGCTGGTCTTTTTTTCGGGAAGCTGTCCGGAACTTTCGTTCCACCGGAGCCATCGCCAGTTCTTCGCCTGCTTTGGTGAAGCGGCTGGTAGAAAAATTACCGGAGAATCGCCCACTTAATATTGTGGAGCTTGGTCCTGGAGATGGCTGTGTTACCAGAGCTATCCTGGAGAAAGTCCATCCTGCAAGTCAGGTGACCGCCTTCGAAATCAATGAGGCCTTTGTGCAGCATTTGTCTTCTATCAAAGATAACCGTCTACGGGTTCTGCCCGTTGGGGCAGAAACCATAACTGAGTACTTCCCTGCGGGTAGCGTAGACTTTGTAGTGTCCAGCTTACCCTTATCCATGATTCCGCAGGAGGTGAAAGAGGATATCCTTAAACAGGCCCGGATCGTTCTGGGGCCGGACGGAGAGTTCTTTCAGTATCAGTACGCTTTGCAGGACTATAGCTTACTCAAAGACTATTTTAGCCGGGTATCCGTGAGCTTCACGATGGCTAACCTTCCACCGGCTTTCATCTACAGCTGTGTAGTTGGTTACTAAGGTATAAGGCCCGGCATTTGATCCGAACTTTTTGCAATACCTACTTACACCGCACCTGCGTCCGCGCGCCCTTTTTCGCTTTTGATAGTCCCCCTTAGCACCCGCTTGCTACCGGAGGGAATGTGACACGCTACCGTCACAAATGGACCATTTTCACAACCAATTCCCCCCGCCAAACGTCAACATAGGAGAACCATAAAGTATCTGGTATATGCTACGCATCCTGTTAGTTGAAGACGAAGAGAATATTCGCGAAACGGTAAAGCTTAACCTTGAGATGGAAGATTTTGAGGTGGTTACCGCAGACAATGGCCGCACAGCCCTCAAGCACAGCAAGGAGCAGCATTTCGACATTATGATTGTTGATGTCATGTTGCCAGAAGTCAACGGTTTTCAGGTAGTGGAGCAGATTCGTTTGTCTGATCGGGAAACGCCAATCATTTTTCTAACTGCCAAGGATCAGGCCGCTGATCGTATTCAGGGACTGAAGAAAGGTGCAGACGACTACCTTACTAAGCCCTTCGTTTTTGAAGAGTTACTGCTACGGGTACGCCGCCTTATCGAACGTACCAGCAAGAGCCCAGAGGTCACACCTGATCTGTTCTCATTCGGGGACAACAAGGTGAACTTTGCCACTTATGAGGCGCAGGGTAACCACGGAGAATTCACCCTGACGAAGAAAGAAGCGATGCTACTGAAATTGCTTACTGACCGTCGTGGAGAGGTGGTGAGCCGGCAACAGATATTGCAATCAGTTTGGGGCTACGACGTTTACCCAAGTACGCGTACGATTGACAACTTTATTTTGTCCTTCCGGAAGTACTTTGAGGCAGACCCGAAAAACCCGCAGTTCTTTTTGAGTGTGCGTGGAGTTGGGTACAAGTTTGTTGACTAAAAGATATCTGTTCAAGATCGGAGTATTTTTTCGAGGGCTAGTCTGGGCGCTTGATCCGCAGGTGCTTTGACGTAGTTAATTAGCGAATAGCCTGCATTCAGCGGACACTCCTATAGTCTTTCCGATTCAGGCTGGTAGTCCCTTTGTCACAGGGGTAAGCGAAACATTGCTGGACAACTAACCAACTGACCGTCTTAGAATGCTTCGCTTATTTGTTGTGCTGGACTCAAGTTCCTTGGTTCCTGCCGGTAAGTAGGACCTCAGGTCAGACTATTAACCGGGGTAGGAACGTTAGGGGTAGGATACAAAAACAACTACGCCTTGTAATCCTCCCCGGCAGCCGCCAAAGGCGGCAGAAAAGACATTACCTTCGCCCCATGCAAAACCTAACTTTTGAATATCCCAGCTGGTTCCTCATCCTCTGTGCTTTGGCAGGCCTTGGGGTTGCTTTGCTCCTGTACTACCGGGAGTCCGGTTTCAAGGATCAGCCACGTTCATTAGTCTTCGGGATGGGCTTGTTGCGCTGGTTAGGCTATACGTTACTAGCTAGCCTGTTGTTATCGCCTCTGCTGAAGTACCTCCAAACCGACCAACAGGAACCCATCGTGGTGCTCGCTCAGGATATTAGCGAGTCGGTGGCTATGGAAACAGATACAGTCGCCTACCGCCAACAGTGGGAGGGCCTCAAAAGCACGCTAAGCGAGAAATACCAGGTAGTGGATTACACCTTCGGTGATCAGGTTACTGCCGGAGGAGCTTTGTCTTTCGATGCTAAGCGTACTAATCTGGATGCCGTTTTGTCTGAAATTAGTGATGTTTATGGTTCTCAGAATCTCGGAGCGGTGGTGCTGGCAACTGATGGTATTTACAATGAAGGCACCAACCCCGCCTACCGAAACTTGCAAATAAAAGCACCGGTATATACAGTTGGACTTGGCGATACTACCGTGCGCCGTGACCTTTTGATTCGCAGGGTTTTTCACAATAAAATTGCTTACCTGAACGACCGTTTCTCCATTCAGGTTGACATTGCTGCCCGAAATGCCAACGGGGCGACTACCACAGTCACGGTAAGTCGGGTAGGAGAGGGCGGTAATCAATCTCTTCTCTCCGAAAGGATTGCGATTGATAAAGATGATTTCTTTACGACGAAGGAGATTATCCTGGATGCCGATCAGGTTGGCGTACAACGCTACCGTATTTCCGTCAGCGGTATTGCTGACGAAGTGAGCCGGGGGAACAATACCCGGGACATCTTTGTCGACGTTCTGGACGCCAGACAAAAAATCCTGCTGTTGGCGAATGCGCCGCATCCTGATCTGACCGCGCTCCGTCAGGCGCTGGCAGCCGGGCAGAATAACGAGGTGGAGTTAGGCTACGCCGGTAAGTACCAAGAATCGTTGTCAGACTTTGATCTGGTCGTCTTGCATCAGTTGCCTTCAACGGGAAAAGATATTTCCCCACAATTAACACAATTGCAGCGGGAACGCATTCCTACCCTGTTCATTCTGGGAGAAACAACGCCGGGAGATAAAATATCAAACGCTCAGGACATTCTTGCTTTTCAAGGGACTGCCGGGGCCAAAGGAAACGATGTTAGTGCCACCCTGGTGCCTGGTTTTAACCTGTTTACCCTAAGTGAAACACTGCGTCAGGGACTGGTGAGGTTTCCTCCGCTTACTGCTCCCTTCGGAGAATTCGCGCCAGGCCCGGGAGCTTCGGTCGTGCTTACCCAGCGTATTGGCCGTGTAGATACCGACTACCCGCTCCTGGTAGTGGGAGAAAGCCGGGGGGTACGTACGGGCGTGATCACGGGGTCGGGGCTGTGGCAATGGCGCCTGTTTGATTTCCTGGATAACAACAACCATGAGCGCTTCGATGAGCTGATCAGTCAGGTGGCGCAGTACCTGACCGTCCAGGAGGACAAACGGCGTTTCCGGGTAAGTTTGCCCGAGAACATTTTCGATGAAAATGAGCCAGTTCTCTTCGATGCCGAACTTTATAACAGCAGCTATGAGTTGATCAATGAGCCTGAGGCTCAGGTGACGGTGAGTGGCCCGGAAGGACAAGACTTTGAATTTACCTTTAACCGTACGGCCAACGCGTATACACTTAATGCGGGTACTTTGCCTGTAGGAAACTACCGTTTCCAGGCACGGACAAACGCCGGAGGTGAGGCCTTGACCTACCAGGGGCGTTTCAGTGTCCGGGCGGTGGAAGTCGAGCGCTTCGCGCTCGAGGCTAACCATGGTTTACTGCGTAAGTTGAGTAATCGCTACGGCGGTGAGCTGTTGTTCCCCGAAGCATTACCCGACCTGCCTGCGCGGCTGGAAGCCGCGGGAACGGTAAAGCCAGTACTGTTTGAGACGGTAAATACCCGTTCGGTGATCCACCTGAAGTGGATTTTCTTCGTGTTGCTCACCCTCTTTGCCGGAGAGTGGTTCATGCGCCGTTACTTCGGTGCGTACTAAACCAACGTCAGGTTCGGTCGAGGCAATAATGCAAGTTGTTGACTATCATGCTCTAATCTCCCATGATCTTCAAGGCTGGCAGTCCTTTAGTCTGTCAGGCAGTCATGACCGTTTATCAGACTAAAGGACCAACAGACGAAGTAAACTAAACATCACTGCCAAACCTCGCGTCAGGCTATCCTCGCCCTGCACTTTCCAAGTGTTTTTGACCCTGTTTTTGCATTGTGCCAAGGCTGTCGAAAAGTAAGAGCAGAGGTCGTCCAACGCGTAGTTTTGGCCTGGCGTAGCCGGAAAAAACCTCGTTTGACGACTCGAAGCATGGAAAAAGAGTAGACTTTGCGATTGCCCTGTGCATTGTGCTCACTGGTGATTGATTAACCCTTTGGGTTAGCTATCTTTGTGGTCTGATTAACTGCCCTGTCATCTTTATGGCTATCCGAATTTCGAGCCTTAACCACCGTCTTGCTGCTACCGACTCTACGATTGTAGATGATATGCACGTAGCGGAACGCCGTTGGTTCGCGGTACGTACTGCAAGCAGGCACGAAAAAAAGGCAGGCAACGAATTAGCAAAGGCGGGCATCGAGTATTACGTTCCCCTGCGGGAACGTATTTACAATTACCCCTCTAAACAGGTGCGAAGGACGCTCCCCTTACTAACAGGATACGTGTTCGTAAACATCCGTAAGGAGGAAGAGGCAACTGTAAGGCGAGCCCACTACATTTCATCTTTTGTTACCCTGGGAAAGAACCGACGTCAGATTGCTGCAGCCGAGATGGACCTGCTACGTACCTTAAGCGCTGACCGGGAGCTTAACTGGGAAACGGTGGAAGCAACCTTTGATTTTACGACCGGGACGCCAGTGGAAATCATTAAGGGCCCTTTGGTCGGAATAAGGGGGTACTACCTCCGCAAAAAAAGTAAGAAAACCTTCCTGATATCATTGGGTGGGCTCGGTGCATGTCTTTCGACCTGCGAAGTCGATCCTACCTTTTTGGTTGCCCTCAACGGCGAACCCCTAAGTGGGGTGGACGAGCAGGTGGAAGACGGACAATCACTTTGGTAAAAGTGAATAAAAAGATTGGTGTACTGTCGTCGTCAACGACTTGGGCTATGTGTCTCCGACACATGGACGCCGAAGGCGTGCCAGGCACCAACAAAGACAAGGTTACGCTATGATTCTCGTTACGGGCGCTGCCGGATTTATTGGCCACCATCTCAGCAAGGTACTTGCTGAAGCAGGGGAGGACGTAATCGGCATCGATAATATGAACGATTACTACGACCCCCAACTCAAAAGGGATCGCTTGATCGAGGCAGGCTTTAGTGCCGAGGGCTTGACTGCCCGCAGAGAACTAATCAGTGACCGCTACCCTCGGCTTCGCTTTCGGGAGCTGGCGCTTGAAGACATGGCAGGCATGCAACGTCTCTTCCGCGACCATAAGATCACGAAGGTCTGTAACCTGGCTGCCCAGGCTGGTGTCCGGTACAGCCTTACTAATCCTCAGGCTTACGTAGCCAGCAACGTTACGGGCTTTGTCAATGTACTGGAATGCAGTCGGCAACACGGCGTAGAACACCTGGTGTATGCCAGTAGTAGTAGCGTATATGGACTCAACGAAAAGGTACCCTTTGCGGAAACTGATCCCGTCGAACAACCAGCCAGCCTTTATGCGGCCACAAAGCGTAGCAATGAGTTGTTGGCACACGTCTACGCTCATCTGTACCAATTGCCGACAACGGGCCTACGCTTCTTCACGGTTTATGGCCCCTGGGGAAGACCGGACATGGCCTACAGCCTCTTTAGCGATGCTATGCTGAAAGGTGAACCGATTAAAGTATTTAATCAGGGAGAAATGTCGCGGGACTTTACTTACGTCAACGATATTGTTGAAGGGGTTCGCAGGGTACTGCTAGACCCGAGACCTGCTCAAGTAGGTGCACCTAACCGGGTGTACAACATTGGTAATGGTAAGCCCGTAAGTTTGCTTGGCTTTATCGAGACCATGGAAGATCAGCTTGGAATCGTTGCCAAAAAGGAATTCCTTGGCATGCAGCCTGGTGATGTGGTAAAGACTTTTGCTGATACTACCGCACTGGAGCGCGATTACGGCTACCGGGCAGACACTCCCCTGGAAGAGGGCATCGCCGCTTTTGTCCGTTGGTATCGGGAGTACTATGTGCATACGGGCGCGGACGCAGGTGCGAGGTAAATAAATAAAAGCAGGGGGACAGCTTGCTTGCTGGCCAGGTTTGCTAAATGACTGAGCTATGAATCAAACTAAAAAAACCATAATTGTTACTGGCGGTGCTGGATTTATTGGCAACCACGTTGTCCGTCGTTTGGTAAACAACTATCCTAATTATCAGATCATCAATCTGGATGCACTGACCTATGCTGGTAATCTTGAAAACGTAGCAGACATAGCAGCGGCCCCCAACTACACTTTTATTCGCGAAGACATCACTAACCTCGAAGGGCTACGGAAGATATTCATTGAGCATAAGCCTGATACCGTGATTCATTTGGCGGCCGAAAGTCACGTTGACCGTAGCATCGAAGATCCATTGATTTTTGTGCGGACCAACCTGATGGGGACGGCAACCATGTTGCAGGTGGCAAAGGAAGCCTGGGCCGGGGATTACGATGGAAAACTCTTCTACCACGTCAGCACAGATGAGGTGTATGGCTCCCTGGGCGAGACAGGCTTTTTCCTGGAGGATACCCCTTACGACCCACGTAGTCCTTACTCCGCCTCTAAAGCAGGTAGTGATCATCTGGTGCGCGCCTGGGGACACACTTTCGGTTTGCCAGTGGTGCTCTCCAATTGTTCCAATAACTATGGTCCTTATCAGTTTCCGGAAAAACTCCTGCCCTTGTTCATCAACAACATCAGGCAGCGCAAAGCGCTGCCGGTGTACGGTAAGGGAGTTAACGTACGGGATTGGCTGTACGTCGAAGACCATGCCCGGGCCATTGACGTCATCCTCCACAAAGGTGTGCAGGGAGAGACCTACAATATCGGTGGCCATAATGAATACCGAAACATCGACCTCATCCACTTACTCTGTAAAATAATGGATGAGAAGCTCGGCCGCCCGGAAGGTGATTCTGCCGGCTTGATCACTTTCGTAACTGATCGGGCAGGCCACGATATGCGGTACGCGATCGATGCTAGCAAGTTGAAAAACGACTTGGGTTGGATGCCCAGCCTGCAGTTTGAAGAGGGGCTAAGTAAAACGATCGATTGGTACCTGAACAATCAGGAATGGCTCGATCATGTGACCAGTGGATCCTACCAGGACTACTATGAGCATATGTACGGGTAAAATCAGTATTGAAGGAAATTTCTTGAAATACGCGCAGCAGAAAAGCAAAGCAAAATGAAAGGCATTATTCTCGCGGGAGGATCAGGAACGAGACTTTACCCCATCACCAAAGGGGTGTGCAAACAGCTTATGCCAGTCTACGATAAGCCGATGATCTATTACCCGCTTTCTATCCTGCTGTTGGCGGGCATCAGGGAAGTGCTGATCATAACTACTCCGGAAGACAATACGGCCTTCCGTAACCTACTTGGAAACGGAGCGTCTTTAGGCTGTCGGTTTGAATTTGCGGTACAGGAAGTACCTAATGGCCTGGCCCAGGCTTTCGTTATCGGTGAGTCTTTCATTGCTGGTGACCCGGCTGCGCTCATTCTGGGGGATAACATTTTTCACGGAGCGGGCCTCTCCCAACTTTTGCAGGAGAGTGCAGCGCTGAAATCTGGCGCCCGGGTTTTTGCCTATCCCGTACATGACCCTGAGCGGTACGGCGTCGTCGAGTTTGACGAACAGAATAAGGCTGTTTCCATCGAGGAAAAACCCGAAAACCCCAAGTCGCGCTTTGCCGTACCCGGTCTCTACTTTTACGATGAGCGAGTGGTCGAAATTGCAAAGAACATCTCCCCCAGCCCTCGGGGAGAGTATGAGATCACGGACGTCAACCGGGTGTACCTGGAAATGGATCAACTGGAAGTCGGGGTAATGCAAAGGGGCACCGCCTGGCTGGATACGGGGACCTTCGAGAGTTTACACGATGCTGCTGAGTTCGTGCGGGTAATCGAAAAGCGACAGGATTTTAAGATCGGTTGCATTGAAGAGGTGGCCTGGCGTATGGGCTACATTAACGACGAGCAATTGCGGGCAGTAGCTGCCCCATTACAAAAAAGTGGCTACGGAGAATACTTACTTCGCCTGCTGGCCTGATACCGTTCATCCGGTAATCACTAACGACTACATATGACCATCCTCATAACCGGCGCAGCCGGATTTCTCGGTTCCCATCTTTCTGACAGATTCCTCGCCGAAGGCTATCAGGTGATTGGAATGGATAACCTCATCACGGGCTCAATGGATAACATTGCCCACCTGATGCCCCGGGAGGATTTTACCTTTTATCACCACGACGTTAGCAAGTTTGTCCACGTCCCCGGAAAGCTGGATTATATCCTCCACTTCGCTTCTCCCGCCAGCCCGATCGACTATCTGAAAATGCCAATTCAGACCCTGAAAGTTGGTAGCCTTGGTACGCATAACCTCCTTGGCCTCGCCAAGGCCAAGGGCGCCAGGATGCTCATCGCCTCAACCAGTGAGGTGTACGGAGATCCATTGATTCATCCTCAGACGGAGGATTACTGGGGGAACGTCAATCCGGTCGGTCCCCGCGGTGTCTACGACGAAGCCAAACGCTTTCAGGAGGCGATGACCATGGCCTACCACACCTACCACGGGGTAGAGACCCGGATCGTCAGGATTTTCAACACTTATGGTCCCCGGATGCGGGTGGATGATGGTCGAGTATTACCCGCCTTTATCAGTCAGGCAATTCGGGGAGAAGGCCTAACTGTATTTGGTGACGGTAGCCAGACCCGCTCTTTTTGCTACGTTGATGACCTGGTGGAAGGTATCTACCGTTTACTGCTGAGCGATTACGCACAGCCCGTCAATATTGGTAATGGTGACGAGATCACCATAATGGATTTCGCTAAAGAAATATTGGCATTAGTAGGCAACGAGGCTGCTTACATTGATCATCGTCCCTTGCCGGTCGATGATCCCAAAAAGCGACGCCCGGACACAACCCTTGCTAAGCAGGTACTTAATTGGCAGCCGACAATTTCGCGGGCTGAGGGACTTCGGCGTACGCTCCCTTACTTCCTGGAAAAGGTGGTGGTCTGACCTTTCGCCTTACCTTGTAGCTTATTGCACCCAAAAACTAAAGCAACCATTGATGACCCTAAACGGTACCCATCCTTCCCTAAGTGCTACTAAAATGCTCGCTGACCTGCGCGCTGGAGACAAAGCGATCGCAGTGATCGGCTTAGGGTATGTCGGCTTACCGCTGGCGTTGGAATTGGCTAAGAAATTCCGGGTAATTGGTTTCGATATCAGCGCACCGAGGATTGAAATGATGAAGCGGGGTGAGGACCCCTCCGAAGAACTGGAGCCCGCTGCCTTTGCTGATAAAGACATCCTTTTCACCTGCGACCGCGCCCAACTAACCGAAGCGTCTTTCTTCATCGTTGCCGTCCCGACCCCGGTCGATGAAAGTCGGACTCCCAACCTCAAGCCACTCCTGGGTGCCTCCACTACGGTAGGAGGAGCGCTGAAACCCGGAGATATTGTCGTCTTCGAGTCTACGGTCTACCCCGGCTGTACCGAGGAAGATTGTGTGCCGGTACTGGAGCAAGAAAGCGGTCTCGTTTTCGGTGAGGATTTTACGGTCGGCTACAGCCCGGAACGGATCAATCCCGGAGATAAAGAACATACCGTTGCTAACATCCTCAAAGTAGTTTCCGGAAGTGACGAGCCTACGCTGGAGGTCATCGCGGGGATTTACGGCGACGTCATCACTGCAGGCATTTTTCGGGCCAAAACAATCAAAGTGGCGGAGGCCGCCAAAGTGATCGAAAACAGTCAGCGCGACGTGAACATCAGCTTTGTTAACGAACTGAGTGTGATCTTCAGTAAAATGGGGATCGATACGCAGGACGTCCTTGAAGCTGCCGGAACAAAATGGAACTTTTTACCCTTCCGTCCCGGATTGGTAGGGGGACACTGCATTAGCGTCGACCCCTATTACCTTTTGCACAAGAGCGTCAAGATCGGCTACGATCCACAAGTGATTGCCAGTGGGCGCAGGGTAAATGACCGCATGCCAGCCTTCATTGCGAAGGAATTGGTCCAGGCCCTGTTGAAGAAGGACCTTAACCCCAAGGCCTGTAAGGTGCTGATGATGGGGGTTACTTTCAAAGAGAACGTCGCTGACATCCGGAACTCGAAAGTGGTCGATGTGGTCAGAGAGTTGATGGACTTCGGCGTCAATGTTCACTTATTTGATCCCCATGCCAGCCCCAATGAGGTGGCGCACGAGTACGGCCTCACTATGGTCGATGAGATCGGAAAGCAATACGATGCGGTAGTTGTTGCCGTTGCGCACCGGGATTTCCGAGCAATGACCCTTGATCAGTTTCGCGCCGTCAGTAAAGGCGAACTGCTCTTGTTTGACCTCAAAGCGATCTATGATCGTGATAAACTAATGCCCGGAGAAAAAATCTGGCGGTTATGATAAAGACTAAGTCTTCAGCACATAGTACGAGTCCTCAGCCATACGCCAAAGGCGATGGAGCTGAGGTTCATACGATGTGTCGGAAGAGACTTTTACCGAGAAATAGTAGGCATTTCGGTCTGCTTACCTGGGTATGCTTGCTTTCGCCGAGACATAGTATGAGCTCCCGAATACTATCCGACTGCGTCGGAGCATTCTGGAGACACATACTATGTCCATCGCAAGCAAAAACTGGTTGGCAAAACATGAATAATGGATTTTAGGGAGGACATTGAAGTCTACCACGTCTATAACCGCAGCAATGACCGAAAGCCAGTTTTTCACGAAGATGAAAACTATGAGTTTTTTCTACGGAAATTAGTGAGGCAAATGAAAGGGGTGGCGGAAATTCTTGGCTATTGTTGTATGCCCAACCATTTTCATCTTTTATTATGTCCATTAGATAAAATCCTGGATGATCTGCCAACCGATAAAGAAGGGATGCTTAAAGTGTTCCCTACTAAAGAATTAGGCGAAGCAGTTCGCCGTTTGGAAATGGGATATTCAAAATCCTACAACCTTCACTTTGGTGTAACTGGTTCAAGATGGCGCCAGCATGCACGCGTGAAATCACATGGTCAATCTATCAAAAATGGCCTGAAATATCTACATATGAATCCCGTTGAAGGAGGCTTGGTCAACCATCCTGCTGAATGGGGTTTTAGCTCTTACAATGAATATTCGGGTTTAATAAACCCGAATGATTGTATTATTAACCTCGACCTAGGTCAACGTTTATTAAAGAATGATTGCTAGCTCTTCTGCACATAGTATGTGTCCTCAGCCATATGCCGCAGGCAATGGAGCTGAGGCTCATACTATGTGTCGGAAGACAGCGAAACCTATTTGTCTTATTCAATCCCTATGTTAAAATACATCCTACTCTTCAGCCTGCTATTTACCGTTTCGGTTACTTGCTATGCGCAAACTCCCGCTCAGCGTGCTCAGATAGAGGCCTTTTTGGGCGAACGGGATATCACCCAGGAAGAACTGATCAAGCGGCTGAAAGCCGAAGGTATTGACGTACTCAATGCTACTCAGGCTGAGCTGTTGGCGCTGCGCCCCCAGATTGAAGCAATCATCGCGGAGATGGAGGCGGAAAAAGCTGCTGAAGGCCCCGAGGAGGAAGACCCAGAGGCAGAAGTGGAGACAGATCCTGATGCTGATCCGGAAAACCCGGAAGACGCGCCTGAGGAAATCCTGGAAGAAGAGCCCGTCGAGGAGGAACTAGAGGAAAGCATGATCTACGGACATCAGCTGTTTCGGAATAAGAGCCTTGAGCTGTTTCAGGCTACTGATGAAGCGACGCCTCCGGATAGCTACCCCCTGAAAGCTGGGGATGAAATTGCGATAACAATATTCGGGGCTAGTCAGGCTGACCTCCTGCTACGCCTTGATGAACGCGGATTTGTTCGTCTTCCCAATGGTGTACGCATGCCCCTGGCAGGCGTGGCACTTGGTGATGCCAGGGAATTACTCGCTGATCGGCTGAAAAGGTACTACGCTTTTCAGGATGGACAACTCACCATCAGGGTACAGGTTGCCCGCACCATTTCTGTCAGCATCTTTGGTGAAGTCGAAAACGCAGGGAATTTTACCATTTCGGCTTTGAATACTGGTTTCAACGCGCTGGTGGCAGCCGGAGGCCCTACGGAGGCAGGTAGTGTACGTAACATTCAGCTGGTTCGTGGCGAAGAAACGGTCATGCTGGACGTCTATGATTACCTGCGTAATCCTAAACAGCGGACCGATTTATTCCTCGCCGACAACGCTACGCTTTTCGTGCCACTGGCGGAAAAGCTTGTGACTATTGAGGGCGGTGTGCTGCGCCCGATGATCTACGAGCTGCAGGAAGAGGAGGGTATTGCTGACCTGCTGGCCTTTGCTGGTAATCCGGTGCCAACGGCTGAAACCTCTCTGATCAGCATTACCCGCTACGATAAAGGGGTTTTGGAAGTCCTGAATGTAGACTTGTCTGTATCGCCGGACTTTCAGCTGGAGAACGGTGACGTGGTCAGCGTCCCCGTAATTGAGAATCCGTTAGAAGACTATGTCTCCATCGAAGGAGCGGTATTTCTCCCTGGCCGCTACGCTTTCGAGGAGGGCTTTAATGTGGCCAGCCTGGTTGAGAAAGGACGGTTACGCCCGGGCGCCCGTACCGATGTCGCCTTTTTATTCCGTAGTAATGACGACGGTACTTCGCGGCTTGAGCGCTTGCAGTTGGGCGCGGACGCAGGTGCAGAGGAATTCATGCTGCAGCGGGGCGATGTAGTGCGCATTTTAGCCCAAAGGGCCTTTGTTGATGAAACGGAGTTTACTGTTCGGGGCGCTGTCCGGGACAGTGCAGTAACCTTACCTTTTCCGGTAGACGGTGCGCTCTCCTTAGACGAAGCGATCTTACTAGCTGGTGGAACCTTCCCCAATGCGGCACCTGAAGTAGTGTTGGTCCGTACACCCCAGACGAATAAAGAGGGTAGGGAGTACCAAAGGCTTGATCTAAGGACGGATGGCGATTTCGCGCTTGCTCCCTTTGACGAAGTCATTGTTTATGCTAACGAACGCTTCACGGATAGTGACCGTAATGTAGTGGTTAGTGGGGCCGTTCGTGGTCCGGGGAATTACATCTATGACCCCAGCCTGACGCTGGGAGATGTTCTTTACCTGTCTGGCGGGCTGCGACTGAGCGCAGCCAGGGACCGTATTGAGATCTTCCGCTTAGGCTTTACGGATGGGTCCGGGACCAAGACCTTGCTCACCACACTTGATATTGATAGCCCCGAAGCCAGCACCTTCCAGTTGCAACCCTACGATGAGATCGTGGTAAGAAACGCGGCAGAATTTGAGCGTATCCAGAATGTGGTGCTCCGCGGCGAAATCCGCTACCCGGGGCAGTATGCCTTGCTGCAGGACAACGAGAAACTAACCGACCTGATTCGCAGAGCAGGCGGCTTAACCCGTGAAGCCTTTGTAAGTGGTGCCAGCCTCTACCGGGCTGAGGGAGAAATTGGTAACGTTGTCCTTGATCTCTCTGCCGCTACGGATAATCCTCAGGCACCAGCCAATATGGTGATGCGGGGAGGAGATACTTTGTTCATCCCCAAGCAGCAGGACCTGGTCACGATTTACCTGTACAACACCATCGCTGATGACTATGGTGTTGATTCCCTCCGGGAAGGACAGACCCTACAGGTAGCTTATCAAGGCCCCAAACCAGCTAACTGGTACGTAAAAAGATATGCAGGAGGGTTCAATGGTACTAAAGCCCTGCGCCGCAGAACTACAGTACAGTACGCTAACGGCCAGGTAAGAGAAACCGCGAGCTTCGCTGGAATCCACAACTACCCCAAGTTAGCTCCGGGTGCAAGCATCCGGGTCCCTGGCAGGCCCGAAAAACAGCAGAAGGAGCGTCGGGAGGAACGTTTCAATTGGATCGGCCTAGCTCAGGTTGTAGCAGGGGCAGCGACGACGATTGCTACTTTGGTGATTATTAATAATCGACAGTAGCTTTGAAGCTATTCGAACTATGTGTTTTGTGTAACTCCCTAAGAGCGTAGCTTCTCTGTAGGTGAAAAAATTTTTAAAAGATGTAGTAAGTAACTATGTTGTCTACGGGGCGCAAATTTTATTGAGTCTAATTGCTATCCCCGTATACATTGGTGTCTATGGCGACGAATTGTACGGTGTATATCTTCTGTCAATTGGCTTAGCCCAGTCACTGTTGTTCCTTGAGTTTGGTAGTGGTAAGGCATTATTGCGGTATGTCTCAACTTATTTAGAAACTAAAGAGGAGGGAATGTACGGGGCGGCGCTCCGTACATGTGTTACGATAACTGTCTTCTCTTCACTTTTCGTACTACTACTATTCGTACTCGTTGCTTACTTACAGGAGTTATTATTTGATATTCCTGAAGTACACTCACCAGTGTCCTTTGTACTGTTTATAGGTAGTGGTGTTTATAGTATGTTGCTTATCGTGAGGCAGTTGCCGCTTGCGATCCTTAGGGGGGCAAGTGTGTTCTACCAGCGAAACGCCTTTATGGTAATACAGGTGGTGTTTAGGGCAGTGTTGGTTTACTTGGTGTTTCAATATGAAATAGGCATACTGTGCCTCCTGATTGGAGAAATCGTATTCATCTTGGTTGATGTACTATTAGACTTTATCACTTTAAAGAAATACACCAATGGATTACTCCGGGGGGACCTTCTTTTTGCTACAGAATCTAAGAGGAATTCAAGAAGTGTATTTACTTATGCGAAAGAGACCTTTCTCTTGTCAGCAGTAGGTTTCTTTAGCCAAAATTCTGACAGACTTATTATTGGGCTATTTCTTCCCGTAGAGTTCGTAACTATTTATACAGTTATTACTAAGCCTTATCAGGTATTGAAATCACTTTTGTCGCGGGTTTACGTAGTCCTACAGCCACACTTCGTGAAATTATACAGCAGGAACAAACAAAAAGAACTGGTTGGATTTGTAGCCCGATCAGGAGAACTATTCGCCTATCTGTTACTACCGTTTCTACTTTTAGGAATAATTGTTTTTCCAAGTTTTATTACCTACTGGATAGGGTCTGAGTCTTATCAAGACTATTACATCTATGGACAACTACTGCTTGGAGTGTCTGGATGTAGAGTGTTGACCACAATGGTATATCAATCCATCTATGTGAATGGAGGAACTAAAAGCCTGTTTCGCATTGAGCTATTAACTGTAGTCGTTAATCTACTTGTCAGTATTATTGCGGTTCAATTTATAGGGGTTGGTGGAGTTATTGTGGGAACTTGTCTGCAATTATTACTTGTACTTCCCTTATTGTTGCCACAAGGGATGAAATTTTTCAACCTTACTTCTGCACGTCAGGAGTTTCGGGCTCTTTACCACAGCTATTGGGGGCTAGCATCAGGTTATTCTTTGGCAATTTTGTTTTCAATTTACTATCAGTCTTTAATCACTAATTCAAAATGGGTGATATTTAGTGGAGTGCTAGTCATAACGATTGGTTTGACTTTCTTTTACTCTTGTGTTAAAACGAAAATGAGGGAGGCGTTTGAAAACGTGAAAATGGTTGTCCAAGATAATTAGGTAGATATTTGAGATTGTTTAGTGAAACACACTCATTACTGGGTCATAAGGGAATCGTAAGTAGTTAATATGGAGAGTAAGTTCAGTTCCGACGAGATATCTTTTAAAGATGTTCTACTCTTGTTCGCAGGATACGGTCGCTTAATTTTAAGAAATATCCTTTGGATATTACTACCTGCTATTGTCGTAGGTGGTGTAATGGCTTACTTAAGTTATACTGAGCCAGCACTAAAAGAGGCGAAAATGACCTTCCTGATCAACGAAGATTCCGGAGGGGGAGGAGTGAGTTCAATACTGGGGCAGCTAGGAGTAGTTGGAGGGGGCGGCACTGAATACAATCTAGACAAAGTAGTTTCATTGGCTAGTTCTAAAAAAATAGCCGGAGCAACCTTATTGGATAGTGCCGTTGTTGCGGGCGAGTCTAAGATCATTGCTAATGCTATAATTGATGTCTACGACTTACAGAACCTATGGGGTGAGGAAGGCCAGGAGTCAGAGATAAGGCTTTCTTCTAGCATCAAGGATGATTTGTCCAGGAAAGAGGTGTCCATCTTTAATAAGTTGTACCGGATTGCGGTGAAGACTAAAGAAAAACCTTTGTTGTCAATTGACTACGACCCTCAAACTGGAATTTTTGAGATGAAAGGTGTCTCTTTAAACGATGAGTTGTCCTTGCAATTAGTAAATGGTTGGTATGACCGCTTAAGCGATTTTTACATCGAACAAGAGGTAGGTAATACAAGGAGAACCGTCATTAACCTCAGGGCCAAAGCAGATAGTATTAGTACATTGTTAGCTAGTACAGAAGTGGAACTAGCCAGACTTAATGATCGGATAGGTACCATCGTAAGAAATACTGACAGATTAAAATCTGAACGACTTTATCGTGACGTTCGTATGTACGAAATAATGTATGGTGAGGTAATTAAGAACATGGAAACGGCTGCCTTTACCCTGAATACCAAAGCTCCATTTTTTGTGACAATTGATGAGCCTACCTTCCCTTTGGTGACTATCAGGCCCTCCCCCGTCTCTAGTTTCTTGCTCTCCTTTGTGATTGCGTCAATATTTATCGTCACATTTATCTGCTTCAGAAAATTGATCGTAGATACTTTACAGTAATAGTGGAAGAAGTTAATGACATTAGTTTTGATAAGGTACTACAAGATGGCATTAGGCGAGTTGCTGTCTTGGTCGAGCATCCCTATGCTCTCTATTCTGTAATTGAACTAATCGAACTGGCAAAAAGCAAGGATATCGAAGTAATCCTTATTGGGAGGAAACACATAATTGAATATTATGATCAGAACGAGTTTGCCAAAGTCGATCGATTCATTTTTATTGAGCAGTACCATTCGAAATTAGGTAAGAGACTAACTGAATTATTTGAGCTGCTTTTTGTCGGCCATAATTTTTCAGAGACATATAGTAGTCGAAAGGCAAAAAAATGGCAACCTTTCAAACTTTGGCTGTCAGAAAATGTGTTTGTTTTAAAGATTACTAGAGTAAAATTGAATAATATATACGCAACAGTCTTTCGCCTTTTTACCCGCCTCCGCCTTACAAAGGTTTTACCAATTAAAAACGCTGACTTAGTTGTTTCTCTTACCAAGGAGAATAATCCTTACTTACTTGCGCCATGGTCTGCGAAGCATGTCTCTATAATGGAGAGTTGGGATCATCCTATGAAAGAACCATATTTCATCAACCCATTTCTTCATTTGACGTGGAACAAGGCACTTGCTAAGGAAACGGAGGAGTTTCAAAATTTAAAACAAGTTGCTGTACTCAATGAGATACCAAAGTTTAGGTATATCCGAGAGTTGTCAAGCAGTAGTTCAACCCTCATATCTTCAATTCAGGATGCTGAGTTAAGAGAAGAATTGTTAGATTTTAAGGACAAAGATTATTGTGTCTACCCGATGTGTACTTCATCGGATTATTACGGCTTTAAAGGGGAGATTGACTTTTTACGTGACCTTGCAAGAGAGTTATGTAAACAAGACATTATACTATACGTAAGGCCGTATCCCTTAGCACCTCGTGAGGATACCGACATACTAAATGCAATTTCAGGAGTTCATGTTGGAAAACTATTAAGCATCGAGAAAGGGTTTGATGTTTTGAACCGAGATGTTCAGATTCAAAAATATTATTTGATCCGGCAGGCAAAGGCTGTTATAAATATCGGGACCACCTTTGCATTGGACGCAGCCTTGATCTCATGCCCTGTATTACAGCTTAAGTTACTAAACGATGATTTTGGATCCTTTAGTCAATATTCAAGAGGAGGGCACATAAAGAAGTATCTCTGGATAGATGCTAGTATTAGCTATGAAAAGGGACAGGAATTACCAATTAATCGGCTGGTGAACGCTCATGGTATTCCTTATTCTAAGGCTTTAATGAAATGGCTTAGGGGTGTTTAGTACTCTTGTTAGAAGAGTGGTTAGGGGAAAAAGAGGGCGGACTGTTTTTGTCTATCTTCTCAATAATTTTTTTACACATTTTCCCAGTAGAAGGTTTAGAATGAGCCTTTGGAGAGGTGTCTGGACAATAGGTGCTAACTCTATTATTTTACGTAAAGTCCGTATCCGGAATACTGGAGAGGTGAGGATAGGTAAAGGAGTAAATATCAATCAAGGGTGCATGATTGATGCTAGGGGAGGAAAGGTCGTAATAGGTAATTATGTTGACATTGCCCCTGATGTAAATATATGGACACTGCAACATGATATTAATGATCCGGATTTTAAAACTAAAGGAGGAGCTGTAGATGTAGGGGATTACGCATGGATATGTAATCGTGCCATTGTTTTACCAGGTGTGAAGATCGGCGAAGGAGCAGTCGTAGCTGCTGGGGCAGTTGTTACGAAGGACGTCGACGATTTTACAATCGTTGGGGGTATTCCTGCTGTGAAAATAGGGGAGAGGAGTAGGGAGCAGAACCCACGAAGTCCGTATTGGCCAATTCTTTTATAAGTTGAATAAAGTTTCGTTTCTACCCCTTGCTGGTCCTGAAAATCCCTATCAGCAGTTAATGATTGAGGGTGTTAAAATTGGGGGAGGGGCTCAGGTTGCTAGTGGCGAGCCAGGAAGGTGGTTGGCAATTCTTCGTACTTGTTTAATTCAACGGCCTGACGTAATACATCTCGACTGGATACAGAGTTATTATTTTGCACAGAGATCCTGGCAGACGTATATCAGATCCTTTGTTTTTATTCTTGAGATTTTTCTCCTTAGGATGACTTCTGTTAAGTTAATATGGACCATCCATAACCTTTATCCCCACAATGCGCTTCCATCAAGAGTACAGCGATTAGTACGGTCATATTTTGCCAAAGAGTGTACCTTGGTAAGGGTATTCAGTGAAACAACAAAAGAGGACGTCTGCCACAACTTTAATGTTGAGCCTGCGAAAGTTTTTGTTGTTCCTGAAGGAAGCTATATTGATCACTATCCAAACACTTATTCAAATAACGAGGCAAAATCATCCCTTGGATTATCACATTTTAGCAGAGTACTCCTTTTTATTGGAGGAATAAGTGAATATAAGGGAGTGCCTGATTTAATTGATGCTTTTAATGCAATTGAAAATGAGACAAAAGCAGGTTCACTGTTACTCATAGCTGGTAAGGTAAAGGGAGGGAACCTCCTGCAAGAAATAAACCATGCGATAAAGGGAAAGGTGGATGTGAAATTAGTTGATGAATTCGTCTCAGATGAGGACATCGATCTCTTTCTCAATGCTAGCGATCTCGTTGTACTACCCTTTAAAGCCATTACAAATTCAGGCTCCGTTATTTTGGCGATGGGGTATGGTAAACCTATTGTTACACTAGCAGGTAGCGCTGTTGTGGCAAGGTTGAGCCACCAGAAAAACCTCCTTTTCAAGAGGTCAGAATCGCTGAAAAGTAAACTTGAGGAAGTAATTAATATGAGCAGTGAAGAATTAATGGCTATAGGTAAGAATAACGCTTCTGCTGCATCCAAGCTCCGATGGGAAGATTTTGGTGAGTTGCTCAAACGCGAGTGCTTTTAATTTTGCCGTGAAAACAATTAGGTCTCTCCACCACAGTCTCAACCAGGCATAAATAACATGCGGGTTTTAATATGTAGTAATAACTTCAGTTCACCGGTTAATGGTCCGGCGATCTTTACTCGGCTATGCTTAGAGCTGGCAGATAATAACCCAGGGGTGGAGCTGGTCAAGGTGCTTACTGAGGATGTTTACGAGCAAAATAAGCAAGTCTTTAAGTTGCCTTTGAAGGCGTCTAAGCTTTTCCCTCCACTAGGGATGCTGCTGAGGAATATTGATTACTATTTAACAGTGCGAACTTTAGTTAAAAAATACAACTTTGACTCAGTCTTGTTTGTGAATGCTGTAACCGGGGTTCTTACAGGGCTGGCTTTCCGGGGGGAAGGGCTGAATATCCTTGGTATGATTAATGATGACAGTAGTGCTGTTCCTGGAGGAACCTCTGGTATTGGAAGGTACTCCTACATGCGAAGATGGTTGTTCCGTCAGTTCGAACGCTTTAGTTTTAAAGTAAATGATAGGATCATCGTCAATTCGTATCACTTGCAGCAAGTCCTGATATCCGCTTATCGTCAAAGGGAAACTACGATGCCTGTTATGTATAAGGCTATCGACTTAAGTAACTTCCGTTTTTCCCCTAGAGCTATTGCCGAAGATCAAGTCATTAAAATACTTTTTGTTAAGACGGACTTTATCAGGGGAGGGCTAAAAGTATTAATTGATTCTTTGTTGTTACTGCCCGATTATAAATTTGAATTGATTGCAATCGGACCCGATAAAGAAAGACACAGGTATCTCCATGATCTGGTGAAGTCAGAGGCAGTAAGTCTAAAGCTCCTGGGAAGCCAGTCACGGGAAGTAGTATACAGATATATGATGGATAGCCATATTTTCTGTGTGCCTGCATATCAGGAAGCATTAGGAGTTGCTAACATTGAAGCACTTGCTTGTGGTCTTCCAGTGGTGTATTCCAGAATAGGTGGTGTTCCTGAGGTGATGAATTACGGACTAAATGGATGGGGCAGTGAGAAAGGTGATCGTCAATCATTGGCAACTGCCATCCATCAATGTATTTCCTCGCCGGAGGAACGATGCCAAAAGGTAATAGAAGGACGTAAATTTGTTGAAAGAAATTTTTCTAAGCAAAAAATGCTGGCTAGGCTTACTGAAATATTAAAAGTAAATGAAAGCAGGTAATAAGGTAAATCTGCTGCTTACTTCAAAAAAGGTTCAGCTGCTTTCAGTGGTGAGCTTTTTTTTGTTTACTAGCCATTTTATCACCGTAGGGAACTATTCTTACTTGTATTATGATGTTGTTGGAGTGCCACATGGGAATCCAATACTGGGTCTGATAAAATACTTACGATTACCAATTTGTGTCTTTAGCGCGTTTCTCCTTCTTCATTGGTTAAGAGTACGTAGTACAGCCTGGACTTTTCTAGTTCAGAATGTTGATGTACTGATATTTTCTATAATTCTTATCCTAGGTCTCTTCAACACATTTGACCTGTTAAATGGCCTACTATATACTTTTTGGCAAATATTCTCTTTAGTTCTTATTCTGAGCTACTGTTATTACCTGTCGAAAAAGACAGCGTACTCCTTGCGGTTGAGGGATTTACTCAGATTACTTTTCTACAGCAATCTAATCATCCTGTTTTTTTTGCTAATCAATTTACATACGCTAGGGTCTGATGTGAAATACTACATGGCCTTTACGAGTAAGACGTTTTTCGCCTACTGCCTTTTTGTTTTGTTCGCATCCTTGGCCCTGAATCGCATCGTCTATCAGGATTCACTGGTTACGGGAAAAAGTAATTTCTCCGGGAAAATTGTTGACTTAATCGTTGCCGTGCTAGTACTAACCTTTGGTGTTCTGAGTGCCAGAAGGTCGGTTATTCTCTCTATGGCCATTGTTTCTGTGGCATTCATATATTACGCTGTTGGAAAGAGATTATGGAAGAAGCTGCTTTTGATTACGGTTACTGCAATTGCTCTGGCCATTTTTGTGCCGGTGTTACTTGAATACGCTGATCAGAATCGGCAGTCGCTCGCTATCTTAAGTAAGATAGCTGATGCAAGTAATGCCATTGAAGGAGAGCGGTCTGATGGATCGTTTAATGAACGAGTAATAGTTTGGTCTTTTTATCAAAGGTTATCAGAGCTGTATCCATTATTAGGAACGGGAGCTTACAATGGAGAGGTACTCCTCAAGCACCATTTTGGTGATAATTACTACACCAATATAAGCACCCATAATACGTTTCTATCAGTCTTAGTGGAGCATGGCTGGTTGGGGCTACTCGCTTTTATCAGTATCTGTATAAGAAGTGTTTGGATCCTCGTAAAAAAAACAACTCGTTTTGTTTGGATGAATTACTTGATCGTGTTAGTAGTTCCGGTAATTTTTATCAACTACTTTGAATTTAATTTATATCCAGGACAGATTTTTTACTGGCCGACATTTTTGGTTTTGCTATTTCCTAGGGCTCTCCTACTAAATACAGTATCAGTTGATTAGAGGTAAATTTCTTCTTCCTTACTACAACCCTCACGCTTATCCTATCCTGGATTGCCTCAATGAGTTCGAAGACCTCGACCTCGTTATCGGACTCTATTACCCGACGGAGCATCTTCGGCCTGGGTATAAATGGCCAGAACCTGATACTCCACAGTACCGGTGTCTGTGGAAAGACGAGAAGCTAAAGAATGACTTCCTTAATAATCGTAAAGGATACGATTTCTTTGGCAGTCTTGGTGTTTTTCAAAACATTGACTTTTATCGCTTTGCTGCTAATTTTGTGAGGACTGGTAAGCCCTATTTTTTGATGTCTGAAGGGCTTAAGTACAAAGGACTAGTTAATAACCTAATCCGGAAAGCTGCGATATCAAGAATCAATCGCTCTAGCGTCACTCTTTTGGCTATTGGAAAAGGATGTACGGAAGACTATCGCTCTATTGGAGCATCAAAATGGAACGCTGAAGAATTTACGTTTACCAGTAATGCTCCGATTATTGCACCGGTCCAAAGAGAAAAAGGGGCACCACTAAAGATTGTATTCGTTGGTCAGCTTATTGAAAGAAAGAACCTCAAGGTGCTGATCAAAGCAATGGAGCAACTCAAAGAATATGATCTCGAATTGACTATTGTTGGCGACGGCGCCTCACGGGAATCATTAATGCAGCAGGTTAGGAGGCATAACCTTACGTCAGTTAAATTAGCTGGCCAAATGCCCCATGAGGAAGTTTTCGAGGTGATGAAACATTCTGATGTATTAGTGCTTCCAAGTTTTTACGATGGCTGGGGAGCAGTAGTTAATGAAGCTATGTGCTTAAGTAATGTGGTGGTAGTGTCCAGCGGTGTACGGGCTTCAAGTGCAGTCGTAAATGGGGTAAATGGTTATGTGTTTGACCCCAATAATCATATTGAGCTCGCAGGTATCCTGAAAAACTTAACCAGTGACAAGGAGTTAGTTGCCAGAATAAAAGCTGAGAACCACGCAGTTGCTCATCGGTTTACAAAAGAATACCTGGCCCAACTGATCAGAAATAACTTGCCATACTAGAACTAAGGAGAATAACATACTTTAGATAGCTGCCCCCCCCCCCCCATGCGCCAAATCATTCAACACCTCTCTTCCGGTCAAACGGAACTCATCGAGCTCCCAGCCCCCGCCCTGCGGCGGGGCCATGTCCTCATTCGGACCCACCGGACGCTGGTATCTCTGGGGACCGAGAAAATGCTCGTTGACTTCGGCAAAGCTGGGTGGATCCAGAAGGCCCGCAGCCAACCCGAAAAGGTGAAGCAGGTGCTGGAAAAAATCAAGTCGGATGGCCTGCGACCAACCGTGGAAGCCGTTTTTCGTAAGCTGGGAGAGCCATTGCCCCTGGGCTATTGCAATGCCGGTGAGGTCATCGCCGTCGGGGCTGGGGTGGCAGACTTTAAGGTAGGAGACCGAGTTGTCAGCAACGGCGGCCACGCTGAAGTCGTCTCCGTACCGGAAAACCTGGTGGCTAAAATCCCCGATGGCGTCAGCTACGAGGCAGCGGCTTTTACCGTCATCGGAGCGATCGCCCTGCAGGGGATACGCCTGATCAATCCGACCTTCGGAGAAACGGTGGTTGTAACGGGGCTTGGCCTGATCGGACTAATGGCAGCACAGTTGCTGCAGGCCAACGGCTGTAAGGTTATTGGCCTGGATTTTGACCAGCAGAAGGTTGACCTGGCGGCCAGTTGGGGAGTCACGGCCGTCAACGTCGGCGAAGCCGACGCGGTAGAAACCGTCATGCAACATACCGGAGGAATAGGGGCAGATGCCGTGTTGATTACCGCCAGCACCAAGAGTAACGAGGTCATCAGTCAGGCGGCCAACATGAGCCGCCAGCGCGGGCGGATCGTGCTGGTTGGCGTGATTGGCCTGGATATCCAGCGGAGCGATTTCTACAACAAGGAGTTGACCTTCCAGGTCAGTTGTTCCTACGGCCCCGGGCGCTATGATGTTGCTTACGAGCAGAAAGGAATGGACTACCCGATCGGTTATGTCCGCTGGACGGAAAACCGGAATTTTTCGGCCATCCTCAATGCCCTGGCGGCCGGACAAATAGACGTAGCTCCGCTGATCACTGAGCGCGTAGCGCTCGATGATTACCTGGAGATATACGGAGACATGGGTAAGCAGGGCAGCATTGCCTCCATCCTGCACTATGCACCCGCGACCGCGGCAAACGACGCTGCTGGTGCAACGTCGGCCAGTGCAGAAGTCCGCCGCTCGGTTACCGTAGAGGAACGGTCTTTCGTCGCCGGAACCGGCACGATGGCCATCATCGGCGCTGGTAATTTTACCAAGTCAACCATTCTGCCCAGTCTGAAAAAGGCGGGGGCTCCAATAAAGTACATCACCAGTGCGGGAGGCCTCAGTGGCACTACGGCCGCTAAGCAGTTTGGCGTTGCGCAAAGCGCAACCGATAACCAGCTCTTACTGGATGACCCGGAGGTTGATGCCATCCTGATCACTACCCGGCATGATGCGCACGCCCGACAGGTAATTGCTGCACTCGAAGCGGGCAAACACGTCTTCGTGGAAAAGCCGCTCGCGCTTACGCATGCGGATCTTGACGCCGTCGACGCAGCCTACCAAAAATCAGATAAGACCCTGACGGTTGGCTTTAACCGCCGTTTTAGTCCGTTCAGCCAGGATGTGAAAATGCAGCTGGGTGATCAGCCCGGGCCCATCAACGTTGTCGCAACTATGAATGCGGGTTTCATCCCTCCCGACGTCTGGGTGCACGACATGGAAATCGGGGGAGGCAGAATCATCGGCGAAGCCTGCCACCTCATTGATCTCATTACTTTTTTCACCGGCTCCCTCGTCGAGAGCGTGGTGATGAACGCCATGGGGCCGCAAGCAGCTGATAATACCGATAATGCGAGCATTCTGCTACGCTACCAGAATGGCGCACAGGGCGTTATCAACTATTTTGCGAACGGGTCGAAGGCTTATTCGAAAGAAAGAATAGAAGTCTACAGTCAAAACCGCACCGCCATCATCGACAACTTCCGTAAGTCAAAGTATTTTGGCTTCAAGGGCAGCGGGATGCGTAAGGGGCAAGACAAAGGACATGCCGAACAGTTCCGGCGCTTTTACAGCAGCCTGAAGAACGGTGGGCCAGCCATCGTTTCCTACGAGGAGGTAATGAACGCCAGTCGGGCTGCGGTAGCTGCCGTGGAAAGCCTTAAATCCGGAACTTGGGTTAAGGTGGGCTAGGCTGGTGGCTTGGCAATCTGGTGACTACGGACGTCAGAGGTGTTACAGCGTATTAGCTAGGATTGCGTTGCTATACGTTCATTAAAGGAATACTTGCGTTTACTAAGAAATCTGCCTCGTCTGACGAATACTTTGCATTTTTTTGGTGCATAGCAAGCTGAAAAATGCAAAGTTCGTCCGACGAGTTGCAGCTTCGTGTTGCCAAACTAAAAGACTAAAAAACCACGCTCCGCCTCCTCCACACCATCCGCCACCTTCGTCTCCGGCAAATTATCTATCAGGTCTATTATCGCCTGACGGGACGCCTCACAAAGAATTTTGCGCGGACGCAGGTGCAGTCCTGGTTAGGGGCCAACCCGGAACTCCCCAAGCTGCCTCCTGTATTGACCGGGGTCGTTAATGCATTACCCGAACGCTACACCAAAGCAGGGTTTTGCTTTTTGGGGCAGACGGTACACTTTCCCTCCTTCGGAGCGATTGATTGGAACTTTTCCGAACACGGTAAGCTGTGGACGTACAACCTCAACTACTTCGAGTACCTCCGCCAGAGCAACCTGGATTCCGACGCCGGAGAGCAACTCATCGGCGCATGGATTACGGCGGACACCACGCACAAAGACGGGTGGGAACCTTACCCCACCAGCCTGCGGCTGGTAAACTGGCTCCAGTTCTACCGCAGCTATCAGCGCCCGATTCCCGCCAGGGTCAATACCTCCATCCGGCGTCAGTACGCCTCCTTGTGGCAGAAAGTGGAATACCACCTGGGCGGAAATCACCTCCTCGAAAACGCGATCGCCCTCAGCACGACGGCACGCTACCTCCAGGACACAAAGGGACAACGGAAGGCCGACCGCCTCCTTATCGCCGAACTTGAGGAACAGTACCTCGCTGATGGTGCCCACTTCGAGTTGTCCGTAATGTACCACCTCATCCTCCTTTGGCGAGAGCTTGACCTTTTCAGTTTCCTGACACCATCGGATAACCTTGTGATAAAGCTTAGGGCTACTTTGCAACAACAGTTGGACTGGGCCAACTACCTCATCACCCCTTCAGGAGGTTATCCACACTTTAACGATAGTACTAACGGCATCGCGCCAGCTTGGGACGCGCTGCAGGCGTATGCCAGCGCACTCGGTTTTAGCCACGCACCCGGTAAGCCCGCCGCAAGCACAGGTTTGCTGCGCAAAGACATTCACCTCGGCACCGATGATGGCACAGTTGCCCTGACTCTCTGGATCGATGCCGCTCAAATCGGCCCGACTTACATTCCGGGCCACGCCCATGCGGATAATTTGAGCTTTGTCTTACATGCTGGTGGTCAGGCTGTCGTCGTAGATACCTCAATCAGTACTTACGAGAAAAACGAGCGCAGGGCCTGGGAGCGTTCAACGGCAGCGCATAATACCGTAACCGTTAACGACCAGAATTCTTCCGACGTTTGGGGTGGATTTCGCGTCGGGCGACGGGCCCAGACTGCTCTCCTCCGGCACACGGAGACAGAGGTTGTGGCAGCGCATGATGGCTACGCCGGGACGCGACACCAGCGGGCCTTTTCCTGCATGCCGGATAAGGTGATAATCACCGACCAGCTTAGTGGGGATTTTACCGAAGGAGCCGCTAGATTTCACTTTGCCTGCGGCCTGCGGCCGCAAATCCAGTCATCGGCTGCTGGCCCGGTTGTGTTAGTTGGCGGACTGTGCTTTACCTTCGCCGCTGCAACGGACATTGAGTTGTTTGACTACCAATGTGCCATTGGCTTCAACCACTTAGCGGATGGAGTAGGGGTTAAGGTCGCTTTTGCGGAGCAACTGATCACCACTATTTCGGTATAGGTAGTGCGGCCAATGGGGTAGTGGAGGCTTTCCGATATTGCTGCACCCTAACCTTAATCTGGCCTATCAAAAATCTTCTCTTTTTAACGGATAACTTCCCTCCCGAGGTAAATGCTCCTGCTACGCGCACCTACGAGCATTGCC
>CAZTTF010000092.1:0-5962 GCA_964616365.1 uncultured Lewinella sp. | reverse complement strand
TAGCGCGCCGGGTCGTTCAGCACCGAAATAGCCGCTTGAACTTCCCGATCGTTTCGAAGCCCCATCTGAACTTCTCCTTGCTGATAGTAGTACCGTCCGGCAATTTCTTTTTCAATGATGCTGGTAATTTCGTCACGGAAGCCCTGGATGGCTGCCAATTGCTCGCGCTCCACTTGCTCCTGCACGTTTTTCAGCTGTTCTGTAACATCGAAGCCTTCGGCATCAAGTTTCTCCAGCGCTTCTTCAAGCGCAAGCTCAGCTTTTGAAGTATACTCGTAATCTCCACGCTGAAGAAAATCTTCGAACCGAGCCCAGTCAGTAAAACGGAAATCCGCTACCGAGTCAATCGACGGATGATCAGTCACCCATTCATTGACAAAGTCAAAGATCACGTACTCATCAAGCAAGCCCTGCGTAATCGCTTTCCCTCCGAGTACGGGCAGTGCAATATCAGGAGCAACCCCACCGCCATCGAGTACCGTTCGCCCTGACCGGGTTTTAAACTGCGCCCGCTCATCGTCGGGAATATTATAAGGTTTTCCGTCACGGTATTCCAGTGCCTGGATACATCGCCGGCTAGGGATGTAGTATTTGGCCGTGGTAATTTTCACCCGGCTACCGTACCCAGTCTCCATGATGTTTTGTACCAGCCCCTTGCCGAAACTACGTTGTCCGATCAGTACGGCACGGTCAAGGTCTTGCAGTGCTCCACTTACAATTTCTGACGCTGATGCCGAACGATCATTGATCAGTACTGCCACCGGAATTTCCAGGTCGAGGGGATTCCCTTTGGTCTTATAACTCCGATCCCAGTCGCGTACTTTTCCTTTGGTCGTAACGATCAACTCGTCTTTAGGAACGAAGATATTGACAATGTCTACAGCTTCATTCAACAGTCCACCACCATTATTTCGCAGATCAAGCACGACGCCTTTCATCTCAGGGTTATCCGCCCGTAGCTTCACGACAGCATCCCGTACATTTTTAGCCGCAGCCTGCGTAAAGGTGGTTAGCGCTACGTAACCCACCTCTCCGGCCAACATCCCGGAGTAAGGCACATTGGGAATACTTACGTCGCCACGAATCAACTCCAGGTTTTGCTTACCAGCGCCGGGCCGGTCTACCGTTAGCTCCATTGTTGTGCCGGGGAAGCCACGCATAATTTCTTCGAGTTGCTCCCGATTATACCCAGCAGTCTCCCTACCATCAACCGTCAGGATACGGTCTCCCGTTTTCAGGCCTGCGGCGTCTGCAGGCTGGTCTTTATAAAGGGTCAGGATTGTTGGCAACCCGTTGATGTATTCAATTTTAGCACCGATACCCTGGTACTTACCACTCTGGCGCAAACGCGCCAGCTCAACATCAGTCTCCGAGATGTAATTAGTGTAGGGGTCCAATGAACTTACCATAGCCTCGATGCCCGTACGCATGAGCTTATTTGGCTCAATATCATCTACGTAGTAGGTATTCACCTCCTTGTACACATTGGTGTACACCTCGATGGCCTTCATGATTTCAAAAAACTTATCGTTTACCGGATTGACCGTTGCAGCCGTGAATACGATAAGAGCCAGCAAGGCAACCAGCCCGGAGAACATTTTTTTGCGCAGAGACATACCAATGGATTAAGTCGTTCACTGCAATAACGCCTCAAACAATGATTAGATTACTCTACCGGAGCACGTAACGACCGCTTCCTGTTAAAATACACTCCTTTCCGGTCATTACATCCGCTCGGAAAGGTCCTCCTCTTTTTTCTTTTTCTTTTTGAAACGACGCGAGTAATCCCGTCCGATTAAGAGCGATGAACCAATGCGAAAGTTGGCTTCGGAACTGTCTCTTTGCTGGAAAACCGTCAGCAAGTTGTCCGTAGACGCTAATAATTGAAAAGGACCAAGATTAGCCAGAATATTCATTCCTAGGTTTGAAGAACCGCTTTCCCTGCTCGTATAGCTTACGCCAAGAGTGAGTGGTTCAAAAAACCGGTAGCGCGCCTGTAAACCAAAGGCGGTCTCCGACGCCTGCGGCCGATCATAGTGCACCAGAATCCCACCAAGGGTCAACCGTTCCGTAAGGTCAAATTCTCCCCCTAGGATATAGGTAGTGGCAATGTTGGTTTTGTAATCCTCGTTTGATTCAACGGGCTCAAAGATTGCCTGCAGGGTGTCCAGCACTCCAGCAAACGAGATGGAATCCTCCAGAAACTGCTCCAGTACATCCAGTCCCCGAAATTCGTCCGTCCCCCTAAAGTCAAGGTTCGTAACATCGTTCTTCCAGGTAATAGCAGCACCCAGGTCATTTGCTGCCGCCTGTAGCCGGATTCTTCCCAGGTCCATAAAGGCACCCACGTCATAAGCCAAACCACTATTACCGTTAAAGAACTCCTCCAGCCCCAGGTTATCAAAGTTCAGATCAACATCAATGTTATCCAGGCCGGCGTAGTTAGCTATCCCCGAAGTGTTCAGCTGAACGTCTTGAGCCAGAGAAAGCGCAAAGTTGTCTTCACCCGTAGTCAGCTGCAAGCTGGCATTCTCGTTCGTACTGATGTCCGCTACCCCGCTCAGGTATTTAACCCGCGCACCAATACACAGAATCTTACCGAAGGAGTGACTGGCACCAAACCCGAATTCGTGAAAGCTACTGGCGTAGCCAAAGGGTGCAATCTCTACCGTTTGCCCGATAAACTGAGCGTTGCCCTCCGCGGCCAACTCAATTAACGTACGGGGGTAATTTATCGCACCGCCTGCCCGTAGCCGGTGGGACAAACCAAAGCTAAACCGGTCGCCCTGGATGCCAAAACCAACTGTTTCCAAGGTGAAATCATTACGAATCTCATTCCGCTCTGCGAGCAAGTCCGGCACCTGATTAAGGTCAATGATGCGCACCCCGTTCTCGACCGCCAGCAGTTCGTTATAGGTTATATTCTCCAGTCTGAGATCATTATGGACGCCTGGCAGCCCGATTGTCATCGTCCCAAGCATATTGCCATAGAGTGCTGGATTGCTGAAGGTAGCCTGCCACGTCTCTGACATCAGTGGCGTCGTAATATCCTGCCCCGTCATCGGCAGAGACAGCAGCAAGAACATCAGGGCGCGGCCGCAGGTGCAAAGCGTATTTTTCAAGAAGCAAGTATTAAGCGTGAACATCAATAACTGAATTAAACATTAAGCAGACACATAATACGAAGAAGCACTGGTGCTTTCCGGTCAGCTTCTCCTCGTCTGTTTAAGGAAAAAATGGAGGCACAGGGGGCCATGGTACATCTTCTGGGCGAAAGACAAGTCAAAAAGTACCAACCAAAGGCTGGATCTAAATCCCCAGGCGTGCACTTAGTTGCGCGCTACCGAAATGATGGCTCCTAATAAAACCTCCAGTTCCTGGCGATTGGTGATGCGGACAAATTCCGTACCGCCGCCGGCGGTGCTAACCCGCAGTAGTATGACCAGGCTGGTAGCATTCCGAATGGCGTCTAATCTATCACCTTCCATCAAAATGTCCTGCCGGAGTACATTCTGATCGTAGCTCCCATTACCGTCGGGAATGCCGGCATCCAGTATGGTCAGTTCACCGTTGGTTAGATCCGCCAGGGCGTTGCCCTGGGCATCAAGAAAAGTCCCTTCAATTTCGAGATCTATCGGCAATCCATTTTTTGTCGTCAGCCGGAAGGTGACTGCAGTGATGTCGTCGTAATCCTCCATTACGTTTACCGCAAAGGTGTCGCGCAGGGTAAACTGATCAGCACTACCCTCCAGCGGTAACTCCAGGGAAACTTGTGCCCGGTACGAGGCCGTATCAGTCAAAAAACCCCGGATGGATGTATCTCCGGTAGGGTGCAACTGGGCATTCACCTCATAATCGAGGGCAACCGGGCGGGCACTGATCACATCCGCAATATTAGAGTTAGCCGTATCAAAGACAAAGGTGGTCGTTGCAATCTCGCCCGGCACAGCGGGAAAGTCGAAATCGAAGCCATTCTCCACTCCAGGACCTTCAATCGCAATCGTGTCTCCATCCGCTTCGATTACGTTGAGTACATCAATCAGAGCCCGTGCCGGTACTCCGAAAGTATTTACCAGGGTCATCGTGATTGATGGGTTAGCAAGGCGGATGTTTCCTTCCTGATAGTTATCAAAGAAGTCCACATCAATAGTATCACGGCCGCCGGGGTATAAAGCTTGCCCCATATAGCCTTCCACGTAGTCAAAGCCAAGGTTAGTGATCGTCAGCACGGTACTCTGTGATGGTTCCAGGACAAAACCGTTCTCATCGGTAATTGAATAGGTGATATAAATGGAATCCTCCAGGGTATTCAATTCGTACCCTGCCAACGAGACAGGGTCGTCAGGATTATTAATTGCCGGCAGCGGCCCTGACCCGCTGTAAGCTGGCAGGGTACCGCTAATGACCAGGGGCTCGCCATTGAGGCGAGCGTCGGGCAGAGACAGTTCCACCGTTACGGGCCGGTTATGACTGTTCGTCAGATTGTAATTCAGCAGCCCTCCTTTAACCCGCAACACATCAAGGTCGACGTCGTCAGGCAATACAAACGGCGCAGCCGTTTGCGCGCGCGTGATGGGAATGAAGATACCGGCAGCGATAGCGTCGAGGCGCTCAAAGACCACCTCGCTGCCCACGGCAGCGATCTCCCCTTCGTACTTGAACCGTAGCAGTCCGTCAGGATCAACGGACAACGATATTTCATCGGTCACGTCTCCAATTAGGTCATCCAGACGCACTGTACTTTCGACTAATGGGATGGCATAATCAGCAGAAAGCCGCACTTCGTCAATGCGGGTGAGGTCATCAATCTGATCAGTACAGGACAGTATAATCAGTGACAAACTGGATAAAAGTAAAAGACGGTACATAAGGTCAGGAGAATTGCGGGCTGTAAGTTCGGTAAAACTACCTGGATAACGGCACCGCGAGGTTGTTGAGTACCGCGGAAGTAAGGCGGGAGACGATAAATATCGAAATGTCCCCCTGGGTTGACAATGGGTCTTCGGGAAAGCAGGCTAAAGTCTGCGGAACGAATAGACATCGCTCTTTAGTCCTTTCAATCCACCAGCGTCCGCGCCCACTACTTTTCCTCCTAGTCAAAAAACAAACCCGGAAGCCGATTCCTCAGCTTCCGGGTTACTTTATACTCCCCCTCGGCCACCCAAGGAGAATATATAAACATCAGTGTTGCACAATTGCCGTTTACTGTGCTGCCGCCAACAGGTTACTCATGTCGACCTTAGGACCAATGAAGGCTGCCAAATCCTCGATCTTAACCCGCTTTTGTTCCAGCGTGTCGCGATCGCGAACGGTGACTGTTCCTTTGTTTTCACCTTCCTCGATGGTATCAAAGTCGACCGTAATACAGAAGGGGGTACCTACTGCATCCTGGCGGCGGTAAAGTTTACCGATGGCCCCCGTGTCATCATACTGAACATCGAAGCGGAAACGCAGGTCATTAAAAATATCCTTTGCCACCTTAACGATGCCTTCATGATTACGCTTCAGCGGCATGATCGCAGCCTTGATCGGAGCGATGGCCGGGTGCAGCTTCATCACATCACGCACATTGCTGGGGTCATCCTGACCGGGCACCTGCTCGGTCCGGAGCGCATAGCTCATGGCCGCCAGGAAGAGGCGATCGGCACCAATCGATGTTTCCAGAACGTAGGGAACGTAGCTTTCCTTCGTGGCCGGATCGTGGTAAGTCATCTTCTTCCCGGAGAGTTCCATGTGAGCGCTTAGGTCGAAGTCTGTCCGGCTGTGAATACCTTCCAGCTCCTTGAATCCAAAGGGGAATTCGAACTCGATGTCTACGGCAGCATCGGCGTAGTGCGCGAGGTTGTCGTGATCGTGGTAACGGAGTTTCTACTCCGGGTGACCGAGGGCTTTGTGCCACTTCAAGCGGGCTTCCTTCCAGTATTCGTAAGCTTCTTTCTGCGTTCCGGGCTTAATGAAGTAT
>CAZTTF010000091.1:0-9108 GCA_964616365.1 uncultured Lewinella sp. | reverse complement strand
TGCCATGCTTTTACGCTTTCTTTCGTTGGTTACACTGCTGCTATTAGCCAGCTGTGCCAGCTACACTACCCAATACGCCAAAAACCAAACGCCCACTACAGATAGTCCAGCTCCGGAAAACAAAACGCTTGTTTTCCGAACCTACCTCATTGGCGATGCCGGAGCGGTAAAGGGAGATAAAGGCCTACCCGTAATGCAACAGCTCTCCATGGAGCTGCAAACGGCCGATCCATCAACTTCGGTTGTTTTTCTTGGCGACAACTTATACCCTTCTGGCTTCCCACCAAAGGGCCACCCAGGTCGTGCAGAAGCAGAGAAACGCATACGCGCGCAAACCACTCCCTTGAAGGATTTCGCCGGAAAAGTCCTCTTCATACCGGGCAATCACGATTGGTACGATTACGGCATAGAAGGCCTGGAGAGACAAAAGGACTTCATCAAGAAAGAGCTGGGGGCCAAACACATCTGGGAGCCAAAGCCAGGATGCGCCGGCCCTGAAGTAATCGAGGTGCACGACAACCTGGTCTATATCGGTATTGATACCCAGTGGTGGCTGGAAAGCTGGCGCAAGCATCCCGGAATTAACGAAGGGTGTGCTGCTACCAACCGTACAGATTTCATCAGACTGTTCAAAGATGCCATCAAAGGCAACAAAGAAAAAGAGATCGTGGTGCTGATGCACCACCCCATGGAGACCTATGGCCCGCACGGTGGCCACTTTACGCTTGGTGATCACCTGTTCCCGCTCCAAAGAACCATCAACAATAACTTGTGGATTCCCTTCCCTGTGATCGGATCGTTAAATCCTTTTCTACGTACTAATGTGGGTTCGAAGCAGGACAATGTCAATGCTTCCTTTCAGGAATTGAAGCGAGACTTACTCGCCCAGGTCCAACTCAACGGCAACGTAACCTTTGCCAGTGGCCACGAGCACAGCTTGCAGTACATTGAGAAAGACAACCAGCGGTATATCGTATCGGGATCAGGCTCAAAGGTTGCACCGGTCGGTCGTGGCGAAGGAAGCCTCTTCGCGCATGGCGGAGCGGGATATGCCGTTCTGGACCTATACCACGATGGATCATTGTGGGTGGAATTTAAGTCCGTAGAAGCCCTTCCCAAAGGTGAAAAAGGGGCGCAGACGCAGGTGCAAAGTGTGTTCCGTCGGGAGATTGTGCCCCCAAACCAGGGTCTCATTGACGACCAGGCAAGGGAATACGCCAACTACCCTATCCGGGAGGATTCCGTGCAGTGCCTCATCATTCACGATAAAGATTACAGGCGCGGCGCACTGGGTCGCGCCATCTTGGGACAACACTACCGCAACACCTTTTCTTCGGAGCTGACGATTCCTCAGTTGGACCTGAGCAGCTACAAGGGTGGAGTCACACCGGTGAAAAAAGGAGGGGGTAACCAGACCCAGTCCATCCGCCTGCAGGCGGCCGATGGCCGCCAGTATACCATGCGGTCCCTGGAGAAGGACCCCTCGGCTACGCTGGGCTTCCAGCTCAGCCAGTCGAAAAAGGTCCGCAAGCTCGTGGAAGATGCTTTCACTGCCGCTCACCCCCTGTCCGCAATGCCCGTCATCGGCTTAGCCGCCGCCGCTGGCATTAATCATACCAACCCCGACCTCTACTACATCCCCAAGCAGCCAGTACTTGGAAAATACAACGATGACTTTGGTGATAAAACTTACCTCGTTGAAGAACGTCCGGATGATGATTTGTGGAGCGACCAGGAGTCCTTCGGCAACGCCGAAGACATCATCTCCACCGCCAAAACCTTGCGCGGAATGCGCAAGCATCACGATTACCTCCTCGACGTACCAGCCATGGCCAGAGCCCGGGCATTCGACCTACTTATTGGCGATTGGGACCGCCACGACGACCAGTGGCGCTGGGTGGTAGATAAGCGTGATGGCTTTCATTACCACTCTCCCATTCCCCGAGACCGCGATCAGGCTTTCTCCAATTACGATGGGTTACTACTCTGGACAGCCCGCCTGCTGGCTCCACCCACCAGGCCACTGGCGCCCTTCAAGGATAAACCAAGTAGCGTCAAATGGATGACGCACGGCAACCGGTTCTTCGACGTCACTTTCCTCGCCGAGATTGATTGGCCGACATGGGAGCGCGAAGCGCGCCACCTCCAGGAAACAATTACCGATGAAGTAATCGAAAATGCTTTCCGCGAAGGATGGCCACCGGAAATTTATGCCCTTGATGCAGAAGATATTATCACCACGCTCCGGGCACGGCGGGATAACCTGGTAGACATTGTAAGAGAACTTTACCTGTTTCGTGCCAAACGGGTCGAAATTGTCGGAACCGACAAAAGGGACCACTTTTCAATCAACACGCTGGACAACGGTGATGTACATGTCCAGCGCTACGCCGCCACTAAATCCGGAAAAGCCAGAGGCCCCGTTTTATACGAACGCACCTTTAAAGGAAAGGAAACTCAGGCACTGGTCATCTATGCCCTTGACGGCGACGACAGCTTCGTATTTTCTGGAGGCCCCGTTCGCAAAATGAAGGTCCGCCTCATCGGCGGCCCCGGAGAAGATCAGGTACACCAGCAGGAGCAGGGCCAGCAGGCCGGCAAAGTGCGGTACTATGACTATACTGAGACCGTAGAAAAGACTGCTATCACAGCTAAGGGCGTCCTCGACCGCCGCTCGGAGGAAACCCGCTACAATACCTATAGCCGGCTAAGCCTTGATCGTAACTACAACAACTTCTCTATCCTCGGGCTCATTGGCGCCAACCCCGACAACGGGATGTTACTCGGAGCAGCTACTTCATTGACTACCTACGGGTTCAAGAAAGCTCCCTTCGCCAGCCAGCACTCCCTGAAAGGACAATTCGCCTTCGCCACCTCAGGCAGCTTGCTGGAATACAAGGGAGAGTTTACGGACTTCTTCGGCGAGAATGAACTGATCCTCGAAGCTGGGGGCTGGAATTCACTCTACGGCGCTAACTTCTATGGTTTCGGCAATGAGACCGTGAACACCGAAGACGAAAACGGGGTGGATTTCCATCGGGTCCGGCAGCAGGTACTCCGCTTCTCGCCGCGCTTTGCGCGGCGGCTTGGGCCAGCCTCCACCTTTAGCTTTGGCCCTAGCTACCACACCAATAAAACGGATCGTACCGAGAACCGATTCCTCGCAAATAACAGTGATGACCCCGCCGGAACAGGTGTTTTCCGTGACTTTAAGTACCTAAGCCTGACCGCTAGTCTGGATTTTGACAACCGCAATTCTCCGGCACTACCGACCAGGGGGATGCACTTTACGGCTACCGCTGGCTACCACATCTCGTTGGACGGACGGGCAAACAGCTTCCCCAAAGTTGCTGCGGCCATGACCCTCACACAACAAGTAGACCGTAACGGCATCCTGGTTTTGGCTAACCGTTTTGGATTCACCCAGCTGTTTACCGACGATTTCCAATATTTCCAGGCCGCCACCCTTGGCGGCGCCGGACCAACCGCTAATATGCGTGGTTTCCGTAGGGAACGCTTCTCGGGGCAGTCAACGTTTTACGTCAACTCCGACCTCAGGATCAGACTGATTGACGCTCGCCGGGGGAGTTTCCCGTTCTCCTTTGGTTTACTTGGCGGCTTTGATTTCGGGCGTGTCTGGCTGGACGGCGAAGACTCAAATATTTGGCACACCAGCGTAGGTGGTGGCGTTTGGCTAGCCCCCTTTGACCTGGCCGCGATCAAGGTGAGTCTGTTTAAAGGGGATAGTGGCAAAGGCCGGCTACTTTTAGGTAGTTCCTTCTTCTTTTAGGGGAGAAGATCTGCAACTATCCAATCCTTTAATTTTCACCAGGCTCGTCAACGCTGCCATAAATTACATCAACACTCCGTTCTTCGCTTCAACGGGCTTCGGCAATTCAGTTTCCCCGAGCATTTCACGCAGGTCAATCTCAATTACCCGGCACAATGAATGCATGGGGATATCATTGCCAAGACCTTCAAAAGGGTTTTCCGAATAATCGCCTACCAGCTCCATAGAAATGAACACCCAGGATACAAGCACGGAAAAGGGCACTGACACCCAGGCACCCCACTCCCCTATCTTTGCGAATTCTGATACCATCCCCAGCGGTAAAAGGAAAATGAAAATCCCGACAAAAATGAAACTCATATTTGCATACTGCCGGGGCAGGGGAAACTTCTTGATCCGCTCACACTTTCCCTGGTGCACATAGAAGTCATTCAGAATTTTTTGCAACTCCATATGCCGGAAGTCATCAATCAGGTCTAGTTGTCGAAGCTTTTTGAGATCCTGGGATTGGCAATCAATAATCTGGGTAGCAGTGTTCTTGAAATGGATCAGTGCCTCGTATTCATCAGCGGGTAAATAGGCTCTCAATCCCTCCTGAGTAACTTCGTCATCGACCAGATCCGTACCGAACAGAGCCCGATAGGTTGCCGCCCGCCGGCCAACAAGACCACCCTGACTGAGGTGTTCCCAGGGCGTAGGAATAAGTAGCTGACTACGCAGTGCATAGAGCCAACCGATGTGGCGGTAGAGCAAACGCTCAACTACCTTATGAACAGCAGCATCACTATACGCCGACGTCGTAAATTGATTGCCGACATACCCCTTGGTCGTCGCGCCCCAGGCGCGACTGCTGTTGATAATCGCTCCCCAAATCTTCCGTGCCTCCCAAAGACGATCGTAAGCACTGTTGTTCTTAAAACCAACGTAGAAAGCGACCGCTGTACCAATGACGGACAATGGTAACCAGGGAATTGACAACCACGACAGGTTAACATACTCGTACAGGAATACCACCAGTAGGGACCAGGTAGTAATCCAGACTAGGTGTCCTCCGGTGAATTGCATCACCTGACGGAAAGAAAAGTTTTTTCTGATAAACATAGTAAGGTGGTTCAGTGGCCCTAAAGCTAGTACAAGAGACGTTACGAAATACTATACTCCCCGCGGTCACCACAGGTGAAATTTGTGACGAGGCTATTTTTGCGACCAGCAAGGCAAAAAACGTAGGCTTGGCCACCGTCACAGCAAGGCTTTTTAACGCCGCGGAGGGCAAACAGCGTCCGTCAAAAGTTACCGGGGGTGGTCGAGGGGAGTATATAATGAACCTTGGCGCTATGATGACCTCAGGGCGATTGAGAAGATTAGACAACCTCTTGTCCGTTCGTCAAAGTAGTTTATCACTACAACCATGGTTTTGGAACAAAGGCAGTTATTCTAAGGTATCAGTAATACACCACCAGAGCCAGGAATGACCGAATCAGCCGCTAAGAGTGCCCAGCCTATCCAACCATTAACCCTCAATAAAGTAAGACTGCATATCAGAGAGGGAGAAAAGACAGCTACCTTTCATTCTCCTTATTTTGAAAAACCGGCTAGGCTACTACCGAAGAAGCTGGACGGAAGCTGAAGGCGCAGCACAGACCTACCTTGAGCGTTGACGTTGTCACCCTGAAAAATGACGATAAACCGGGTGCCGTTAGAGAACCACCGCTCGGACCGACCGGAGCACACAATAGCCAATGCCGTGTTCCGCCTGACCGGCGAACGCCTTCGCCTGCCCCTTTCCCCGGGCAACCTGAGCTAACCCTTCGGGAAATACCGATCTGATCCACTCAGGAAAAGCCCGAAAACAACTCCCCCTTCGCGCTCATTCCTCCTGCAGTCTTGCTATATTGCCGACCCTAACCAGCCAGTCGGCATGCCACAGTACGAAATAACCATTAACGACCGGGATTATCCGGTCAGCAGTCAGGATATTGACTCCCTCGACCTGGTCTCCACCGGGCCGGATACTTATCATTTGCTAAAAGACGGTCAATCTTACCACCTCGAAGTGCTAGACCGCAATTTGGTAGCTAAAACGCTGCATTTACGGATTAATGGAAAGGACTTTCACCTATCCGTGAGTGACGAAACAGATCTTCTCGTCAAGAAGCTGGGCTTTGCTACCGTCGAGGTTAAATCGAGCAAAGACGTTATGGCGCCCATGCCAGGGCTCGTTCTCGACATTATGGTTGCTCCTGGTGACATCGTAGGCGAAGGTACTCCCCTACTGATTCTCGAAGCAATGAAGATGGAGAATGTCCTTAAGGCAGAGGGAGAAGGAGAAGTCAAATCCATTTCGGTTGCCAAAGGTGATGCCGTCGAAAAGCGTCAACTCCTCATCGAAATCGACTAGTTATCCATAAAGGATACCTTTCTCTCTCCGGTTACGCCGGCAAAGGCTCCGCTTCATGAAATACAATTTCCCTCAAGTTTCGAAAGACCAGTGGCTAGCTAAAGTTGAAAAAGACTTGCGCGGCAAGCCCATCGACAGCCTTTCGTTTACCGTCGCCGACACCACAATGTCCCCCTTTTGGCATCCCGACGACCAGCCCGCTCCTCCCGCTCCCGTTGTTCCGGCACGCCCCGAGGCGTGCAAAACAGGCATTGCGCTGGAAGTTTCCGATGCGGTGAAGACCAATGCTATCATCCTTGACCTCCTCAACAAAGGGGCCAATGCCCTACTCTTGTTTTCTGATAAGTTGGACGTCGTCGCCCAAAAAGACATCATCCTTAAAGATGTCTTGCTGGAGTACGTAGATGTATACTTCCAGACCAACCGACCTGAAGAACAGCTATTCAGTGATCAGTTCCCTGTATTTTCCTCGGCAAACTCAGTTCATGCTGATGAAGCAATACCGGTCAGGTTCGCAGAGGTACTCCGTCAGGCTAGCGAAGCCCTCAACAACCAACCGGCCAACTTCGTGCCGGTTTTCTGGGTAGAGGCTAACGACGACTACCTAACGACCATCGCCAGTCTCCGTTCCTTGCGCCTCTGCTACCGGCTCGTCGCTGATGCCTATGGCACTAACGGACACTGTAAAATCACCGTTGATCCTTTCACAAAGCTTACTGACAAGTACAGCGGGATGATCAGCACCTCTGCCATCTGCACGGCAGCCGTTATCGGTGGCGCTGACACCGTTTTTGTTCCCTCGGGTGCTACAGATGACCTCCGGGAAAAAACATTCCTGCGCAGGGTAGCCATCAACGGCATGAACCTAATTGACCACGAGGCCTACCTCAACCGGGTCGCAGACCCGGCCGCCGGTAGCTACTACCTCGAAGCCTTAACCGATACTATCGCCCGGAAAACCTGGGCAGCATTTCAGCAACTCGTCGCCTAATGAAAAAAATCCTTGTAGCTAACCGTGGCGAAATTGCCCTCCGGGTAATGCGCACTGCTCGTAGAATGGGCATTAAGACCGTCGCCGTTTACTCCGAAGCCGACCGAAACGCACCGCACGTGCGTTTTGCCGACGAAGCAGTACTATTGGGGCCGGCTCCCTCCAACCAGTCCTACCTGGTGATGGAAAAAGTAATTGCTGCCGCTCAAAATGCCGGTGCCGATGGCATCCACCCCGGCTACGGCTTCCTGAGTGAGAATGCTGAATTCGCCAGCAAAGTCGAAGCCGCGGGCATCACCTTCATCGGCCCAAAACCTTACGCAATTGAGGTAATGGGTAACAAACTGGCCGCAAAGGAAGCTGTTGCGGACTACGACATTCCGATGGTCCCCGGCATCGAGGAGGCCATTACCGACGTCGAGTTAGCCAAGAAGATTGGCGATGAAGTCGGTTACCCCATCCTGATCAAAGCTGCCGCCGGTGGCGGCGGTAAAGGCATGCGGGTGGTCAACAATCGCGAGGAACTCGCCGAACAAATGGCCCGTGCCATCTCCGAAGCAGCATCTGCCTTCGGCGACGGCTCGGTATTCATCGAAAAGTACGTAACGCAACCCCGACACATTGAGATCCAGGTGCTGGCCGACAATCATGGCTCCGTGCTCCACCTCTTTGAGCGGGAATGCTCCGTGCAGCGCCGCCACCAGAAAGTGGTCGAAGAAGCTCCAGCCGTCCCCCTCAACCTGGCACCTGCGCTACGCGCCCGCATGGGAAGAGCAGCCACCGACGTTGCGCGCGCCTGCCAGTACAGCGGTGCCGGAACAGTTGAATTCCTGCTTGACGGAGAAGGCAACTTCTACTTTCTCGAGATGAACACCCGCCTCCAGGTAGAGCACCCTGTTTCGGAGTTGATTACGGGTATCGACCTTGTGGAACAACAAATTAGGGTGGCCAGGAATGAGCCGCTTTCCTTTAGTCAGGACGACTTGAAAATTACCGGGCACGCTATCGAACTGCGGGTATATGCCGAAGACCCACTGGATAACTTCCTTCCCAGTATCGGTACACTGGAACGGTATTCCATTCCGTCCGGCGAAGGTATCCGGGTAGACGATGGCTTCGAAGAAGGCATGGAAATTCCGATCTACTACGATCCCATGATCGCTAAACTGATCACCTACGGTGCAACCAGAGCTGAAGCCCTGCAGCGCATGCGGACAGCTATTGACAACTACCGCATCGAAGGCATTCAGACCACCCTACCCTTCGGCCGATTTGTGGTGAACCATGAGGCTTTTATCAGCGGCAATTTCGACACAGGCTTCGTTAAAGAGCATTATTCACCGGCGGCAATCATTGCTGAGGCAGCAGCCGAAGAAGCCATCGCAGCGGCGGCTGGCGCCTTGATCTTCGAGTCGGCCTTGCATCAGTTAACCATTCCCGCAGCTTCGGCGTCCGACTGGCGCCAAAACCGTAGTTAAATGAGTACTCCTGACTTCAGCAAGGTTCCTTTCCGGCGTATTCCTCACCCAACGCCTTCTGGTGACGGTGCTCCCGAATATCCGATGCCCGAAGGCATTAATGTCAAGCAAATCTATACCGCTGACGATCGTGAGAAAGTAGCCCACCTGGGCTACGTGGCCGGGATACCTCCCTACCTCCGCGGCCCCTATTCCAGCATGTATGCCGGAAGACCCTGGACCATTCGTCAGTACGCGGGCTTTTCTACGGCAGAGGCCTCAAATGCCTTTTACCGACGTAACCTGGCCGCTGGGCAAAGGGGCCTGTCCGTGGCATTCGGTCTTGCGACCCACCGCGGCTATGATTCGGACCATCCGCGCGTCACCGGAGACGTCGGCATGGCGGGTGTAGCCATCGACACTGTCGAGGATATGAAAATCCTCTTTGATCAGATTCCGCTCGACAAAATGT
>CAZTTF010000090.1:0-11493 GCA_964616365.1 uncultured Lewinella sp. | reverse complement strand
AAACTATTAGCGAAAGAAAAATACTGCAACAGCTTTTCCACTTCGTAAAAAGTCGTATCTTTGCGGGCCGAAAGCGGAAAACCGCTCAAAGAATAAAGATATGCAGTCCGTAAAAGTCAGCGGTGAAATCCGCGAAAATCTGGGTAAGAAATCAAGCAAGGCCACCCGCCGGGAAGGCCTCGTACCTGCCGTACTATATGGTGCTGGTGACCCCATCCACTTCACGATCAAACCACTTGATGTTCGTAGTCTTATTTACTCTCCGGAGTTTAAGCTTGCCGAACTTGCTGTTGATGGAAAAACTGTCAAGGCAATCGTAAAAGACTACCAGTTCCATCCGGTAACTGACGAGCTGCGCCACATTGACTTTTTGGCACTTGTGCCTGGTCACCCAATCAAAGTACAGGTTCCTGTAGCTTTTGAAGGAGACAGCCCTGGTGTACGTGTAGGTGGTAAACTGCTGGTTTCCGTCCGCCGGGTAAAGATCAAAACTACTCCTGAGAACCTGGTTGACAAGGTGATCCTTGATATCAGCGGCCTCGAGCTTGGTAGCGCTATCCGCGTTCGCGACATCGCTCCAATGGAGGGTGTAGAAATTATGAACCCTGCTGGTACGCCAATCGCAACGGTAGAAGTACCACGTGCGCTTCGTTCAGCAGCCACTGCTGAGAAGAAAGCTGCTGAGGCAGCAGAGAAGGAGGCCTAAGCTTCGGCTTAAAGCATCTTTCGGTCTTCTGCTTTTCCGCGTGAGGCCCCTGGTACAAATAGTATCAGGGGCCTTACCTGTTTTGTGCCTGTCTTATCCGGAACCAACGACGAGTGGCGTGATTTAGATGCAGGGTAGAGGGTAATTACCCCAAACCTCTTCGGCAAGGGATATTTTCGGCTAACTTTTTCATCTTTATTTGCTCACGCTTGTTGTTCTCCCCGATGGCTACTGAAAACCAGCAGAAAAAATTCGACTTTCAATTATTGAAGCGTGTCCTGGCCTTGGCAATTCCGTACAAGCGGATTGCCATAGTAGCAGTTACACTCGCTGTCGTGCTCGCCCCGCTGGCTATTGCCCGCCCCCGGATTATCCAAAAGATTGTTGATGACTTCGTTTTTGTCGGAGACATTGACGGGATGACCGTCTGGGCTGCCATCGTCTTTGGAGTCATCGTGGTCGAAGCGCTATGCCGCTACGCATTCATCTACAGCTCAAATTGGCTGGGGCAGTCGATCATCCGTGATTTTCGTGTCCGGGTATTTCAGCACATCAATAGCCTGCGGCTGGGGTATTTTGACAAGACACCCATCGGGACGTCCACCACACGTACGATCAATGATATCCAGTCGATCAACAGCATTTTTACCGAAGGAGTGATCACGATTATGGCCGACTTGCTGTCGATCATTGCAGTTTTAGCAGTCATGATCTCTACGAGCTGGCGCCTGACCTTGATCTGTCTGACGACCATGCCCGTAATGATGTTGGCCAGCTATATCTTTAAAGAGGCGGTGAAGAAATCTTACCAGAACGTCCGGACGCAGATTCAGAAAATGAATGCCTTTTTGCAAGAGCGAATCACGGGGATGCGCATTGTCCAGATCTTTAATGCTGAACGACAGGAGCGTGAGACCTTTGCTGGCATCAATAAGGAATACCGGAAGGCGAATATCAACGCGATCCTGTACTACGCTATTTTCTTCCCGACGGTGGACATTATTGCCGCTGCTTCCCTGGCCTTGATGGTCTGGTGGGGCGCTCAGGACGTGGCGCGCGCCGGAGGCGTAACCCTTGGTGCTCTGGTGGCCTTCCCGATCTACATTAACATGCTATTTCGCCCGATCCGGGTGCTGGCCGATAAATTCAATACCCTGCAAATGGGTTTGGTTGCTGCTGACCGGGTATTTACCGTGCTGGACCGCACGGATAAGATAGAGAATAAGGGCACCTTCTCTACCGATGCTGTCCGGGGAGAATTAGAGTTCCGGAATGTCAGTTTTGCCTACGTGGCAAAAGAATGGATTCTCAAGCAACTAAGCTTTAAGCTTGAGGCCGGTGAAACCCTGGCCATCGTGGGTAGTACCGGCTCGGGCAAGACGACGATCACTAACGTGATAAACCGTTTTTACGAGTTTCAGGAAGGAGAAATTCTGGTAGATGGGAAAGACATCCGGGAATACGAATTGTATGCACTCCGTAGCCATATGGCGATGGTGTTGCAGGATGTTTTCTTGTTCACCGGAACGGTGATGGACAACATCAGCCTGCGTGACCCTGACATCACGCGTGAGCAAGTGATTGAGGCGGCCAAACTGATTGGCGCCCATACATTCATCGCGAAACTTCCCGGAGGGTATGATTACGACGTCCAGGAACGCGGTGCAACCCTCAGCATGGGGCAGCGGCAGTTGATCTCATTCGTCAGGGCCCTCGTTTTTGATCCGGATATCCTCATTTTGGACGAAGCGACTTCGAGTGTTGACCCCGAAACTGAAGGTGTGATCCAACACGCAATTGAGAAACTGATTGATCGTCGTACAAGTATCGTGATCGCGCACCGGCTCAGCACGATCCGGAACGCAGACAACATCATGGTCCTGGAAAAAGGGCAGATTGCGGAGTTCGGTCCCCACGACGAGCTGGTCGAAATGGAGGATGGTCGCTACCGTGAATTGTACGAAATGCAGTTCCTGGAGATGGCCGATTAGTGCCTTTTCACGCTTTTTTGCTGGCTGAGTATTCTAGGAGCCTGCGCGCGCAGGGGGTGTGTTTTTTCATGATTAAGGCCAGGAATCTGTCGGGAAAGTAACTCCTATCTTTTTACTACCTTTGGGCAAGTGCATACCGCAGGCTTGTTGGCCTGCGTTTGTACTACGGATTCAGGTAGGACATCCTTTGCCTGGTTCTGGTAGCGGCTGAAAAGCCACCCGATAAATGCCATCCTCCTGCTGGAGGTGTAGATATAAATTTTCAGCTTTTACTCTGTTGTTCAAGGTGTTATGCGCTCTTTGCGCGGCCGCTGGTGCAGCATTCAGGAGTAAGAGAGCATTGTGAGCCTATCCTTGCCGGCGGTAACCGCCGGTGTGGTTTGTCGGTACCTACCGGTCCCGTGCTTCGGTCTTTTTCCTGCGTCTGCTGTAGTCAGCCTGACCTAACCGATGCAGTTTAACCAACTCATACATCAACCCAAAGGGCTTTCGGAGCTGCGCCAACTGGCGGCAGCCGATCGGTTGCCGCATGCTAATTTGCTGCTGGCGCCTCCGGGAGGAGGTGGCTTGCCGGCGGCACTGGCCGTAGCGCGGTTGCTGCTCTGTGAAAACCGGCAGGGAGCTGCCGGAGATACGGCCTGTGGTAGCTGTCGGGCCTGCCGGAAAACCGAAGGGTATGTCCACCCCGACCTTCACTTTGCCTTCCCTACGATTGGGAGTAAGATGGTGAGTGACCATTTCTTGCCTCAGTGGCGGGAGTCGCTCAAGGAAAGCCCATATCAGGAAGCTAACGATTGGTTGCAAAGGATCGGTGCTGAGAATAAGCAGGGCAACATCACCCGCGAGGAATGCGGCAATATTCTGAAAAAGCTAAGCCTTAAGATCTTTGAAGGCAACTACAAGATCATGTTGATCTGGTTACCTGAATACCTGGGAGTTGAAGGTAACAGGTTGCTCAAGATGATTGAGGAGCCACCCGAGCGAACGATCTTTTTATTGGTTACCGAACGCCTGGAGCTGATTCTAAATACCATTTTATCGCGTTGCCAGTTAACTAAACTATCACCTGCGTCCGCGCCCGAAATCACTGCCGGGCTGCTGGCTAAAGGCTTGCCGCAGGAACGAGCTTCGGCCGCCGCGCGCCTGGCCGATGGTAATTATAACCTGGCTACGGCATTGGCCGAAAATGAGGCCATCTCTCATGGCCCTCGCTTCCTGACCTGGATGCGGGCCTGTTTCCAGGGGAGTGCAGCAGCACTTACAATCTGGACAGAAGACTTCGCTAAAATCGGCCGCGAAAATCAAAAACACTTTCTGCGCTATGCGCTCCACTTCTGGCGTGAGTTTTTACTACTCAGTGTAACTGACAATGCTGATGGTAATGTCCGCCTCCCCGAAGAGGAACTGGCAAGCGCCAGGAAATTACTTCCACTCGTCAACCATGACCAGTTGGAAGATATCATCAACGTCATTAACGAATGCACAGAATATGTAGGCAGGAATGCGAATCCAAAGATTCTCTTCCTGGATGCAGGCATTCGTATTCACCAAATTCTCCGCCGACCGCGGCCCCAACCGGCTACGACGGCGTAAATACTGATAAACATGGGATGTAAATCCTGCGGAACTGGAACCAATGCAGACGGCACGCCAAAAGGCTGTGGCTCTAAAGGTTCCTGTAATACCTCTTCGTGTAATAAGCGAAGTACCTATGATTGGCTGGCCGACCTGGGCATTGACGATCCATATACGACCAATATCGTTGAAGTTAGCTTCAAAGACGGTGCCTCCAAGGAGTTCTATCACGCTCCCGCAGAACTGGAAGTGTTTACCGGCGACAACGTCGCCGTGGAAACCCAGAACGGCTACAACGTCGGACGGATTACCCTGAGTGGGGAATTGGTGCGTCTTCAGATGAAAAAGAAGAAGGTCAAGGAGGCCAAAGTAGCGGAGTCTGTTTTACGTCGGGCGAATACCAGAGACATGGAGCGCCTTGCGGAAGTACGTGAGCTGGAAAAAGAAACCCTCGTCAAGGCGCGGGCGATTGCGCGCCAGAATCACGCGAAGATGAAGATCTCCGATGTGGAATATCAGGGAGATGGCAAAAAAGCCACCATCTATTACACGGCAGACGAAAGGGTCGATTTCCGGGAGTTGGTCCGCCAGTTCTCTCACCAGTTTCGGGTGAAGATTGAGATGCGCCAGATTGGACCTCGCCAGGAGTCCGCCCGCCTGGGCGGTATTGGTAGCTGTGGCCGGGAATTGTGTTGTTCCACCTGGCTTAGTGATTTCAGCGCCGTGAATACCGCCGCAGCGCGCTATCAGAACATTGCGATCAATCAGGCTAAGTTGTCCGGGCAGTGTGGTCGACTGAAGTGTTGCCTCAATTACGAACTGGATACCTATATGGAAGCCCTGGAGGCCTTCCCGAAAAAAGCGGACAAGCTAAAGACGGCAGCCGGCCTTGCTATTCTGATCAAGACGGACATCTTCAAAGGAGTGATGTATTACACCTACAAAGAGAACCGGGGGCTGCTCTATCCGATTCCGGTCGCTAAGGTGCATGACATTCAGGCGATGAATCGTGCCGGAAAAGAGCCGGCGGATCTGCAGTCCTTCCAGATTGTGCTGGAAACTAAAGAAGAAGACATCTTTGGTTACGAAGACGTGACCGGAGCTATTGAGTTACCTGCTGAGAAGCGCCGTAAGAAGCGCCGTAAGAAGAAGCCTGCAGCGAAGGGCCGTAAACCCGCAGGCGGAGGTCAGGCAAAGCAAGCGAAGCCGGAGGCTAAAGCAGAACCTGGAGACGCCAGAACTAAAAAGCGGCGCAATAATCGCCGCCGTGGTCGGAATAACAACCAGAAGAGCAACGGTACAGCGACGACTTCAGGCCAAGCCAACGGCGCGGCTAACCAGTCCAAGCCTTCCGGAGATGGAAATTCCGGACAGGCGAAGAAGAACAATGGCCGTAAACAGCGCCGGGGGCGCAGGAAACCAGGTGGAGGCGATGCTCCCAAAGGAGAATAATCACCGATAAAAGGTTTTTACCCCGCTCGGAAAATGTCATCTTTGCGGTGACGCATCCCATCGTTTTCAGCCTTTCGTTACGCCGATGATTTTGGTGTGGTGAAAAGATACATTGTCCTGGCAACGATCTTTGCGGTAAAGCGTTTACATCCAGTCCAACAATCAAGATTATGACTTACGACCTCATCGTTATCGGTTCTGGCCCCGGCGGCTACGTGGCCGCCATTCGTGGAGCCCAATTGGGCATGAAAACCGCCATCATTGAACGTTACAACGACCGCCTTGGCGGGACTTGCCTCAATGTAGGCTGTATCCCTTCAAAAGCATTGTTGGATAGCTCCGAGCACTACCATGCCGCAGCACACAAGTTCCAGGAGCATGGTATCAAGCTCAATAACCTGGCCATTGACATGCCACAGATGATTGCCCGCAAGGATGCAGTTGTTGACCAGACGGTAAAGGGAGTACAGTTTCTGATGAAGAAGAACAACATCGATGTACACTACGGCCACGGCTCTTTCACGGGACCGAACGAAGTGCACGTTGCTGCTTCGGACGGAGGTGAAGACAAAACCCTGACGGGTAAAAACTTCATCATCGCAACCGGCTCTAAGCCGATTACGCCGGCCATGATGAACTACGACAAAAACCGGGTAATCACCAGCACGGAAGCACTGAACATTGACAAGGTGCCTAAGCGGATGGTAGTTGTTGGTGGCGGTGTCATTGGCCTTGAGCTGGGCAGCGTATTTGCGCGTTTGGGCACCGCGGTGGAAGTGGTAGAATTCCAGGACCGCATCATCCCTACGATGGACAAGGACTGTGCCAAAGAGTTGGCACGGGCGCTGAAGAAGACCGGCGTTAAGTTCCACACCAAGCACAAGGTGACGGACGTCAAAGGAATGAAGACCAAGGTGAAGGTTACCGTTGAGAAGCGAGACGGAGGCGAGCCATTTGAAATTGATGCAGATTACTGTCTCATTGCTATTGGCCGCCGGCCATACACCGACAACCTTGGCCTGGATAAAGCTGGTGTTACGGTGGATGAGCGTGGACGCGTTATCGTTGATGATCACCTGCGTACCGGCCAGCCCCATATCTACGCCATTGGAGATGTTGTTCGTGGTGCGATGCTAGCCCACAAAGCGGAAGAAGAGGGCGTCTTCGTTGCCGAAACGATTGCGGGTGAGCAGCCGCACGTAGACTACAATCTGATCCCTGGCGTCGTCTACACCTGGCCTGAAGTAGCTGCTGTGGGTAAGACAGAAGACCAGCTTAAAGCGGAAGGAAGAAAGTACAAGTCAGGTAAATTTCCCTTCAAAGCACTTGGTCGTGCCCGGGCAAGTATGGACATCGAGGGTATGGTTAAAGTACTCGCAGATGCAGAAACAGACGAAATTCTGGGCGTCCATATGGTCGGCCCACGGACTGCCGATATGATTGCAGAGGCGGTTGCCCTTATGGAGTTCCGGGCCAGCGCAGAAGATGCCGCGCGGATGAGCCATGCCCACCCGACCTACACAGAGGCTTTCAAGGAGGCTGCCCTGGCTGCCACTGGCAATCGGGCGCTGCACGTATAAGCATTGGTTAGGAGCAAGAAACTAAGGAGTCAGGAGCTAGGCGTTGGCCTTTAGCTCCTGACTCCTAGCCCCTAGCTCCTAACTCCTATTCCTCCTTCAAGCTAACCACCGCTCTCAGTCCTCGATGATCTGAATATCCCGTCTCCACGCGTTCTACCTTGTGGACCGTCAGGCTCCTGTCTACAAGCAGGAAATCGATACGGAGAAAGGGGAGGGGCCCGGTAAAAGTGGTTCCCATGCCATTACCCGCAACGGCCCAGGCATCTTTTAGCCTGTCGGTTAAAATGCGCTGGTAAGTATGTGATGAGGGAACGTCGTTAAAGTCGCCACCTACGATGACTGGATGGGGGCTATCCTGGATAATCTTACGAATGTCTTCTGCTTGCTCCGCCCGCACTGCGGCGGCAGCTCCATAGCTGCGGAACATTGATTCTGCCCGGTCGATCCCTTCGCTGAGGTCTTTGTCTTTGCCAATATCTGCGGCCATGCCGCTGATGCGGTTGGATTGTAAGTGGGCGTTGATGATACGGAGGGTACCAATATCCGTCTCTACATCAGTCACCAGAAATCCATTGAAGTTGCCGGGCTTCGCGAATTTATCACTGATGAAGGTTAATTCATCGGCATAAGTGGCAATGGTCTTTTTGTTGGGCTGGTGACGTTTTCCAAGCTGGCTGGCGCTTTTCAGCGCATCGGACATTTTACCGCCAGAGGTTTCCTGTAGTAGCATGATGTCGGGAGACGAAGACGCCAGGAATTGGGTCTTCTGTGGTGGAGATACGTCCTGCCACGCTTCGTTTTTGAAGCCACGTACGTTAGTCGTCAGTATGGTTACCTGCGCCGCAGGCGCAGGGGGAGGGGTTGATACGGTGATGGCAAACAACCTGCCGAGTAGTGGCAGGCTACAAAGTATGACGAGCCCGGGGAAGGTCGCTGCAGACCAAAACTTACGGTAAATCGCCCAGCCGGTAAATAAGAGGGTACCGAAGATTAGCCCGGGTAACAGTAACGCGATCACAGCAGGTGGCCACCACAGATCCGGGGGGATGTACCGCGCGAGCAGGCCCGCTCCGGTAACGGCCGCCAGGAGGTTGCCCAGCAAAAAAAGAAATCGCTTAAACACGTTGTACAAGATAGATGGCTAATAGATAAAGGCGTACGCTACCACATAAAACGTGACCTGCCTCCAGCTTATTTATTTGAGGCGCGGAAAAGAAATTCCTTTTCCTCTTTATTCAGACTGTTATAACCCTTGTCTTTGATCTTATCGAGGATGGCATCCAACTGCTCCTGATGCGATAGCTCAGGTTTGCTGCCTTTCGTCTTGGACTTACTTCCCTTCTCCGACGACTTCTTCATGAAGGACGGGCGGGTTTTGGTAGTAGTTGTGTCTTTGACGGGCTTACCACCACGGTAAGCAGCACGCGGACCACTTCGCTGATGTTCTTTGCTAGGTTGCTGTAGACCGTACCAGGTATCCTGAATCCAGTCAATACTTTTACCTACCGGACTAGTAAGGTCGGTACCACGCCTGAGGTAGAAGACGTAGAGGAAACCAAAGATGATACCACCAATATGGTCGATGGTGCCACCAATGTTATTCAGAAAGCCGAGTCCAATAACCTGGGCCATGATCGTGAAAAACACGATCCACTTCAGGCGGACAGTACCGAAAAAGAGCAAGCGAATGCCGTATTCTGGGGCAAAGGAGCCAGCTGCAGTCAGGATGCAGGCTACGGCGCCGCTGGCGCCGATGGCAAAACTCTGGCCAGTACCTAAAGAAGTAAGGTTAAAGGTCAGGAAAAAGGCCAGGAAGCCGGCGATACCGCCGGCGATGTAAAGGGGAAGCACCCTGCGATCTCCAAGTAAGTCGCCAAAGATCCGGCCAAACCAGAACAGGAACAGCATGTTGAACAGCAGGTGGAAGAAACCTTCGTGCAGGAACATGTGAGAGATGAGCACCCATGGGTGCGTCAGCATATGCCACCAACTATCGCTGATGGAAAAGAAGTTACGGATGGTCCGGTAACTCTCCGGTGAACCACTAGGCCAGCCATTGGCAATCTGTAGGACTACCCAGATAATATTGATCACCAGAAATACGGCTACGTTTACAATGATGATCTTGTTGATCATATTGCCAAAGCTGAATTCCCGGCGGACATCGTCCCAGATAGATTGAAGCATGGTGTATCGTGGCTGCGATGTTATAAAAGATTTAGCGCGTGAATAGTTGAGTTCGCGCAGGATTTTTCGATGAATGGTCTTATTGACGGCTCGAAGCAAATTATGTTGTGCCGGCTTCTCCAGTCAATCAGGTGGGAATAGAGGTAAGTAAAGCATGACTCACGTTTATCGAGGACCTGTGTTATCACTATGGCTGCAGGTAACCGCTAATCGGTTTTTGGTAAAATTTAGATAGAGGACGGTGGATTCTTCAGGGAAAGCACAAAGCGCTCACTTAAGCCACCGGAGGGCGTTACCTTTGCGGCATGTTACTATCTGTTGTCGTTACCGTTTATAATGAGTTGGAAAACATTCGTCCGCTCATTGATCGCATCAACACCGCGCTTGAGGGTATGGATTACGAGATCATCTACGTGGATGACGGGAGTACTGACGGTACAGTCGAGGCGTTAAAAGCTTTAAACGACCCCCGTCTGGTCGTTGTAGAGTTTCGTAAAAACTACGGTCAGAGCCTGGCCCTGATGGCAGGTATTGATGCTGCGCGCGGAAAATTTATCGCTACAATGGATGGTGATCTGCAAAACGATCCTCTTGATATTCCGGAAATGCTCAAACTGGTACAGGAAGGTCCGTGGGACTTGGTGGTTGGGGAACGCGTCAACCGCAAGGATGGAGCACTCCTGCGGAAAATCCCAAGCAGGATTGCCAACTGGATCATCCGTAACCTCAGTGGGGTCCACCTTCGGGATTATGGCTGTGCCCTGAAAGTTTTCCGTACGGAAATCGCGAAAGACATGGGAGTGTACGGCGAGTTGCACCGCTTTATATCTGTTCTGGCGAGCCTCGAGGGAGCTAGAATTACTCAGATTCCCGTGCGCCACCACGCACGCCAGTTCGGTGTTAGTAAATACGGATTGGGGCGTACGTTCAAGGTCGTCAGCGACTTGATGCTGATGCTTTTTTTCAAAAAGTATCTCCAGAAGCCGATGCACCTCTTTGCTCAGGCAGGTCTATTCCTTTTCAGCATCGGTGCACTTATCAACCTGTACTTACTAGCGCTGAAGATCATGGGGCAGGACGTTTGGGGACGTCCGCTTTTGATCCTGGGAGCATTACTCGTCCTTGCCGGGATTCAACTGGTCACCGTCGGTATCATCGTAGAGGTACTTATGCGGACTTACTACGAAAGCCAAAACAAGCGCCCCTATCGGATTCGCGAAATAAAGCGGGGGGAGAAAGTAGTCTTGTAGTATGGTACCGGCCAGAGTACTGCATACTGTATTAGTGGCCACCAAAGTCTAGAATTAGCATTTATAAAGTTGGGGTAAATAGTCTTTCCTCTCCGGAGCCCCTCGCCCTTTTGTGCGGATCGACTGTCCTCGTATCTCAGTGTCCTTAGTGTCTTAGTGGTTAGTCTTTCCGACTAGCTCCTCAGGCCGGAGCCCCTCGCCCTTAGCGCGGATTGACTGCCATTCGCCTTACTATCTCAGTGTCTTAGTGACTTAGTGGTTAGTCTTCTCGACTAGCCCTTCGGGCCGGAGCCCTCGCCCTTAGCGCGGATTGACTGCCATCCGTCTTACTATCTCAGTGACCTTAGAGCCTTAGCGGTTAGTCTTTCCGACTAGCTCCTCGGGCCGGAGCCCCTCGCCCTTAGCGCGGATTGACTGCCATCCGTCTTACTTTCTCAGTAACCTTAGTGCCTTAGTGGTTAGTCATCCCGACTAGCCCCTCGGGCCGGAGCTCCTCGCCCTTTTGTGCGGATTAACTGCTATCCGCCTTACTGTCTCAGTGTTCTTAGTGCCTTAGTGTTTAGTCATTCCGACTAGCTCCTCGGGCCGTAGCCCCTCGCCCTTAGCGCGGATTGACTGCCATCTGCCTTTCTCACTCAGTGTCCTTAGTGTCTTAGTGACTTAGTGGTTAGTCATTCCGACTAGCCCCTCAGGCCGGAGCCCCTCGCCCTTAGCGCGGATTGACTGCCATCCGTCTTACTATCTCAGTGACC
>CAZTTF010000089.1:0-14871 GCA_964616365.1 uncultured Lewinella sp. | reverse complement strand
TCAGTAAAGAATCTCTTTGTTGTGCCGGCCCAGTCAGCATTGGGTTTCCCTTCCAGCGGAAAATTCTGCAAGTGCCCCAGGATCTTTCCCCATTTTTCTGCTTGGGGAATGTCTTTCACCGCAGGTGCTAATACCTGAAATGCGGGGTCATTCGCCAAGTCAACCTCTTTCTTGTGGTATATCTGTTGACGTTGTGCTTCTTTTAAATTGAGTAAGGAGATAGCGGGTGGGGTCCCGTATTTGGGGAAAGGAACCAGAGCGGCTTGGTCAATGTTCTTTACCAGGGCTTTGGCCGTTGGTGCATTGATCAGGATGAGCTGGTAACTTCCGAAGTTCCAGAATCCGTCTGGTGCCTGGTATATTTCGTTTTTTCGGGAGATCAGACTGAGCTGATAACCTACCCCCATTTTTACGAAGACCTCATTGAGTTGTTGAAGTAGTCGACTGATGTTCTGACCGGATAGTAACAGCTCTCCAGTCGTCTTTCCGAAGTAGTACCGCAGGTTGATGTCAATTCCGGCTTGCTCTAGCCTGATGGTACCACAGTCATGATGGGCGCCCACCAGGGAAAATGCGTTCCTGACGATCCGGTGAGATTGTAGCTGGCCATACTGCATGCCACCTGGACTGCTGAGGGTGACCCCGGACGACTTCAACTGATCGTAAGTGGCGACCAGTGTCGGGGCTTGCTCGGCGGCTGTGAGGCCGCCATGGAGGTATAACTTCAACAGGTTGGGAAGGGTAGTGCGTTTTTCGTAAGGGCTAGTGTGCTTTTTTTCGAAGCCTTTGAGGGCCTGGTACAATCCTTCTGCTTCCTCACTACCAGCTTTTAATGCCTGGCGTAGCAGCGGAACAATTACCGTAGGTAACTTAAGGGAGTACTGCTGCTGGCGATTAGTCAGGATCTTGATCAATTGAGTTAGTTCCAGAACTGACCAGGTAATCCCTTTTGCCCATAGTTGCTTGTCACGTAAAACAGGGTGCTGGAGATCGCTGGTTTCCGGAACAGATATGATGAAGGAGTATAATCGTTTTCGGCTTTCTGGTTGGAGGGATAAGATGTCTTGGTAGCAGTTGAAATCGCTGGAGGTCTTTCGTTGTTCTTCGCGGTTGTACCGCGAGTAATGGGGTTCATTGATCCATTTGATAAACACCGCTACGGCTTCAATGTCGCAGGGGGTGTTGGCGTCTATAGCCGTAGTGTGCTCACACCAGTATTGCTTTATCCAGGCAGCTTCCTGATGACAGGCGGCCAGAAAGGGATCATCCTTAAATCGGCCAGTCGGGTTGGTGTTTTCCGAGAGGTTAAATAGCTCTATACCGCCATTGGTTTGCAACAACTTTGCCTGAATGACGAGGAGCATGAAGTCAGGCAAGAAGTCATCAGCTACCAGGTGAAATATTTCTCTGTACAGGCCACAAATGCGGTAAGCAGTGTTTTCCATGACTGCAAGGATTATCAGTGAACTGAAAACCCGATAGTCTTCCGCGGAATCAATTCCCAGTTCAAGTTGCTGTCTGATCAGTGTACTGGCATTTCTCGTCCATTTATTATGCTTCGTGATGAATTGCTTAAGGGGCGCAACTTTTTCAGGGCTGGCGATGGGGGCTCCGAGAATGCGCATGAACTCCTGAAGGATGGTATCATTCCTGGGTTGCCCGGAGGGAGGACTCATTCCGAAGTGGAAGCCTCTCACCATCCTCCGTAAGAATGGAGGGAGTTCGGAGGCTGGTGAGAGGATCGTGATTTTAGGCGCACGCTGCTGCTGCAGGCGGTCAAGTGCGGCGGATAAACAGGACATAGGTAAGGTGTAATAATAGGAGTAATAGGTCCAGGATAGGGGAGGATCAACCGCCAATTAGAGGCATGAGCCGAATAAAGTGAATCTCTGTCTTATCCGTAAGGAGTAACTCTTCGTCCAGGTCTTCCCGTTGCTGCCCATCAACCAGGACGAAAAAGATGTTTTTTCGGAATGCGTCCAGAGCGAAAGCTCCTGCTTTTTCCGGATCTGGTACTCCTGAGGAGATTTCAGACACAAAAGCACGCTGCTTTCGCGCCTTGGTGTTGGCTCCGGTCAGCAGTTGCTCTTTCAGGTTTATAAACGGTGATCGCGGGGGAGCGCTTTTGGCATTGCGTTGTTGTGCCAATTTAACTTGGGCGGCAGTCTTGGTTCTAATCAAATCGGCCAGACTCATTCGCTCAGCCTCGATTAATACGGATAGCTGCTGATTGTCCGTATTCCCAAAAGTCTCTTCGGTAATGTTTAGGATAAAACCCATAGGTAGGTGCTTGATTCATGCGCAAATTAGTGCGTTGAATGCAATTTTGCAACCTTTGTGGTTATAAAAATAAAAATGTAATCAATATGATTTCATTTTTGATTAATACTTTATTCCCGAGAATCCTCGGCTTCTACTACCTCGTGGGTTTCACCAAAAAGGGTAGTGCGTTTAAACTCGCCGTTTTCAATTAAAAGGATTTCTCCCGTAGAGCCGAATTTAATGCTGCTGTCCACTGCGAGGACTTTACCGTTGAAATAGCTCTTGATAGCGTTGAAAGAGGTATGCCCGACAATCATCCGCTCGGCTTTAACCTTCCTTAGAATCTTGGTGATGTCATTTTCCGTAAAGTCACGATCCAGGAAATAGCCGCGGTACCACAGCGGGCCATCCCGGCCCTGAAGCAGGGCCAGACGCTCCGACTCAGCAACTGCTACGTTCACCTCGGTATCGATCAGGAATTTATGGTAAGTATCGTTGATCTTTTCCAGAGAGCCGACCTCTCGGAGCATTGCCTTACTAAAACCACCATGGACAAAAACCATGTTGTTGATCTTTACGGTAAGAGGGAGTGACCGCAGCCAGCGCCCCAGGTAGGTATCCTTACCGTAGAGCTCATGGTAGGGGGTCGTGAGCAATGCTGTTGTACGCAGATAGCGTTTGTGCATGTAGCGGACATCACCCGCCAGGATCATGGTTTCATGATTGCCCAATAGAAAGTGGACTTTGCCGCCTGCAGCAGCTGCGTCCTGTTGCAGATTATGAATTAGCCAAAGTGTTTCGTTAACCATTGGGCCACGGTCAAAAATATCACCTACGATGACCAGGTGTCCATTGCCGTAAGTCCAGGCATGATCTTCGTCCATCACACCAGCGTTGATCAGCAGTTTGCGGGCAGCTTCGTATTGCCCGTGGATATCACTCATGACCGCAATACTGTCAATATCCTCGAAAGTAACATTGCGCATCCGCGGGAAATAGCGGTTGGGGTTGATGTAGTCGGGCCGAAAGGAGGGGAAGGATGGCAGGGTCATCATCGAGTCCTCGGACCAGATAACACCTCCTGATTTAACTGTTTCCGGCCAAGCCCATTTGGCAATCAGCTCGTCGTCTTCATAAACCAGGTAAGGGCCATCTGGAGCAACCTCCTCCTGAGAGAAGAGTGACGGTCCTACGAGGGAAAAGAGACTGAAAAGGAGGAAGATTCGGTGCACGATGACTTATGTTTCGACAAAATTAACGATACGGTAGCGTTAACTGTTTGTTACCAGCGGCAAATGATTCGGTTAAGGTGCAGTCAGGACGAACGAAAAACGGAAAGGTCATGGCCTTTCAAAGGGAGATTTTGTTATCATGATCAACTATGGAGTTTCCCACCTATTACGACACAGCTGTCTTACTGTTTCGCTTTTCACCTGCGTCCGCGCCCTCAAAAGACGGCGTCAGCTAATGTTGGGGACCAGACTAATGCTAGAAGACGCTGAAAGAGTGTTTTGGAATTAAATTCTGAAAATGTATTTTTATTAAACTTTTAAAGTGTAATTTTAATGTTTAATGAAATTAAAATACAATACAAGGCTATTTTGCCGATGATAAAAAAAGAGTTTACAGTCGGATAAAGCAGATAAAGCGCTCATTCACTTAGAGGAATATGTCCTTATCTTAGGATTTACACTAAGCTTATCGGGGTAAACTAACCACTTGCCACTTACCAATTTGCCAAAGTTCCTGACCAAGTTACAAGACCAAAAATTTAAGAATCGGCCTGTTTTCTCACCGCAGGCACAACTTTTTTAGGGTCTATGCGCTATCAGGAAACTACCCCGCAGCATGAGGGACTTTATATTCCTCACCTCGAATCTGATGCTTGCGGCACTGGTTTTATTGCCAATTTAAGTGGAGAACCAACCCACGACGTCGTTACTAACGCCTTGAAGATGCTCATCAATATGGAGCACAGAGGGGCTTGTGGTTGTGAACCAAACAGTGGTGACGGTGCAGGAATTCTGGTGCAGGTTCCCCATGAGTTTTTCGCGCGTAAACTGAACGAAGTAGGTAAGGTTTTGCCGGAGCCCGGCGCCTATGGGGTAGGGATGATGTTTCTGCCCAGGGAAAAACAATTGATTGAACGTTGTCTTTATCTGTTTGAGGATTACGCCGACGAAATGGATTTTGATCTGATCCATTACCGGAAAGTTCCAACTGACCATGAGGAAGTGGGGCCGACCAGCCGTAGTGTTGAGCCAAACTTCCGCCAGGTTTTCGTGCAACCACGACAGCAGATGGACCCAGCGGCGCTTGAGCGCCGGCTGTTCGTCCTGCGGAAATATGCTACCCACCGAATTCACGAAACATACCCGGAAACCCGTGACCAGTTTTATCTGGCCAGTTTCAGCTACAAGACCATTGCCTACAAAGGACAGTTAACCACCTGGCAGTTACCTGGCTATTACAACGATCTCCAGAGCCTGGACTTTAAATCGGCCATCGCACTGGTCCACAGCCGTTTTTCTACCAATACGGTTCCTAAGTGGAAGTTGGCTCAGCCCTTCAGAATGATCGCTCATAACGGTGAAATCAACACGATTCAGGGCAATGTGAACTGGTGGAAAAGTAAAGAGAGCCTGATCCGGGAAACAGCAATGTTCACGGAAGACGAACTGGACAAAATTTACCCGGTTTGTGGTACCGGCTTGTCGGACTCCGCCAACTTCGATAACGTTCTGGAGTTCCTGACACTCAACGGTGTAAGTATCCCGCACGCGCTGATGATGATGGTCCCCGAGGCATGGCAGCATGACACCCAGATGCCTGATTACAAGCGGGCGTTTTACGAGTACACTAAAGGGTTGATGGAGCCATGGGACGGCCCGGCTTCTATCTGCTTTACGGACGGTATTTTGGTTGGGGCTACGTTGGACCGTAATGGGTTGCGCCCCTCAAGATGGTGCCTAACGGAGGACAATGTGCTAATTGTGGCCTCGGAAGCAGGTGCCTTGCCGGTTGATCAGAGCAAAGTAGTGCAAAAGGGCCGGCTGCAGCCCGGCCGGATCCTGGTTGCTGACCTCCAGGAGCACCGAATTATTGGCGACGAAGAACTTAAAGCAACCATCTGTAAGCGCTTACCCTACCGCCAATGGCTCGATGAGCACCGGATTGACCTTGACGCGCTACCCCTGAAGCGTCGGGCTGCGGTAAGCATGGACCAAAAGACCCTCTTTCAGCGCCTCCAGCTGTTTGGGTACACCAAGGAAGACCTCAACTTTATCCTGGAGCCAATGATCAAAGGAGGCAAAGATCCCATCGGGTCCATGGGAGCAGATAACCCACTGGCAGCACTGAGTCTGCAAAGCCAACACCTGGCCAACTATTTCAAACAACTATTCGCTCAGGTAACTAACCCACCTATCGACCCTATTCGGGAGCGTTCTGTGATGTCCCTCTACGCCATGCTGGGAAGCACGGAAAACATTCTGGACGTTAAGGCAGAGAACGCCACCAATATCCATCTCGATAGTCCGGTGCTAACCAACGATCAGATGGAGCGCATTAAAAGCCTTCATCACCCAAGGTACCGGGCAGGGGTAATCAACTCCGTCTTCAACATTGATGGTCAGGAGGGGCGCCTCAGCGCCGCCATCGAACACATCAAGGCTCAGGCGGAAAGCCTGGTCCGCAGTGGCTTTAATATCCTGGTGATTAGTGATCGCGCTGCGGACAGCAACAATGCCCCCGTGCCGAGTTTGCTGGCAACCGGAGCCGTCCACCATCATTTGGTGGAATTGGGCCTGCGGGCAAAAACAAGTCTGGTGATCGAAGCCGGAGACGTTCGTGAAACCCACCACTTTGCTACGCTTATTGGCTATGGTGCCAGTGCGGTAAATCCTTATCTCACCTACGCTGCATTGGCCGATCTCTTCCGCTCAGGCATCTTTGATGAGACCGGAATGGAGCGTAAGGAAATGCTGACTACCTACCGTAAAGCTATCGGAAAGGGACTACTGAAGATTATGTCGAAGATCGGCATCTCGACCCTGCAATCCTATCAGGGCGCGCAGATTTTCGAGATTGTGGGTCTGAACCATAAAGTAGTAAACGAATGCTTCCGGGGCTCGATCAGCCGGATTGAAGGCATTGGATATGACGGTATAGCACGGGAGGTAGCTGTTCGTCATCGTCTGGCTTACCCCGCAAAACCGGTAGCGTCGCCTCAGCTGGAAGTTGGGGGTAAGTACCAATGGAAACGACGGGGGGAGGCCCATACCTTTAACCCCAAGAGTATTCATTACCTGCAGGTAGCATCCCGCAAAAATGATCAGGACGCTTACGATAAGTACAAGCAGGAAATCAATAATCAGGTAGAGCGGGCGCTCACCCTGCGGGGCTTATTGACTTTTCGGAAAGGAACACCGGTTCCACTGGAGGAAGTAGAATCCGCAGAGGAAATCATGCGTCGTTTTGCCACTGGCGCCATGTCTTTTGGTTCCATTAGCTGGGAGGCCCATACGACGCTGGCCATTGCGATGAACAAGATTGGCGGACGCTCAAATTCCGGAGAGGGTGGGGAAGATGAAGTACGTTATCAGTTGGATGACCAGGGACGTAACTTACGTTCTGCCATTAAACAGGTGGCCTCCGGTCGATTTGGCGTTACCAGTAATTATCTGACCAATGCTGATGAGATCCAGATCAAAATGGCACAGGGGGCAAAGCCTGGTGAGGGAGGACAACTTCCCGGTCATAAAGTCGACGACTGGATTGGCTGCGTACGACACTCCACTCCCGGCGTAGATCTGATCTCTCCGCCTCCTCATCACGATATCTACTCAATTGAGGACCTCGCTCAACTGATCTATGACCTGAAGAACGCTAACCGGCGTGCCCGGATTAATGTGAAATTAGTCTCGAAAGCAGGTGTAGGCATTATCGCCTCCGGAGTAGCAAAGGCAAAGGCGGATGCCATCCTGATTTCCGGCCATGACGGCGGAACAGGTGCCAGCCCGCTGAGCAGTATCCACCATGCTGGTTTACCCTGGGAGCTGGGTCTGGCGGAAAGTCACCAGACGCTGGTTAAAAACAAACTCAGGGACCGTGTCGTACTGCAAACGGATGGCCAGCTTCGGACCGGGCGCGACCTCGTAATTGCCACCCTGTTGGGTGCAGAAGAATACGGCGTGGCTACCGCCGCGCTCGTCGTGGAAGGGTGCATCATGATGCGTAAGTGCCACGTGAACACCTGTCCCGTTGGCATTGCTACACAGAATCCTGATCTCCGTGCCCGCTTTACCGGAGACCCTGAACACGTGATCAACTTCTTCCGCTTCCTGGCTGAAGATATGCGTTCGATCATGGCTGAACTTGGTTTCCGTACGGTGAACGAAATGGTCGGTAAAGTTGAGTACCTCAAGAAGAACCCTAAAGCCGACCATTGGAAATATAAATCACTGGATTTAAGCCCGATCCTTTATAAGGAGATCGCCGAAGATTCCGTAGGGCTGTTTCACCGGGTAGAACAAGATCACGGATTGGCGGATGTTCTGGACCGTAAGTTGATCCGCTCGGCTCGGCGTGCGCTGGAGGAAATGGAGCCAGTCATGAATAACTTTAGCATTAAGAATACCGATCGATCGGTGGGCACGATGCTTTCCAACGAGATCAGCAGGCGCTTTCACGGTGAAGGATTGCCAGACGGCGCCATAAAATACCGGTTTCGTGGCTCGGCAGGACAGAGTTTTGGCGCCTTCGGCGCCAAGGGGATTGAGTTCTTACTGGAGGGGGAATCAAATGACTACTTCGGTAAAGGGCTCAGTGGCGCCAGGTTGATCGTGGTGCCAGACCGCCATTCTAAGTTTACGCCGCACGACAACATCATCATTGGTAATGTTGCCTTTTACGGGGCGACTTCCGGAGAGGCCTACATAAAAGGACAGGCAGGAGAGCGTTTTTGCGTGCGCAATTCCGGGGTCAAAGCTGTCGTAGAAGGTATTGGTGATCACGGTTGTGAGTATATGACAGGAGGACTCGTGGTTGTACTCGGAGACACCGGGAAGAACTTTGGTGCAGGGATGTCAGGTGGAATGGCCTACGTTTACGATCCGGCCAGCGAGCTGGCTGAAAAACTGAACGGAGACATGGCTGATCTGGAACCGCTTGAGGAGTTTGACTTACAGCTGCTACAAAGGATGATGCGTAACCATTTCACTTACACAAGCTCCAAGCTCGCCCTGGACATGCTCAATGACTGGGAAAACAGACAGCAATACTTCATCAAGGTTATGCCACGCGACTACAAGCGTGTACTTGCTGAGAAGCAACTGCAGCCAGCACTATCGGTGAAGGAAGCAGTCTTAGCTTAGGCAAGGACCTTGCTGGTCACTCCCGACCCAATTTCACCGCAGAGTCTAGCGGAGGGAATCGGAGTTTATCAGAGGAATCAATAGAGCATGGTATAAACGCAAGAAGAGCAAGTAAGTGACTCCTGCAGACCTCCTCGTGAAATACTAAGCGTCTCCTGCTAGGCTACTCACCGCTATTGAAGCATCAAAGATGTTGAATGCCTCAATAAAAAAAAGCAATTCTCTTCCAACTAAGACCCTTCCTTAAAGAACTATAAAATTTAAATAATGGCTGATCCAAAAGGCTTTCTGAATCAAGATCGTGAATTACCCGCTAAGCGCCCAGTGGAGGTGCGTAAGCAAGACTGGAAAGAACTTTACGAGCCGATGGCTGCGGAGAAAACCGTGAAACAGGCAAGCCGCTGCATGGATTGTGGGGTTCCTTTTTGCCACAGTGGTTGCCCCTTGGGCAACATTATTCCGGAATTTAATGACGCAGTGTATAAGGAAGACTGGGAGTTAGCCTGGAGTATTCTGAGTGAGACCAACAACTTTCCCGAGTTTACCGGGCGGATATGTCCGGCGCCATGTGAAGCGGCATGTGTGCTTGGGATCAACCAGCCTGCGGTAGCCATTGAGCATATTGAAAAAAGTATTGCCGAAGAGGCCTTCAGCCGGGGCTACGCCCGGCCCAACCCACCGAGCAGCCGCACGGGAAAGTCGGTAGCTATTGTAGGCTCTGGCCCGGCCGGTTTAGCTGCCGCAGCGCAGCTCAATAAAGCAGGGCACTACGTCACGGTGTATGAGCGCAACACCAGAGTTGGTGGTCTGTTGCGCTATGGCATCCCGGATTTCAAGCTGGAGAAACACGTAATTGACCGCAGGGTAGAGCTTATGCGCGCGGAGGGTATCACGTTTAAGGTAGAAGCTAACGTTGGCGTTAATGTAGACGCCAAGGATTTGGTTCGGGATAACGATGCAGTAGTGCTTGCTGGTGGTTCGACGATTCCACGAGATATCCCGGCCCCCGGCCGGGAGCTTAACGGCATCCACTTTGCCATGACCTTTTTAGAGCAAAACAACAAGCGTGTTGCTGGCGATGATCTAACGGGGCAGGTTGAGCTGCACGCTAAAGGAAAAAACGTAGTCGTCATCGGAGGGGGAGATACCGGTGCGGATTGTGTGGGAACGAGCAACCGACACGGAGCTGCTTCCGTGACCCAGATTGAGATAATGCCAATGCCACCGGTAGAACGGGATGCCTATTCCTGGCCTAATTGGCCGATGATTCTGAGAACTTCCACCAGCCATGAGGAAGGCTGTGAGCGTAAGTTCGCTATTCTCACGGAGGCTTTTCTTGGCGACGAACAGGGAAATCTGCGGGCCATTAAAACGGTGGAGATCAGATGGGGTAAAGACCATACCGGAAGAAACACTTTCGTCAAGGTCGAAGGCACGGAGCAGGAGATTCCTTGCGACTTACTTCTTATTGCCGCCGGATTCACTAACCCTCAACATAAAGGGATGCTCGAACAACTCGGAGTTGGCTTTGATGCCCGCAAGAATGTGGCTGCAAGCCCCGAGCACAATTATCAGACTAGTATCCCCGGTGTTTTTGCTGCAGGCGATATGCGGCGTGGCCAGAGCCTGGTAGTATGGGCCATTTCTGAAGGACGGGAATGCGCAAGGGCGGTAGATGCTTACCTGACTGGTGAGGAATCTTCATTAGAATGTAAAGACGGTGGTAAGCTCGCGCTTGCCATTTAAGACTAGTCGATTATGTCTCATTTTGGCGTGCCTGGAATTTATTCTGGGTGCGCTTTTGGGGCATCCATTTTCTCCCGAAAACCTTTACTGTACTTATCCCTCAGCATGGAAGTATGCGGTAATAAGGCGTATTCACCGACGTTTAGATAGAACAGTAAGACCGGAGGTGATATTTGTTAAGAGTCATTTTACGTTGACAACCAGTAGTTTGTATCGTGTTGCTGGGTGCTGGAAGCTCGGTTTGTTAAGAAATTCCCACTGGTTTTGATCAAAAGTCAAAACGGGGTTAAACGCTGCCAGAAACTTGATTGATGCTTGTCGGTCGCCCGTACTTGCAGTCATAATCAAAGCAACCCCGCTATGAAAAAGTCTCTTTTCCTCCCCGTATTATTTGTTGCCTTTATGCTGCTATTATCCTTATCAGCAAACGCACAGCGGCCCGGTGGAACGACCGGTGGTTCAACAACAACGACAACGACAACGACCACCAACAATGATGGTGGTACGCAAACCAACCCTAATTACTGCCCACCGCGTGGCGGAAACAATGCACGCTCCAACCAGGGCAACCGTAACCGCAATCGTGCTAATCAGCGTCGGAGTACTACCCGTAACCGTGCTTCCAGCCGAACGGTTAGAGTACGCACAAGTGCCCGCCCTAACCGTGGTAACACTAACCGGGCGACCCGCGTTCGTACGACTACCATTCGTACACGTCCAGCGGCGACCCGTCGTTCGGCCCCGGTTCGCTTGCGTAGAACAACCGTTACTACGCCAGGCATCAACCGCAGAGCTGTTCCCGCACCAAGGGTCAAAACGGTGGTAATTGCCCCCTCAGCTAAATTGGCAGTGGCCCGTCACCGAGGTGGTAATGGTTAGTAAGAATATCTTTTTAGTTTAGTCATCTCTGTATTCAGGCGATCCCGTGCACTTCTGGTGGACGGGGTCGCTTTTTATAGTGACCTCGTCAGTTTAAGGCAGGTAGGCTGATTTGTGGTTCGTTAGTTGGCGTATAAATCACGTCAGGTTTGGACACGGCAATTATGCAAGTTGCTGACTATCATGCTCTGATCTCCCGTGATGGTCAAGTCTGTTGGTCTTTTAGACTGTTCGGCAGTCATGCCCTTCTAACGGACTAAAAGATCAACAGACGAAGTAAACCAAGCATCGTCGCTAAACCTCCCGCTATTAATACCCTTAATGGATGCCTGTTCCGCATGTATTAATTGGCTCCCACAAGGAACACGTAACGAAGCCGCCTGATTTGTAGGGTAAGAGACATAGGATGAGCCTCCTTAATTCCACCAGCAGTGGCCTCAGGAGGGCGCATGCTATGTCCAAACGACTCGTTTGCGTGTTGTTCGCGGTGGCTGCTCATAGTATGCGTCCCTTGGTAGCGACGCAAGGAGCGTTTTTCAAGGGCTCATACTGTGCGTCAGCTTTTAGAGCGATTGCCCTGATGAATAGGTGGTTGGTAGCGCTGCGAAAGTTATCTTGGCGGCAGAACCCAATTTCTTACTATTATGATTAAGCCTTTCAGCTTTCTTTGCTTCTTGCTGCTGGTCCTTTGCACCGGCGTCCGCGCCCAGAGCGACTGGACCGTCCGCGATATCCTCAACCAGGAAGGAATGTCCTCCGTAAGTTTTAGTCCAGATGGCAAAATGTTACTTTGGAGTAAGCGGCGTGCAGTTAAAAAGAAAGACCGCTTTGTCAGTGACTTATACCTCACACGTCTAGACGTTAAGAAGAAGGATGTCTTCATGACAACGCGCCTGACCCGTACTGATGATAGTGATTATTCGGCACGTTTTAGCCGGGACGGCGAGTACATCTACTTCCTGAGCTCCCGTGATAAGGGAAACAAACTCTGGCGTCTCAGTATCTACGGAGGCGAAGCCGAAAAAGTGCACGAGTTTAAGAACGGAATCAGCAGCCCTGACTGGTTAAATGACAGCACGCTGGTTTTCCGTAGCTACGATGGAAAAGACCTGCGGAAGCAGGAACTGGAAAAAAAGAAAGACAACGTGATCGTGGTTGAAGACACGATCGGTTGGCGACGTAACCGCCTGTACAGTTTTGGCATCAAGGACAAAAAGATCAAACGCCTGACCTGGGACGACCGTCCCGTGAGTGGCTACACGGTCTCTCCGAATGGCCAATATCTCGTGTACACCCTTACCGGTAGCCCGCACCAGGGAGCTGATGCGCAGCCAAAGTCGCCCACTTACTTAATGAACTTGCAAAACCAGGAAAAGGTACAGATCGCGGTAGGACTGCAAACGCCGGGAGGCTTTTCGTTCACTGAAGACAGTAAGGGTTTGTACTTCGTCGCCCAGCTTAGCAGCGATCCAATCTGGGATGGTGCTGGTATCGGAGAGCTATACTACCTGGATGTTGTGACCAAGAACCAGCAAAAGGTAGACTTGCAGTGGGAACTTGGCGTCGGTGGTGGCTTCCGGGTAATTGGTGATGACGTTTGGGTCAGCCTGGCCAACCGGGCAACCCGACGGGAAGCGCTCTACACCAAAACCAACGCTGGTTGGGAGAAAACGGAGATCGACCTCCAGGACATGAAAGATCACGTAAGCCTGGTCAGCGTCAGTAAGGCTGGTGACCGGGTAGTGTTGAACCACAGCACGACTAACAAACTGCCTAAATACTTCCTTGCCGAGCGCAAAGGCGGGAGCATTAGCAATCCGCAGGAAGTTGTTCAGCTCAATAAAGGGCTGCGCAAAAAGAAGATCACGCGGAGCGAAGTAGTGGAATGGAAAGGCTGGAACGGAGAGATGGTTACCGGACTTTTGTACTACCCGGAGGATTACGAGGAAGGCCGTGCTTACCCGCTCATGCTCAGCATTCACGGTGGGCCTTCGGGCGTAGACCTCGATCGTTGGAGTGAGCGGTGGAGTACTTACCCGCAGCTGCTGGCCCAGCGGGGCAGCTTCGTGCTCAAGCCGAATTACCACGGCAGCTCGAACCACGGACTTGAGTGGGTCGAAAGCATCAAGAAGAACTACTACGACCCTGAGATGGAAGACATTATGAACGGGGTTAACGAGTTGATCGATAAAGGAATGGTGCACAAAGACAGCGTGGGTACCATGGGGTGGAGTAACGGTGCCATCCTGACTACGATGCTTACCGTGCGGTATCCAGAGATGTTTAAGGTGGCTTGTCCGGGTGCCGGAGACGTCAACTGGACGAGTGATTACGGGACTTGTGGCTTCGGCGTGTCTTTTGATCAAAGCTACTTTGGCGGAGCACCATGGGATGATGTAGACGGGAAAACGTACAACGAGACCTATATCACGAAGTCACCCTTGTTTGAGCTGGAAAAAGTAACTACTCCAACGATTATTTTCCACGGTAGTGAAGACCGTGCTGTCCCCCGTGATCAGGGTTGGGAATATTACCGTGCTTTGCAGCAGGTAGGTAAAGCTCCCGTTCGCTTTTTATGGTTCCCCGGACAGCCGCACGGCTTAGGGAAAATCACGCACCAGACCCGTAAGATGGAGGAGGAGCTAGCCTGGATTGATACCTACCTTTTCGGTAAGGAAGACAAGAAAAATGCCACCTTCAAAAAAGATTCTCCTCTGGCGGGCTTGCTGGCAAAGGATACGCTGGCCAGAACAAACGGAAACTATGGTGTGATGCAGGCGCGGACGCTGGTGCCAGAGGTGGTTGTAGCGCATAAAGACAGCATCAGTATTGGCCGGTTTGAGGTGACCAACGCGCAGTATGGTGCTTTTGACCGGGAGCATCGTTTTGCTCCCACCGAGAGTAACCATCCTGCCCGGGTAACCCGGGCACAGGCAGGCTTTTACCTCGAATGGCTCTCGAAAAAACTAGGCAAAACCGCCCGCTTGCCCTCCGCTGCTGAGGCCAAAGCACTGCACAAAAAGGCTACCGCAGTTGGAGCAGGGGAGAACACCCTGAATTACTGGGCTGGTTATGCCATCACGCCGACCGAAGTGCCGGCCTTCCGCCGGAAGATGGACGAAGCAACAACCTCCCTCTTCATGGCTGGGGGTAAGTTCAAGGCCACGAAGGTTGGTAAGGCCAGCATATATGACCTTGGGGGTAATGTAGCTGAGCTATCTGAAAAGGGCTCCTACGGCTACGGCGCCTACGACTACGTCGATAAAATGGGAGCGGGTGACCGCATGAACCGCGAACTCGGGTTCCGGGTAGTGGTGGAGGAATAATCCATTTACCCGGTGCCGGCAACCGGCACTCGATTTTTGCGTTTATCCTTTAAGCTTCAGATACCCTATGGCAACGACTTCGCTTTTTTCAAAAGTTTGGGACCGTAAAGTTCCTCAGCTTCTTGGTACCTACCTCGCAGTTGGCTTTGGTGTACTGCAATTCCTGGAGTTCATCACCCGCCGCTACGATTTAGGTGGTGCCTGGGTGGATATTTATCTGCTGCTCTGGCTCGGTGCCTTGCCTGCAGTGGCCCTGCTGCTGTATTACCAAGGATTGCCTCCAC
>CAZTTF010000088.1:0-13854 GCA_964616365.1 uncultured Lewinella sp. | reverse complement strand
AAAACAATCAGGTAGAATTAATTTGCGCTGGTCTCGGTAAAATCGAGTGAGTTCCTATTTGATGTGCGGCACAAAATATCGCAAAAAAAGAACGGGGAAACCGGACCAGCTGGTCCGGTTTCCCCGTTTTGTAAACAGCCTGAAAACAAAAACTACTAGTGAGAATAAAGTGAGGCTGTAGAATCTTTCATCATCAAAACTACTCTGATAACGGCGCTCCTTATCTGTTCGCTGCCTGAAGTTGCAAAAAAATTACCTTAGCGTACTTTGGTATGCCCCGCGCAGAATAGCTACGTAGAGTGTCATACCTGCTTTGAGCTCTTCCAGGAAGATGAACTCGTCTGCGGTATGGCTCCGGGCACTGTCGCCGGGGCCCAGTTTCAGGGTGGGAAATGACATCAGAGCCTGATCACTAAGGGTTGGAGATCCGTAGGTTACTGCAGCAGGCCGGGCGTCTCGCCCGGCGCGGAGCAGGGGGTGATCCTCCGCGATCCCACTCGATTGGAGCCGCAGGCTCCGGGGAGTAAGCTTTGCGTACTGGCAAATTGCCTGCAGTTCTGCCACCGCCTCTTCGTTGCGGTATGCTTCGTTTACACGGAGGTCAATCAGGAAAGTAGCCCGATCCGGAACTACGTTGTGCTGGGTGCCTGAGTTAAGCACGGTGACATTAGCAGAAGTCGGACCAAGCTGTGCGCTCTCGCGGCTAAAGACGTGGCTTCTGATCGCCGCAATATCGTCGAGTGCCCGGTAGAGGGCATTGACGCCTTCCTTCCTGGCAGCATGTCCGGAAACACCTTCGGCCAGGCCATCAATAACTACGAGGCCGCGCTCCGCGACGGCCAGGTCTAACAGAGTTGGTTCACCGACAATGCCTGCGTCAATGGGACCAAGCATAGGCAGAAGCGCCGCGATTCCGTTAGGACCGGAGATTTCTTCTTCCGCCGTCGCGGCCAGAATGAGGTTGCACCCAAGATCGGGTTCCTGCTCCAGGGTAACGAAGGCGTACATCAGGGCTACAAGTGCTCCGCCGGCATCGTTACTACCAAGACCGAAAAGCTTTCCGTCCTCAATCGTAGGTTCATGAGGGTCGCGGGTGTAGCCCGCGGCAGGCTTAACCGTGTCATGATGGCTATTGAGCAGGATGACGGGTCGTCCTTCCTGCCAGTTGCGGGAACGCAGCCAGACATTATTGAGGTGGCGTTGGGGAGAAAGCCCTCGCGCCGCCAGGAATTCGAAGATCAGGGTAGCCGTTGCGTCTTCCTCGCGCGAAAGCGAAGGGGTACGAATCAATTGCCGGAGGAGGTCGATATAAGCTTCGATGGGAGGGTTATTTGCCGTAAAGGTCCGAAAATAGGTGTAAGGAACCACCCTCGCTCGCTCATGGCCTCACCCTGCACCTGCGTACGCGCCCGAAAATTCGACGGTCATGCCTTTTCTGCCGGCTATACTTTTCCGTCCTTACTCAGCAAGATGGCCACTTTGCGGGTAGAGGGAAACTGGGCACAAATGATGATGATCGCCACGGTGATGGGCACACTAAGCAGCATACCAACTACTCCCCAGAGAATAGACCATAAAATCAGGGAAAGGACGACTACAAGTGGGCTGATATTCAGGTTATCTCCCATCAGGCGGGGCTCAAGGATGTTACCGATCAGCACCTGAATCGCGGAAACACCGAGTGCTACGATTAAAAAGGGAGAGAGGCTTTCGAATTGTACCAGTGCCAACAAGGCCGGCAGGCCCGTTGCGGTGATAGAGCCAATGGAAGGCACATAGTTAAAGAGGAAGATCAGGAAAGCCCAGAAAAGCGCAAAATCAAGCCCGATAGCAGCGAAAACGATCCAACTGAACATGGCCGTCAGGAGGCTGGTCAGGGTTTTTACGCCCAGGTAGGTCCGCATGGCGGTGTTTACTTCCCGTAGCACCGTGGAGAGGCGGTTGGGCTGATCGAGCCCAAGCCCGAGTGCCTCCATCTTTCCGCCAAAGGCATGCTGTTCGATGATAAAGAAAAGCACGTAGAGCAGCACCAGAAAGAGTCCTTTAGCGAAATTTCCGAAGCTGGCAAGCAACTCAGTCCAGTTGAGTAGCACCTGATCGTAAAGGGCATCTGTATCCAGCTTATAGGGCGGCCCTTCGGGCCGGAAGACTGCCACCACCTTCGCGATCTGGGCTTCGATCTTCGGCAGGTAACGTTGGCTGTCTTCAACAAAGCCCTGTATGGTTCCCACGAGAATGTCACCTACCTGATAGAGTGAATAGCCGATTACGAAAAGCGACATGATCAGGGTTACGAAATCCGGGAGGTATTTCCCTACAAAGGGCACCTGCTGGAACAACTGGCTCAAAGCATTCACGAGGTACCAAATGACCAAGGCCATGAAAATGGGTACGAGATAAGACTTTCCGACAATGATCAACGCCAGCAAAAGGCCGATGGACAGCAACCAGGCGGCAATGTTGACAATGTTGAATTTTGCGATGGAATCAGGCACTGATACGAGTTATCTCGATAATTATGGAACGCGGCTAAGGTAATTTAACCTCCCGGAATGCGAAAGACCGGGAACGAAATATGGGCAGCTGCCGCGAAGTTCAGACAACCGTTCGAAAAGGCGGCAAGACAACCGGTAAATTCGGCTCCGATGCGGTACAATCACCCGGAATTCACGTCCAATACAGCCGGGCGCGGGTAAACTACCATTCCTATGACAATCATAGGCTAAATAGGCCGTTAAAATTGCCTATTTTTGCCGCCCGCGCAGTGCGTGGCCAACCTTATCACTAAACTTTAAAGACATACTACTTCCATGAGCGGAACTAAAATCACTCTCTCCGGCGGCAAACTCAACGTCCCTAACGACCCGATCATTCCTTTCATTGAAGGAGATGGCATTGGCCCTGACATCTGGGCTTCCGCCAGCCGTGTGCTCGAGGCCGCCGTGGAAAAAGCGTACAATGGCGAGAAGTCCATCGTATGGAAAGAAGTACTTGCCGGACAGAAGGCCATGGACCAGACCGGCGAGTGGTTGCCACAGGCAACCCTGGACGCTATCGATGAGTACCTCGTGTCCATCAAAGGCCCCCTCACCACCCCGGTAGGTGGCGGTATCCGTTCCCTGAACGTGGCCCTGCGCCAGAAACTGGACCTCTACGCGTGTGTACGCCCCGTGCAGTACTTCCAGGGAGTACCCAGTCCGGTAAAGAACCCGCAAGACGTTGACATGATCATCTTCCGGGAAAATACCGAAGACATTTACGCCGGCATCGAGTTTGCCGAAGGCACCGATGAGAATGCGGCCTTCCTGCAGTGGCTCAAGGAAACCTACCCTGACCGCTACGCGAAAGTACGCTTCCCCGACACCGCAGGTATTGGCATCAAGCCTGTATCTCAGGAGGGTACTAACCGCCTCGTGAAAGCAGCGATCCAGTACGCGATCGACAACAACAAAGACAGCGTTACCCTCGTCCACAAAGGCAACATCATGAAGTTTACGGAAGGTGCCTTCCGTGACTGGGGTTACGAAACCGCAGCCCAAGACTTTGGCGGCGAAGAGCTGGACGGTGGCCCATGGCACACCATCAAAGTTGGCGATCGTACCATCACCATCAAGGATGTCATTGCTGACGCCATGTTGCAGCAGATCATCCTTCGTCCAAAAGAGTACGGCGTAATTGCTACCCTGAACCTTAACGGAGACTACATCTCTGATGCCCTTGCCGCACAGGTAGGAGGTATCGGAATCGCTCCTGGTGCCAACATCAACTACAACACTGGTGTATCCATCTTCGAGGCCACCCACGGTACTGCACCAAAGTATGCTGGCCAGGACAAAGTCAACCCTAGCTCTGTCATCCTCTCCGGAGAAATGATGTTCCGCTACATGGGTTGGACAGAGGCTGCCGACCTGATCATCAAAGGCATTGAAGGTGCCATCTCTAACAAGCGTGTTACTTACGACTTTGAGCGTCTGATGGACAATGCTACCCTCCTTAAGTGTAGCGAGTTCGGTGACGAGATCATCGCCAACATGTAAACGAACGACTGAAACCGACCTGAGCTGGTTTACAGTTAATCCTTAGACTCCCGCCGGAAGGCGGGAGTCTTTTTAATTTTCAGAAGTTCTGAAACATCACCTTAGCCATCTTTCTGGCTCAATAAATAAATCCATGGTGGCAGACAGGCATTATAATGCTCCCAGCTACCAGGAGGTGCTGAGAAGTCGCCCCCTACTTCTTCCTGATAACTGACGATGCGGAAACCTCGGCTCAGCAAGCCGTTAAGTACCGTAGACATGGTATGGCGGTATTCTTGCGGGCTTTTGATCGCCACAGCTTCCGCTTCGGGGTTTTCGAAGTTCCAGTTACCGTCAAGCGTCTCAATTGCGTGGCCATCTTTGTAGGGCTGCCAGACCGGATAACCTTTGCCGCGCCAAAGCTCAGTTACTTCCCATGCCTTACTCCAACAGCCATCCTTCCAGGTGCCGTGTACGTAGGGGTTATGGAACATCAAATCGTACTTACCGCCGGGCTTCAGCACCCGGCAGACTTCATCGAAAAGCTGTCCGGTTTCCGGAATGTAATTGACCGAATAAGGCTGATAGACCAGGTCGAAGAAGGCGTCTTCGCAAAAGGACAAGTCTCGCATATCTGCTTTAATAATGTTTATCTCCCGTCCGTACTCGAGCGCTACCAAACGGTCTTTCTCCAACTGTTCGCGGCTAAAATCAACAACGGTCACTTCTGCTCCTAAAAGGGTAAAAGCAATGCTCTGCTGTCCTCCTCCGGAGGCCAGGCACAGGACCTTTTTCCCCGTCAAGGAGGCTTCATAAAACCCATTGCGGTTCAGGTACTCCTTAGCTTCCTCGGGGGTCATGTGTAGCTTCGGCTGCGAGCAAAGCACGCCGTTTCGAGCCAATTCATCCCAGGTTTTTTCATTCTCTTTACTCATGGCATAGCGGATTAAATATCCGGCTTGCCACCCTGGCATTCCGGCTGTTTGCTTAACGATCCGAATCTACCTGGTAGTTGCACCCGTAGCACGAGTAAAGCCTTCTTATGTGTATTGCCGCATGACCCACACATGGATAGCTACCGCATTAATGCGAAATCGCCCTTAAACAAGCGTGTCTCTCCATTCAGGAATTCCACCTCTACGGCGTAGACCAACACTTGGGGATTAAGCGGGCGGCCATCGAGGGTACCGTCCCACCCTTCCTGCTCGTCATTAGGAGCGAAGTCTTCATTAAAGAAAACGGATTCTCCCCAACGATCAAATATTTGCATCGAGGTAATCCGCGCTACCCGGGTAAGACTTGCGAAGGGGATAAAGAAGTCATTAACGCCATCGCCGTTGGGCGAAAAGGCAGTCGGGAAGTAAACGGGGTTCTCCTCGTTTACAATGATGGTCAAAAAGCCCTCAGCCGAGCAGCCGTCTAAGGTCTCCACCCGCAGGCGGTAAGACTGTGTTTCGGGGGGCATTGCTCGTGGATTCAGGCAATTGGTGCAATCCAGTCCGATCGTTGGTGTCCAGATGATCGTATCCACCTGATCAAGGGGAAAATTGATTCGGGCATCAATCTGATAGAAATCACCAAAATCAATCAGGGCATTTTCCGACACGGCGAGTTCAAATTCCGGCGCGGGAACGATAGTTGTTCCCCGCTCTACCTCACAGCCGTTACCGTCCCGAACAACCATCACGTAGTTATCGGGAGCCAGTCCCTGAAAGACGGGATCATTCTGAAAGGAAGCTCCTCCGTCAATACTGTAGCTAAAGGGCTGCGTACCGCCATCTATATCTCCGAAAAACAACGTCCCCTCCAGGAACTCACAATTAGGGGGGCGCTGCGTAAACGCAAAGTCCAATAGTAAATTCTGGTCGGCAAAAACAGCAGCGGAGTCCACACATCCATTTTCAGTATCCGTAACCCGCAGGGTGTAGGTACCGATACCATTAATGATCGGAGCAAGTGACCCTACCCCCGCCACAATCCGGCCATCGGAGGTCGACCATTGGTAAGCCAATGGGCCATTGCCTACGGCAGCAGCATTCAACGAGAAATCAGCCTCGGTACATCCGAGGTCAACCATTTCCGCAAGGTCGATGGTGGGGACCACCACGTTTTCCTCCACCTCTACAGTCGCCGTAGACACACAACCGTTATCAGGATTACCGACCATCAGCTGGTAACTTCCGGGAGCGTCCGCCACGGCCATCAGGCTAGCTGCTCCACTGATCAGGTTACCGTCGGGGCTTGTCCAGGATACTTCAGCAACCGACGAAGAGAGGTTGGTGGTAGCCACCAGGTCGACAGTTGTTACGGTGCAGGTTAAGGTTGCTGGTGATGCGACTGACAGGCTGGGGAAATCGACATCCCTGATGACCCGCAAACTATCCATCGCAGTACAGAAATTGCGCGTATCCATGATCGTGAGGACATAAGTTCCCGCGCTATCCACTTCCGGGCTGGGCCCATCAGCACCTACCAGAATATTTCCATCAGAACTTGACCATGCATACAGAAAGTCAGGCCCCAGATTAGTGGCTTGTAAAGTCTGTTCGGTGGTCAGACAAGTGAGCGCGGCCGCAGGTGCAATGGAGAAGACGGGCGGGGCAATGTTTTGGGTAATGCTCACCGTGGCTGCACTTCGGCAGCCATTGTCCGGATCAGTCACTTCCAGCTGATAGTCTCCCGGAGCGACGGCGACCGTCGCCACCTGGTCGGTTGCGGTGGCGAAGGCGCCGCCCACCGTCGTCCAGCGGTATTGCAGGCCCGCAGGGGCCTGCCCCTCAAGTGCCACTTCAGTATCCCGGCAGTTAAGCACGCCGGGGGTAGGAATACTGATCATCGGGGCAATCGTATCAATGCCAACGGTAACGTTGTCCGCATTTCTACACCCATTCCCCTGATTGACCACCCGCAAGGTGTAAAGTCCCGGCCGATCAACGGTAGCCTGAGGGGTATTTCCTCCCCCGGTTATATTGCCGGAAAAGGTCGTCCAAAAATACTGATAGCCAGGCCGGACCGGGTCTAACCCCAGGGCTAGCTCAGGCTCCGCACAGGTCAGGGTGACATTCGGACCCCCATTAATGATTGGCAGCATGAAGTCCCCGTCAACAACAACCGAGTCAGAAGCCGTGCAGTTATTGTCCTCATTTATCAGGGTAAGCAGGTAGCTGCCAGGAGCATCCACCAGCGGATTGGCCGTAGTCGGGTCCCCTACGAAATTCCCTGTAGTCGTACTCCAGATCAAGGAAAGGTTTCCTCCGGTATCTGACCCTGCACTACTAAGGTTGATTTCCGGGTTACGGCAGTTGATTCTAAGCGTATCCCCCGCTTCTACGACCGGGAGAACAAAATCACCGGCAACCGTAACGGTAACCGAGTCTCGGCAGAAATTGGAGACATCGCGAATCAGCAGGGTGTACGCTCCGGGAGTGTCGATGGTCGGCGTAAGCCCATTTGCTCCCGCAAGCACATTCCCATTTGTTGTGGACCAATCTATCAAAAAGTCCGTCCCGATTGAAGAGCCCGTAGCATCGAGGTCAAAGAGAGGTAATCCGCAATTAAGGGTAGCCGGAAGGGCAACGGTTAGCGTAGGTAAAGTTTGGTCCTGCAGGATGGTCACACTATCCTGATTGACGCACCCATTATCGGTATCGGTTATTTGCAGGCGGTAGTCCCCGGCGTTCCTAACGGTAATCTCGTTAGTATCCTCTCCCGTCAGAATTTGCCCATTGGTTGTTGACCAGGCGAAGACGAAGGCTGGGTCAGCGGCGTTTTCGCCAAGGGTCAGCAGTGTATCGCGGCAGTTCAGGGTTTGGTCGGGGCCAACCGCAACGGTTGGCAGAGCGAAGGATTCGGTGATCGAGACGGAGTCGGTAGTCCGGCAGCCATTCATCGTATTGACAATTTCCAGAACATAGGTTCCTGCGGCGTCAATGGCGGGTGCGGGGCCGGAGGCCCCGCTGAGGATGTTTCCATCCGGCGTAGACCAGGCATAGCTAAAATTTACCCCCGTAGCGGACCCCAAGCTAGAGAGCGTATCGATGGGTTGGCGGCAATCAAGGCGGAAGGTTGGGCCAACTGCCACCACGGGATGCACCGTATCCTGGGCAATGGTTACCGATTGGATCGTCTGGCAATTCGTCACGGTATCCGTGACCGTCAAAGTGTAGGTTCCTCCGGCATCTACTTCCGGGCGGAGCGTTGACATTCCTCCACTGAAGTTACCGTCAGTGGTCGTCCAATTAAAGATAATATCCCCACCACTATCCGATGCCGATCCGTCAATTTCCAGTACCGTGATGTTACAATCCAGATCGCCATTTACGTCAAGGGCGACATTCGGTGCCTGATCATTGCTGGCTACTACTACTGAATCAATGGCCGTACAGCCCGTAGCCGTATTGGTAACTTCCAGGTAGTAGACTCCCGCTGCATCAACACTTGGCACCTGCGTCTGCGCCCCCATCACGATGGTCCCTGAGGTCGTTGTCCACTGATAAGCAAACCCAGGACCGCTGCTGGAATTACTTCCATCCAGCATGGCTGCACCGGTTCCACAAGTAATGGTAAAAGGAGCTCCGGCATCAGCCAGCGGAGGGGCCAGTTGCTCCGCTACGGCAATGGTATCGGTGCTGGTGCAGCCGGTAGTCTGATCTTCAACGGTTAAAAAATAGTCGCCTGCCGTAGCAACGATAAGACTATCGGTGTTTTGCCCCGAAAGGATTGAGCCGGTGTTTGTCGTCCAGCTGTAGGTAGCCGCCGCCGTTGAGAAAGCCAGCAGCAAAGCGGTATCCCGGCTACAGGTAATTGTGTCTGGCAAATTAAAACTAAGGGCTGGTGGGCTCAGGTCCTCAACCACCCTGACGGAATCCGTGCGCGTACATCCCGAGCCTGTATCTTCGATGGTAAGCAGGTACGTCCCTGGCTGGTCAACAGCAGGAGTGGCATCCGTGGTTCCGGAGATGATGTTGCCGGTGGTGGTGGTCCAGCTATACGTTACATCGGCGCCAGTAGAAGAGCCACTGGCATCCAGCGTAACCGGCGTCGGTAAACAGCGAATTGTATCCGGGCTAGCGATGGCCACCAAAAGGCTGTTAGGTGCTTCGGTCACAACGACCGAGGCCGTATCCGAACAACCATTACTTGCCTCCGTAACGATCAATTGATAAGTCCCTGCCGAGGCAACGAAGGGGTTAGTGCCATTGGCTCCGGAGTTGATCATTCCATCAGTGGTCGACCAGGCATAGGAGATAGTAGGGCCTGTGCTCGAAGGCGTTCCGTCCAGGGTAATCCCGTTTGCTCCGCAGGGAATGCCCAGTGGCGGCGCGATCCCCGCGCCTGGCGGAGTCAGGTCCTCCTGTACTACGACTTCTTCGATGGCCGTACACCCAGAAGTGGGGTTAAACACCACCAGTTCATAGGTACCACCTGCATCAACGACAGGGTTCAGGGAACTAGCGCCGGAGACAATGTTACCGTCGGGTGTAGTCCAGAAGTAGGTCCATCCTGGCCCGCTGGAGGAACCTGCTCCTGATAATGACACCGTGGGCATACTGCAGGAGACAACGCCCAGGGCACTGGCTACCGCCACTGCAGTTGGCAAGTCGTCAGTAACGGTAATGATGGTCTCATCTATACAGGCGGTCACCCCGTCATCAAAAAGCACCTGCAAGCGATAGGTTCCCGGGAGGTTAACATTGATCACGGTTGAACCGAAACCGGAAACGATGTTGCCATCCGTAGTTGACCAGTTGTAAAAGATATTGGGGCCTTGCGTAGAATTTGAGCCGTCGATCTGCAGCATCCCATCACAGGGGATCTCCAGGGTCAGTGGAGCATCAGCCGTAATGTCAATTACCGAGATATTCACTTCATCAGTATCCTCGCATACTTCGCCGAAGAAGAGGTCGTCAAGGGCAAAATCATTGCCGCTACCTGCAGTATTCTGGTTCGTAATGCATATTTCGGCAGTACTTGAGCTAGCCGTCCACAACTCGTTAAACTCCTGCCAGCTACAGGTTGCCGAGGACACGACGAAGGTGGAGCCAACCAGGATTCCATTGATAGAAAACTGGAGGCGTGCCGGGTTAGAACTGATCACGGAGGTAACCCAGGCGCTAAAGGCATAGTCCGTACCGGGAGTTACCGTAACTGTTTGACACCAAATTTCCTCTCCGGCGATGGATGAACCATTGACAACCATCATATTCCCGCCACCGGTGTGGTCTGAGCAACCGGCAAAATTGGTGTGGGTATTGGCGGCATTGTTGCTAATGGCATACTGTCCTTCGGCAGAAAGCAAGCCGAAAGCCCCTCCGGTGCCAAGGTCGTAGTCAGAATCAAAGCCTGTGTCTCCCATGGAGAAATCTCCGTTAACAATTTGATTATTAACGTCATCAAATCCCTGGCTCGTTAGTGTATAGGTACGTGAAGTCCCATCCAGAAAAACGGTGGGCGTCAGGCTGTTCGGATCAGACAATCCGAAGGTAGGCGACCAACTGAAGCCCAGCACGCCAGATCCGGAAACCGAGCCATTCAGATTAGTGGTTGTTGCATCGATACACACTTCAATATCGGGGCCGGCATCGGCGCCAACATCACACTGTGCCACGGCAGCAGTTTGCAGAATAATCCAGCAAAAAGTAAAAAGGAAGAAGTAAAGCGAGCGCATAGGAATAGAACAGGTAACGAAAGGTACTAAATTCAAACGGCAACCAGTAGATGAGGCAAACGAACAGCAGAATGTAGCCGCCAGAGGCTCGGCGGAATACCACCCAAAATGCTACCTTTGCTATCCCCAAAAAATGAAAACTGTAAAGCACTAACGGGCTATCACAGTGTGTTGCTGACGGAAATCATCCCTCACTACGCCTATACCCTGATTTACAGTTGACGGATAAACATCCCTTTAGGATAACCACAGATGCGCGTAACTGACTATTTCAAACAGGCCCAAGGCAAAACTCTGATCAGCTTCGAAGTACTCCCCCCCCTTAAAGGCGGAAGCATGCAGGCTATCTTCGACACGCTCGATCCGCTAATGGAATTCAAGCCGCCGTTTATTGACGTCACTTACCACCGTGAAGAGTACGTTTACAAGCGACGCCCCAGTGGCTACTACGAGAAAGCATCTATCCGCAAGCGTCCCGGAACAGTGGGTATTTGCGCAGCCATCATGCATCGCTACGGCGTGGATGCCGTCCCCCACATGCTGTGTGGCGGTTTCACCTGTCAGGAAACAGAAAACGCGCTGATCGACCTGGGTTTTCTCGATGTACAGAACGTCCTGGCATTGCGGGGCGATGCCCGCAAGTTTGAGGGAAAATTCATCCCCACCCCCGAAGGTCATCACTACGCCAGTGACCTCGTCAAACAGATTGCCGACATGAACAACGGCAAATACCTTGATGACCTGACGGATAACGCCGACTCGGCAAAAACCAATTTCTGCATCGGCGTAGCCGGCTACCCGGAGAAGCACTTCGAGGCACCTAATATGGAGATCGACCTGCGCTACCTGAAGGCAAAGATTGACGCCGGAGCCAATTACATCGTCACCCAGATGTTCTTCGATAACCAGAAGTACTTTGACTTTGTCGATGCCTGTCGGGCAGCGGGTATTAGTGTCCCGATTGTTCCCGGGCTAAAGCCGCTGACCAAACTCTACCAGCTCAATTCCATTCCCCGTTTGTTCTATATTGACTTGCCAGACGACCTGGTCAAAGCCGTCTCAGAAGCGAAAGACGCTGAAGGCCGCCGGCAGGCGGGCATTGAGTGGTGCGTTCAGCAAAGCAAAGAGCTCAAGGAGCGCGGCGTACCGTGCCTACACTATTACACGATGGGGGATTCGAGTACGATCAAGGAGATTGTCCGGGAGGTGTATTAGGGGCTAGGAACTAGGAGTTAGGGCTACAGTGCTAGCACGTTGCTGAAAGGTACATACTGTTCGAGCACCCGATTCACTTGTTGGATTCGGGCCTCCAGATCACCGCGTAGGGTGAAATAAGGAATTCGGCGTTCCGCGAGGTCTCCGATGATTTGTTGTTGAAACCAGTGCCGCTTTTGGTCTCCGGAGCGGTCCCAGGTATCGGCATAGGGGATATCGGTATCGCAGAGAAAGAAAAGATCGTAGCGTTTTTCTGCCTCATTTGCCAGTCGGCTGAGCACTGGCCCTGCTTTACCGTGGTAGTCTTTAGCGAATACGTAGGTGGTGATGGGGCAGGTATCAGCAAAAAGGTAGCGGTTAGCTTGCTGGATTTTCGCGTCTTCACGCCGAAGGTGCTCCGGGGCAATTTCTTCGAACTGGGCCAGCGTAATCCGGCGGTCTACCTGGTTTTCCAGCCAAAACGTTGCTCCATATTCGGGCATATACTCAGTTTGGTGGCGCGCTGCGAGGGTGCTGGCCAGGGTGCTTTTCCCCGTAGAAGGTGCCCCGAGGAAGCAGACTTTGGTAATCAGGTCATGGTAAACGACGTCTGAAACGTATTCGCGTAAGGCGTATGGTTGGGCGCGGACGCGGGTGCCCGAGATCGGGACCGAGGAGCGGGCTTCATCGACGCGCCGGTCTACGGCGCCGAGGGCTTTGCTGACGTGGTCTCCATAAAACTCCGAGGAGTAGAAATGGGTGATCTTGCGGCCAGCCAGCTTCTCAAGGATGTAATCTTCCTGCTCTTTCTTGATCTCCGGGGTATCCCCATATCCCTCCGGACCATCCCATGCTTCGATAATTTCTACCGAAGGATACAAGGTCTTGATCCAACCAGCCCGCACCTGCAGCGGAATGGGCGTCAGGTCCGAGTGATACACCATCACGTAGAGCTTATCCACCTCCGCCAGGGCGGTTTCAACTAGGTATTGGTGACCTTTATGGAAAGGGGCGAATTTGCCGAGGGTGAGGCCAGTGGTGCGGCCTGCGGCCGTTGTTGGGGTTGTCATAGCCTGCGGCTGTTGTCGGGTTGGGCGAGGACCTCCGGTCCGAGGGGCGGCCGTTGGCCGCACTAAGTTAACGCGAGGTTTAGCAACGATGCTGGGTTTATTTCGTCTGTTGGTCTTTAAGTCTGCTAGGCAGTCATGACCGCCTAAAAGACCAACGGACTTGTTGATCACAGGGGATTAGAGCATGATCGTGAGCAATTTACATTATTGCCTTGTCTAAACCTGACGTTAAGTTATCACTTTGCTCTTCGTCCTTCCACGGCATCCTGCGTCAGCGCCCCTTTCCTCCAAACAAAGAACCCAAAAACACTATTCACGAGGTAGATCAACCAAAGGACGATCATACTATCAGCGGCAAATCCATCCGCAAGGTAGCGCAATACCCACAGGCTTACGGTTAGTATATTCAAGGCAATGTAAAGCCACCACTGCTCTGCGAAGCGCCACATCATGAGTAAGGTGGCAATGATGCTGAGTACATTTGTTGCAGCATCAACGAAGGGGCTGTTTTGCCCGGGGATGAGTTGCAGTAAAACGCCGAGCAGACACGTTGCCAGCAGCGTTCCGGCAATGAGCCACCGCCGTTGGCGGCCTTCCAGCCGCCGCATCACGACCCTGCCCTCCGTCTCATTGCGTTGCCAGATAAAATAACCGATGATCCCCGTCGGGATGTAGAACAGGAGGTTTAGCCCTACCTCCCCAAAGAGGCCGTTTTGCCAGGCTACCCAGGCATAAGTCACACTGCTCACCAGCCCGACGAGGTAGCCCAGCCGCTTGCCTACGGCAATCAAGGACACACACGCCACCCCGGAGATGACAGTCAGGCCGGTGAACCAGTCTGTGCCGCTGAGGGCACAAAAGAGAATAGCAGTAAGGGTGAGCAGGTAGGGCCAGATTCGGTGGAGGG
>CAZTTF010000087.1:0-19348 GCA_964616365.1 uncultured Lewinella sp. | reverse complement strand
GGGCCTACCGCTTTCAGCGGGCTTAGCGATCAATAAGCTGGTGGCGAAGGTGCGGGCCGGAGAGGCCAAGCCAAATGGTTCCGGCTATGTATCGGCGGGGGCAGAGCGGGCCTTTCTGGCCCCGCTACCGGTGCGTAAGATTCCCTCCGTCGGGCGGGAGACGGCCCGCAAGCTCAGCTTACTCGGCATTCGTAAAACAGGCACTTTGAGCCAAGTCCCTGTCCCGCTCCTCGAGCGGGAGTTCGGTAAACCCGGCCGGGAGTTACACCGGCGGGCCAACGGTATCGATCACCGCCCCGTAGTTCCGTACACCGAGAAAAAATCACTTTCCGCCGAGCATACCTTCCAGACGGATACCCTTAACCTCGAAGTACTCCACCGCTGCCTCCGTGACCTGACCAAACGACTCGGTTTTGATTTACGCCAATCCGGCAAACTCACCGCCGGAGTCACCGTAAAAATTCGCTACACGGACTTTAACACCTACACTAAAAGCAAACGGATCAAGTACACAGCGCACGATCAGCAACTCCTGCCAATAGTTGACCAGTTGTTTACAGACCTGTTCTCCCGGAGGCAATGCATCCGCCTGGTAGGTGTTCGCTTTGACCGCCTTGCGGCGGGCCATACCCAACTTGACCTCTTCACGGATACTCAGGAAGATAGTGCATTGCTCCAGGCCATGGATAAGATCCGGCGGCGGTTTGGGAAAGGGGCGGTTAGGTAGGAGTGGGGGGTGTACAATTTACGGTTGAGGATGGCGGATTCAGGATGTGGCAGGAGTTGCAGGTTTATAAAAACGGAAGTACTTTTACTTTCAAAGTAAAAAAAGCATGCGCAATCGCCTCCTGAGAATACTCGCCGCCGTGAGCGCGCTCTTACTCGTTCCGCTCATTGCGATGCAGTTTACGGACGAGGTTAACTGGAATGCGGCAGACTTTCTGGTGATGGGGCTCCTTTTGACGGGTACCGCTTTGGTTACCACTGTGATAGCAGAACGGCTAAAGCAGTCCCGGCATAAGCTCATGCTTAGCCTGTTTGCTTTAGCCGTTGTTCTTGTTATCTGGGCGGAGTTAGCGGTGGGGATATTTGGCAGCCCCCTGGCAGGCAGCTAGTGGCTGGCCTGTTGAGGCGCCTACCGCCGAACTACCTTGACGGATTCTGCTCCTACGCGGAGTAGATAGACACCCGCTGGCACTGCGGACAAATCGATGTCCAGTTGATTTGTTCCGGCTACCAGTTCCTGGTCCTGAGCAAGTACGAGGCGTCCGTCCGTAGCGACAAGCAGGAGGCGAGCGGATGCGGGTTCGTCGGCCTGGAGTACTACGGCGATACGATCACTGGCGGGGTTAGGGAAGGCCAACAGCGCCGCTGCGCCGGCGCGGGTGAGGCGGATGATGTTGCTGATGCCTTCGGCGCCATCAAAATCTATACTCCGCAGCCGGTAGTAGGCACTTACCGGCGGGGCAACGTCATCCAGTGTGTAACGTAGCTCCTCGGTCGTCAGCATCGCACCTTGCGTGCGCGCCACTTCTTCCCAATTGGTTCCTGCATTACTGCTTCGCTCCAAAACATGCCATGCCACGTTCTCCTCGCTAGCCGTCACCCAGTAAAAGCGATTTTCTTTATCGAGGGTTTCCCCGGTAAAGCTAGCCAGGCTTACCGGCAAGGTACCGTCACAGCTTTCCCAGACAAAAAACAAGGATTCGGGCACTCCCGCAGTGACGGTAAACGTCCGTTTCACCATACCAGCTACCTGATTGACACAAGACTGCCCGAGTAAAGGATCGAGGTTTTCGGGACCTCCCGCTCCCCCCGCGGCGGCGGCAAAGAAGTTGAAGCGCACTTCACCGGCAGCCAGGCTAAAGGTGCCACAAAAGATGTTGTCCCCATCCGGGTCAGAAAGCGGAGTCGAGCCTGAATTAAACCCGTTGAAATCAAAAGCAATCGCTTGTGCCGCAAAGTCGGGTTGATCAGCAATACTCGTCATATCAACGCAAAAGGTAATATCCGTTTGGGCCCGTAACAGCGAACCGGTGAGACAAAGGAAAAATAGTAGTAGCAAGTGCTTCATGCAGCAAGTATCTGTGCGCCCCAAAACCCGTAACGAAGAAAAAGAGCGGTTGCGGCACCTGATGAAAAACGAGGCTTACGCATCCGATAGCGTAACACAAAACGCACCGTCAGGCAAAAGTAGGGGGAGGGGCACGATGGAGGTAATCTCACAAAGTACCAATATTTCCGCACAAAAAGGGCAAAGAAAATGTCTAGAGGCAAGGCTATAGCAAAGTAAGAGCGGAGGTTGCCCAACGCGTTGTTTTGGCCTGGCGTAGCCGGAAAAAACCTCGTTTGACGACTCGAAGCATTGAAAAAGAGTAGACTTTTCGGTCGCCCTGTGTCTAAAGGCCAACACCTGAAGTACTTACGGGTACGCCTGATTTCGAAGCATGTCCATCTGGCCGTTTAGGCCGCGCAGAAGCTACGTACCGTCGCTACGATATAAGCCAGCACTTCTTCTGACATCTCGGAATGCATGGGCAACGAGATCACTTCCTTGGTCAGCAAATCGGTATTTGGCAGAAAGTCGATGTTGTTAGCTGCGGTCCCTTTAAAAGCTTCCTGGTCGTAGAGTGCTACGGGGTAGTAGATCATGCTCGGCACACCAGCAGCCTTAAGATGTTCCTGGAGTGCATCACGGCGGCCGCCATCAATACGTAGGGTATACTGATGGAAAACGTGGGTGGAGTTCTCCTGGCGCTTCGGGGTCAACAGGCCGTCGATTCCCGCGAGGTGGGTATCGTAATAATCCGCTGCCTGGCGGCGGCGGTCAGAGTAACCATCGAGGCGCGGTAACTTACAGTTCAGGATGGCGGCCTGGATAGAATCCAGGCGCGAGTTACAACCAACAACATCGTGGTAATACCGGCGGCTCTGACCGTGATTAGCAACTTTGCGTAGCGCTCCAGCTAAAGCATCGGAATTGGTATTGATGGCACCGCCATCACCATAAGCCCCGAGGTTTTTGCTGGGGTAGAAGCTCGTACAGCCAATATCGCCGAGGGTTCCCGTGCTGGCTACACGGCCATAGCTAAAGGTGTATTTGGCACCAATCGCCTGAGCGTTGTCTTCGACAATGTGCAGCTGGTGTTTTTTGGCGAGGGCGATGATCGGCTCCATGTCGCAACTCTGTCCGTAAAGGTGGACGGGAATAATAGCTTTGGTCCGTTCCGTAATGGCAGGCTCAATATCTTCAGCCCGCAGGTTGAACGTCCGGGGGTCAACATCCACCATTACCGGACTGAGGCGTAGCAGGGCAATGACCTCCGCCGAAGCAACATAGGTAAAAGCGGGCACGATGACTTCATCACCAGGCTCGAGTCCCAGGGCCATCAGAGCGATTTGCAGGGCATCTGTGCCGTTGGCACAGGGGATGACATGATCTGCCCCAAGGTAGTTTTCCAGTCCGGCCTGAAAGGCTTTTACTGCGGGTCCGTTGATAAAGGCTCCGCTGCGGATAACGTCAATTACTGCCGTGTCCACTTCGTCCTGCATCGCAGCATACTGCGCCTTGAGGTCAACCATCTGGATATTCGTTACGGGAGGGAGCTGAGCGCGGCCGTCAGCAGCAGTAGGAGTTGCCATGGGTATTTATGTTTGAGGCGCAAAGGTAAGGGAGGGAAAGGGCGATTGCCCAAGTTTACCTCAAGATGCCTGATTTTTGATGCAGCGGTGACGGTCATGGGCGCGGCCGCAGGTGCCGGGGAAGGTCGCGAGGAGCACAGTGTGGGTGACATGACGCTTCCAAGATCATTTGAGACATAGGATGAGCCTCCTTAATCCCACCAAAGGTGGTCTCAGGAGGACGCATACTATATCTAAACGACTCATTTATGGGTCGTTCGTGGTGGCTGCTCATAGTATGCGTCCCTTGGTAGCGACGCAAGGAGCTTTATGCGTCAGCTTTTAATGCGATTACCCAGACAACTTGACCGTGTAAGTAACCACTCCTTAACTAATTGCCTATCTTGGCGCCGTGAAATTTGGCAGTGATCCATTAGACTTAGTCATCATCGGGCGTTCGGTACTCTCTTCGTTTGAGAACCCGACGGCAGACCTCTATCGTGGACTGATCAATCAGCTGGCCCAGCATGGCCACCGGACTACCTTTCTGGAGAAGATTTACGTTGGGCCAAAACAGCCCGTGCGGGATATGCTGCGTTCTCCTTATTGTGAGGTGTGGACCTATGGTAGTACCCAAGACCTCCTCGATCAATATACCCCTGCTATTCAGACGGCAGACGTGGTACTGCTTGGCAGCGGCGTTGATAACGCCGAGGAGATCGCCATGTGGATCGCCGCGGAAGCCCGCGGCCTCAAAGTCTATTACGATACCGACCTGGCCAAAACCATCCGCAACCTCCAGGCGGCAGAACTTGCCGGAGACTGCCTGAGCTGTCGGACCATTGGCAATTTCAACCTATTTCTGAGCACAACCGGAGGACCTACCCTCGAACGACTGGCCGAGGAGAACGAATTGCCTTTTGCCCGCCCGCTATACGAGAGCGTAGACCCCTATACTTTCTACCGGACGGATGCCGACAAGAGCTATGACCTTGGCTTTATCGGCAACTATAAAGCTGACCGGGCAGAACTACTGGAAAAGACCCTGATCGGCCCTGCCCAGTTTACCCCCAACCGCCGGTTTTCGCTGGCGGGTGGAGGCTATGAGATAGCCGAGAATTGGCCCTCTAACGTCACCTACCTGGAGTACCTGCCACAAGCCAACGTGGTTGACTTTTACAACCGGCAGCGGTGCAGCCTTGTCCTGAACCGCGCCGACCGCAAAAAAATGGGATTCACCCCGACCAAACGCCTACTGGCCGCAGCTGCCTGCGGCGTCCCCGTACTGACCGACCAATGGGATGGCCTGGACTACTTCCTCGAGCCTGGCCGGGAAGTCTTCTGCGTCACGGACCGTGAAAGTGTACTCAGCGCCCTGTACGGGACGGATGAAGCCCATCGCAACCGGGTAGGAGCCGAGGCCCGTAAACGTATTCTGGAACAGCACACCATCAGTCACCGCGCTAACCAGTTACTCGGGTATTTGGCGGAGGTGAGTGATTAGTGCGCTAGGCGGTTAGTTCGTTAAACGGTTAGCTTAACTCATTGCCCTTCTTCCCCTACCCTGCCCCCGCGTCCGCGCCCAGGTTAAGTCAACGTAAAGCCTTTGGGACAAACATCGCGCAGCTACTACCGTTACAGCAATTTTAGCTAACATTGCAATTCCAAACCGCTACCCCATGCAGAATCGTACCATTATTTCCGAGATCAAGCCGCAAATCGATGCTGGCCGCTTCCCCATTCAGCGGGTAGTAGGTGAGCCGGTTAACGTGACCGCGACCATCTTTGGAGATGGGCACGATTACCTCCGGGCTGTGGTTGAATACAAAGCGCCGAAAGCGCGCAAGTGGGAATCCGTGGAGCTTGACGAGTACGGTAATGACGCCTGGGGAGGTACCTTTACGGTCGACAAACAAGGCCTTTATCAGTACCGGATTGTCAGCTGGGTTGACCACCTTAAGACCTGGCATAAAGGTTTTAAGAAAAAGCAGGCAGATGGGCAAGACATGGACGTCGAGCTTAAGATCGGGGCTAACTTCCTCACTAAAGTAGCTAACGACCTGAAAAAAGGCGCAGCAAAAAGTGTCAATGAAGCCATCAAGCAGCTCGGCGGAAAAACAGAAGCTGCCGTGGATTATGTCCTGAGCGCCAGTTTTGCAGATTTACTCCAGCAGTACCCCTTACGTCAGTTTGAAACCCACTCCCCCGTTTTCGAAGCCAAAGTGGGGCGCCTGCGCGAACGCTTTAGCAGCTGGTACGAGCTCTTCCCCCGCAGTGCCAGCCCGGACGTCAACCGCCCCGGTACGTTCAAAGACGTAGAGGCTTTACTTCCGCGCATTGAGGAGCTTGGCTTTGACGTGCTCTACATGCCTCCCGTACACCCAGTTGGGCGGCGCAACCGCAAAGGGCGTAACAATGCCGTTACCGCGACCGAGGGAGAACCAGGCAGCCCCTGGGCCATCGGTGCCGCCGAAGGCGGCCACAAGGCCATCCTCCCCGAACTTGGAGACATCAGCGATTACAAAAACCTGATCAAGAAAGCCAAGTCTGAATACGACATCGACGTAGCCCTCGACCTCGCGTTCCAGTGTGCTCCCGATCATCCTTACATCGAAGCACATCCCGAGTGGTTCATCTGGCGGCCGGATGGTACCATCATGTACGCAGAGAACCCACCCAAGAAATACCAGGACATCGTTCCGATCAATTTTGAGACCGAAGACTACCGTGCACTGTGGAAAGAACTACTCTCCGTAGTCCTGCACTGGTGCAAAGCAGGGGTGACCATTTTTCGGGTAGACAACCCCCACACAAAACCCTATCGCTTCTGGGAATACATCATTGAGGAAACCCACAAGAAGTATCCTGACACCATCTTCCTGGCCGAAGCCTTCACCCGCCCGGCCATTATGAAAGAACTGGCTAAACGTGGCTATCAGCAAAGCTATACCTACTTCACCTGGCGGACTACGCCGCAGGAAATGAAGGAGTACCTCACGGAGCTCACTACCAGCGACCTCGCAGATTGCATGCAGCCAAATTTCTGGCCGAACACCCCCGACATTCTGGCCTACGAAATGATGGGGGCCAACCAACCACAGTTCATCAAGCGCTTCATCCTCGCAGCAACGCTCTCCAGCTCCTACGGGCTCTACGGCCCCAGCTACGAGCTGATGGAAAATCGGGGCAATACCAACGGGAAAGAAGAGTACTACGACTCGGAGAAGTACATGGTGCGACACTACGACTGGTCTTACCGCAATAAGATCACGGATGCTTACACCCTGATCAATCGGGCACGGAAGCTCAACCCAGCTTTGCAACAAACCAATAACATCCGTTTTACGCAGACTGACAACCCCAACCTGTTGAGTTACGTGAAGTGGGACGAAGCCCGCACCAATTTTGTGTGGACCATCGTCAACTTCGATCCACACAACCAGCAAGGCGGCCACGTACAGGTTCCACAGGACCTCCTTGGCGACGAAGGGTTCAAAGTACGTGACGTCCTCACCGGAGCGCAATACTGGTGGAACGGCCACGCCAACTACGTGGCGCTGGAACCCGGTAATTGGCCCGCACACGTGTTTGTTATTGAGGCGTAGTCGAGGAAGGCGTTGCAAGTGTTGTAGTGGTTGCAAGGGTTGTGGTTGCAAGGGTTGCAATTGTTGTAGGCGTTATCCACAAACCAAGCCACTCTCCCCCTGATCCCGAAGGGATCTAACCTCCCTTATCCCCGGATGGAGGCGAGGTGCAGCCGAGCCGTAATCCGGGAGCGAAGCGGCAACCTACCGTATCGACAGACCTTTCCACCACGCCCTCTGCTTCCGTAACGGAGGAGGAGCATAACGTTGAAACAATGCCGAACGAGCACCGTAGGGCAACTTAGCTACTGCGCGGTCGATCAATTCCCACTCACCGGGCCGATGTAAAATACTGGGGCCAACACAGCTAAAAGCCGGCAGTGCCCGACGATCACCAGAACAGGTGGTGTAAGTATCTGACCATTCTTCGCTGGCCCAGAGACGTTTTTCCCAAAGCGGCGTTTCTGCCTCCGGCAGATAAACGACCAGGTTGCCGTCAACCCGAACTTCGAGGGATTCCGTGTGGGTTGTGACCTCTGCGTGAATGGTCTTGAAATGCTTAATCTCAACAATCTTCTCCACCCAGGTGGTGTCGTTCACCTTCACTTTTTTCTTCTTTTTCTCGATCCAGTCCAATACTTCCTTACTGAAGATTTCCGTAGAAGTAGATACCCGTAAGCCGGAACTGGATGACGAAAGGCAGGACACCTCTGCCTCGAGATCGACCTGCTGGCCAGTAAATGGCTGGCGGGTAATCTCCGTCCAATCCCGATTAGCGGTACGCATCCGACCGGTAGTCTGCTGTAGCGTGTTGGTAAACCTGTTGTCCCCAACCGGATATAGCCAAATCCGGAGTGTACCGTTTTCAGCGAGCGTATCCAATAGCGGCGCCAGGGTAGGCGCCCTTTCAGGGAGGTAATCGAGCGCAGCTTCGATATCATAAAAAGCATCACGGGCAGCATCCTTATTGCCTCTGCGTGCGGCAGGGAGGTGAGGTGCTGCCTGGTGCAGGTAGTAGACGCCTGCAGCAAGCCGGGCTGCTTCGCGTTTTTTGGCCAGGTAGCTCGGCCGCAGTTTAATCCGTATTTGCCGCTTCTCTGGCGGCACGAGGTCAGTGTATTCGCGGCTGCGTTCATAGAGCGCAGTGTACAAATGGTAGCGTCCCGGCCAGGTCGCGGGTAAGTTAGCCGCTTCCAGCGCCGTTACCCGTTCGAGGTCATCTTCCTGAACGGCACTATAAGTTGCCTGTAATTTCAATAACTGCCTGGGCTTTAGCGGGCGTTGTTGGGTGCGGGCGCGGGTGCAGGGCTCAGCAGCACGGGCATAGGCCTCTGCATACCGGCCTTCCTCCAGCAGTTGAGCAACGGAAGTACAGCCAACCAGGGTCAGCAGAATAAGTAGGGAAAAAAGTAGTCTCAAGGGTCAGGCGCTGCGGCACTGCGAGTCTGCATGAGCTAAGGTACAGCACTACGTAGGTGGGTTTAGTTAGCGGAAGGTTAAATGCGTCTCTCTGTATGCTTAAAACCGTATCAACTCATAACCCAGAGTCAGTAAAATAGCCCCTTGTCGGTTAAGAAAAGGCTGAGGCTCTCCTGCATAAGAAAATCCTTTTGTGATGGATTGCGACAGCGACGGAGTCAGGGCGATCCGCCCAAAAAAACGCTTATAGCGAAACTCAGAGGCAACCGTAGCTTGTACTGTAACGCGGTGCCTGGCGTTACCCATTGCATTCATGAAGTCTGCCGTCCGCTGCAGCCTCCCGTTAAAATCGTATTCTGTAGAGGGTCTTCGAAAGTTAAACACCGTACCCAAGCCCGCCGTGAATAACGCTCGGAAGTTATTCCCTAAAGGAATGTGATGACTAACCAGTAAACTGGTCGACCAAGCACTACCGCCAACAGTCATCACTTTGTCGACCGGGCCAGACATTCCGCCAGAATTATCGTCTCGATCGAAGACGCGATAAGTAAAACGATAGTCCCCCTGATACCTCACCTCTGCTCCGAGCGACCAGTTCTGGCCTATTCGCTGCCGTAATTGAGTACCATACTGGGTGGGAGCCTGCACACTTGGCAGGCCAATCGCGACGACTCCGTCATGCTCGAATTGGTTAACCTGGACTTCGTAAATCAAGGCAGGCCCCAGGTAAACGTCAAGCGATCGAACTCTTTGCGCTAAGCACCCTAAGGACATCAAGTAAATCAGTGTTGCAAGAAGGCTAAGTTTTGCTAACTTCTTCCGAAAAGGACAATTTATTGCCGGTAATAGGCCCCTACCTAACGGCAGAAGACCTATTCGCCGACAGATTTTAAGAAAGGTCATTTTAGGATGTTTTAGGTGATCCAATATAGAGGTGTCGTTTGTACATTTTAGTTGCCGTCATGTTAAAGGGCTTTAGCGAAATTTCGCTACCCTCTTGCCCACTCCACCCTCAAACTTTACCTTTGGCTTCATGGTACAGTCGATCATTTTCTCCCTTGTAGCCATTGTGGCTTTAGGATATGCTTTTATCCAGTTTCGTAAAGTGTACGCCAATATTATGTTGGGGAAAGTCGAGGAACTGACGGGGGCCACCGGCAACCGGTGGAAGAACATGCTCCTCGTTGCCTTTGGTCAGAAGAAAATGTTCAAGCGGATAATTCCCGCTGTGCTCCACCTGATGCTTTATGTCGCCTTCGTATTTACGCAGATTGAGCTGATTGAGATCTTCATCGACGGCGTATTTGGTGTTCACCGCTTCTTTGCCAGCAGTCTTGGCGGACTCTACAACTTCGTGATCAGTACCATCGAAGTGCTCTCCGTACTTGCTTTTGTGGCTACTTTTATTTTCCTCGTACGGCGTAATATTCTTTTCATCCCCCGTTTCAACAAGCCCGAGATGGAAGGTTGGCCTAAGCTTGATGGCAATCTGATCCTGATTTTTGAGATCATCCTGTTGATCTGTATTTTTACAATGAACGGTACTGACGAAGTACTTCAAAGTATCAAGCCCGAATACTACCCCGAGACCAACCTTGCCGTTAGCAGCTGGCTGGGACCAGCTATTTTCGGTGGCATGAGCGAGAGCACCCTCGTAGTCCTTGAGCGCATCGGCTGGTGGGGGCACATCATGATGGTATTCCTCTTCCTCGGCTATCTCCCTCACTCTAAGCACCTCCATATTCTCCTGGCATTCCCCAACACTTATTTCGCCCGTCTGGAGCCGAAAGGAGAGATGCAGAATATGCCTGAGATCATGAATGAGGTGAAGTCGATGATGGGACTCGGCGACCCCGATGCCCCAGAGCCAGACATGAATGCAGAACTCCCCGAGTTCGGCGCAAATGACGTCTTCGAAATGTCCCAGATTGATCTTCTGGGCGCTTACACCTGTACGGAATGTGGCCGCTGTACCAGCGTCTGCCCCGCCAACATCACCGGCAAGAAACTCAGCCCGCGTAAAATCGTGATGAACGTCCGGGATCGTATGGAGGACGTTGGCGAAAAAATCCGCTCCGGCAATACGGAATATTGCCAGGATGACAGCAAACCACTCGCTGCCGATAATTTCGACGACGGCACCAACCTTTGGGACTGGATCTCCCGCGAAGAGGTACACGCCTGCACGACCTGTAATGCCTGCGTGGAAGCCTGTCCGGTATTAATCAGCCCACTGGAAATGATTCTTAAACTGCGGCGTCACGAGATCCTCACTGAAGCTGCCGGTCCGCAGGACTGGCTACCGCTGTTCAACTCTATCGAGAACCAGCAGCGTGCGTGGAGTGTAGGCACCAGCCGCACGGCCTGGACCGAGGGGTAAGGCAAAACTTTACACCTACCATGTTGTCCTCTTGGGATATTTATACCAGTGGCTTAGGTTACTGCACTTGTGTGTTGGTTGTACATATGTATATATACGAACAACTTTGCTTTTCAAAGCGCTTTCCCAGCACCCGCGACCCCGCCCAAATACATTTCTACACCGGTACAGTCCAACTATTCCAAACCACTGGTTTTCATCACCTCGAGTTCTCCGTTCTCTCCCCGTACCAGGAAGTAGCCCTCTAGTTCGGGCTTACCCTCGATCAGGTCCAGTGCCTTTTCCGGCCCTACTACCATGCAAGCTGTAGCGTAAGCATCGGCGGTAGCACAATCAGGCGCCAATACGCTGGCGCTTAGCAAACGGTTCCGTTCGGTCAGGCCAGTCTTTGGATTAACGGTGTGGCTGAATGTCTTCCCATCCACTTTGTAGTAATCGAGATAGTTTCCGGAAGTGGCGATGGCCCGTCCATTGGACAAGGGTAAGGTCCCGGCAGAAGCCACCTTATCCCGGTCTTCATCCGGCAGGCGGATGGCTACCCGCCAATCCCGGCCATATTTCGTGCCACCGGCACGAAACTCCCCTCCGATATCAATCAGGTGATCGGGCCTGCCGTAGCGCGTGAGCAAGGCTGAAACCAGGTCTACCCCATAGCCTTTAGCGCTTGCGTTGAGGTCAAGTTCCGTCCCCGGAGCCTTGCGGAGGAAAGTCCCTTCCAGGCTAATCCGATCCATCCCGACGCGCTCGAGGAGCGCGGCCACCTCTGCGGGATCATAATCTGCGGAGGTCCGTTCTTCGGCAGTGCCGAAACCCCAAAAACGCATCAGAGGTGCGACCGTAGGATCGTATGCTCCTTCGGTTTCTTGGTTAATTTTGCGGGCTATCGCCAAGTTCGGCAACCAATGTTGGGTTTCTCCCACGTCAATCCCTTCCTCACTCGTATTGAATGCATTTAATTTACTCTTTGGCTCCCAGGCTGACAACTCAAGATTGTAGGCCTCAAAAACACTGTCGATCTGAGACTGCAAACCTGGAACTTCAGCTCCGATGTAGGTAATCTTATAATAGGTACCCATCGCCTGCCCCTGGAACCTATGGATCGGGGCAACATCTTCTCCGGCTTGAGGCAGCTCCTGTGCTTTGGATGTTCCATTGCTATCTGATTGACAGCTAATGAAAAACGTCAGGAAACAAACAAGAAATAAATAGCGCATGTGCTCGCTTTTTAGGATATAACTTTCGACAAATAAAAAACCCCCTGTCCAGACAAAACCAGATAGGGGGCCAATAACACTTGAACAAACAATAAATCTTAAAGCGCAAGTTAGCACAAATAGTTCACTACTCCTTTGGCAAAAGGGAAATTGGTCTACCTTATTTACACTAGCCAAACAATGATAAAACCTGCACTTAGGCCTTGCTCAGAGCCATTATTCGACGCTGGTGAAGTAGCTGCTAAGCAAAAGCGATAAACTACTGATAACCACGCGCCTGTAGTTCAAAGAGCTCGGCATATTTACCGTTTAACGCCATCAAGGTTTCATGACTCCCCATTTCAAGGCGTTGCCCATGCTCGAGGAAAAGGATCACGTCTGCCATCCGGACCGTTGAGAACCGGTGACTGATGATCACAGCACTACGTCCGTCAATCAGTTCGGTAAATCGCTGAAATACTTCAAATTCGGCCCGGGCATCCAATGCACTGGTCGGCTCATCCAGAATCAGGAGTTCAGCCTCGCGCATGTAGGCTCTGGCCAAGGCAATTTTTTGCCATTGCCCTCCACTCAAATCCATTGCCTCGGCGAACCTTCTGCCCAAGACCTGGTCGTAACCTTTAGGCAATCCTGCAACCACTTCTGCGGCCAGCGACTTTACGGCACTTTCGTCCACCTTAACATCGTCTCCAATATCTTCGATGCGCCCTACTGCGATATTCTCGCGTGCAGTAAGTTGGTAGCGGAAAAAATCCTGGAAAATCACCCCAACATTGTCCCGCAGCCCCGCCAGCTCATACTGACGAAGGTCGACACCGTCGAGCAAAATACGGCCAGCAGTAGGCTCATAGAGCCTGGCCAACAACTTGACCAGCGTAGTCTTCCCTGCTCCGTTTTCTCCAACCAGCGCCAGCTTGGTGCCTGCGGGCAACTCAAAGGATAAGTCTTTGATGGCATATTCTTTTGCTCCCGGATATCGGAAACTAACGTTCTCGAACGTCCAGCCTTGTTCAATTTTATCTGGAAAAGGAATTGCTGCGTCGGTGTCTGCGATGGTAGGTTGAATACCAAAAAAGTCGAAGAGGTCCTGTAGGTAAAGAGCATTCTCTCCGATAGATGCCACCCGGGATAAGATGGTCCGCAACCCTTGCTGCATTCTGCGGAATGCACCAGCTAAGAAGGTCAGGGTACCAACGGTGATCTGCCCGTTGATGGTCTGGATGATGATCAAGACGTAGGCTCCATAGTAGGTCAGAGACCCAATGGCGCTAAAGAAAGCGCCCCACCCGGCCCGTTTAATGCTCAGCGCTCGGTTCGCATAGTAGTATTTCATGGAGAGCACCTCAAAACGATCCGTAATAAAATCGGCCAGTCCGAAGATCTTGACCTCCTTAGCCGTAATATCGCTTGCACCGAGGTACCTCAGGTAGTCCAGCTCTCTCCGTTCCGGAGTCCAGCTCCGGGTAAGGCTGTATTTCTGTTGATTAAAATAGTTCTCTTGAATGAAGCTGGGGATAACAGCTACCACCAATAGTAAAATCAACCAGGGGTTAAATGCCACTACGCTTATTCCTAGAACCACAATGGTAATTACGCTCTGAAACTGGGCCAGTATTTGCGACATCAGAACAGAGCGTCCCGTTGTTTGCCGGCGTGCGCGCTCCATCTTGTCATAGAACTCAGCGTCTTCAAACTGATACAGGTCCAGTGTTGCGGCGTGCCGCATAATATCAACACTCGTCTTATTGGCAATTAGATCAGCCAGCAGACCATCAACCAGGCTGGTGGAACGCGACAAGAGATCAGTAGCCAGGGCAAGACCAAACTCCAACGCCACCATCTGCCACAGAAAAGTGGCATCCCCGCTTCCGTCAAGCAATAGAAGCACTTCATCAATGATCAACTTACCTACATAAAGTATTGCCGTAGGTAGTGCTGCCTGTAAGACGCGCAGGATCACATTCGCCATCGTCAGCCGGGCATCCGTTTGCCAGATCAAACGCAGAAATGGAGGAATATTCCTGAAGGCTGCAACCTGTTCACGCCAGGTAGCAGGGGCCTCTTGCTTACCGTTTCTTTTTGCTTTAGCCATACCGAGTAAAAGCGTTAAGACAATATTAGTTTGCTCTTCGGCACCGTCTTCCTCACTTACCAAATAATAGTTAAGCCCGTTGACCGAAGGCCAACGGGCTTAAACGCTTGTCTGAGTATTAAACCGGACTTCCATGCGGCACGCTTCGCTCCCTTAGTTACCTGGAGGCCAACCTCCCAGTAGCAGCGGAGCTAGGTAGTACCAAGGATACCACCGTTACTCCTTTTTCAGAGCATCTCTGATTTCGATCAGGATATCCTTTTCCGTCGGACCAGGATCCGGAGCCGGGGCAGCTTCAGGTTCTTGTTCGGCCGTCATCTTATTGTAGGTACGGACCAGCATGAAGACAACAAATGCAATGATGAGGAAATTGATCACTTTTTGGACAAAAGCTCCCCAACGCACTTCTACGGCTTCTTTAACAACCGTATCGCCCTCCATAACTGCCGCCTGTAGCGTAATGGCAAGGTCGGAGAAGTCCACACCGCCCAAAGCCATACCGATGGGGGGCATGATCACGTCATTAGTAAAGGAAGTGACAACTGCTCCGAAGGCTCCGGCAATGATTACCGCAACCGCCAGCTCGAGCACATTGCCCTTCATAATGAAGGCCTTAAATTCTTTTAGCATCTCATATGGTGTTGACGGGAGACACTATATGTAGCTCCCTGCATGAAGTTGATAGTCCAAGATAACTTTCTACGTCACAACATTCAAAGAACCTTGCCAACAAAACACTTACAGCCTAAAAATTGGTGATCAACTACCTATCTGAGTCGATCAGCACTTCTGACCAGCTTCTCATCCTTATTGATATAGTTAACTGCAAGTATGGCAAAGATCAGGGCCAAAAAGGGCATTGCGACACCAAGGTCAGGCGTGGCGCTTGCCGCCGCGCTGTCGTTATACCAACACATCGCTCCGTAGCCAACACCTAATCCGACAAAAACGAGCGCGATCTTACTCAGCGTTACTTGCAGCTTGCGGTTCTTGAAGAGGAATATGCCGGCTAAGAAGATGACACCCGCAATAGCGAAGGCCGCGATCAGCACGGGATCGTCGAAGACCGTGAAGCTACCGTCTTCGAATAACTCGGAAGCAGCCACCGGGGCGGCAGTATCTGCCGCGTCAGTGCCAAAAAGCCCGAAACAAGCTCCTGAAGCCAGGAATAAAAAGATGGATTGTATACGTTGGATCATGATCTGGATTCAATTTTCTAGGGCTTTGTTGTAGCAGCCCAAGCTTTAGTCCCGTCGCAAAGCGAGGGTATCAGTTGAGAGCGGTGAGGCAGCGCCTCGTTCCGCCGCAAAACTAAGGTCAATCAAGCAACCTGCGCAATCTTAGGCGGGCTAAAAATCCAACAGGCAGCTCCGGGTTATGGAACTGCCTGTCGGTGCTCGGAAATGTTACTCCGCGATTAGAAATTAACCACGGTCGTCAGGCGCGCCTGCGGCGCGCGCATTTGCGTCGTTTCCCGGAAGAGCACGTACTGCTCGTAAGCTCTATCGCCCAGCTGTTCCCGGAGTGCCACCTCGGTAAAGCCATTACCAATGGCCTCTTCACCGAGCAGTTCTTCGATCAAACGCTCCAGTGGTGGTTTGATCCGCGGGTACTCACCGATGGTGTAATCTTCCTTGCTCAGCCCCGCAAGCTCTGCGGCACTGTTGATTGCAGCATCAAGTCCGTCAAGCCGATCAACCAATCCGATCTCCAGGGCCTTCTCTCCGGCATAAACACGGCCTCCGGCAATTTCCTTCACGCGCTCCAGCGGCAGATCTCTTCCGTCTGCGACACGGCCCAGGAAGGTGCTATAAGTCATCTCCGTACGCTGCTTCAGTACCGCTTGCTCCTCTTCCGTCATGTTACGGAAAGGGCTAAAGGCATTAGCATTACGGGTTACATTAACGGTATCGGTAGTTAAACCAAGTCTGTCGTGCATGAGCTCCTGCGCCTGCGGGAACATCATAAATACACCAATTGACCCCGTAATTACAGAAGGCTCAGCAAAAATACTGTCTGCTCCGGCAGCAATGTAGTAGCCACCACTGGCAGCAACACTGCCCATACTCACTACAAACGGCTTACCCGCTGCTTTAAGCTCTTCCATGGCATACCAGATGTTTTCTGAAGCGCTCGCACTACCGCCTCCGCTATTGATACGAAGAACAACTGCTTTCACGTCATCATCCTGTGTCAGTTTGTGGATCTCGTCCACGTATTTCTTATCGCCAATACCACCAACGTCACCTTTTCCGTCAACAATGCTACCCTCCGCATACAGGACGGCAACTTCATCTCCACGGCCTTTAAGTGGTCTCAGGCGTGCGGCAAAATAATCAGCAGGATCGATGGTTTTAAGCTTACGGTCATCGTCAAAGCCAACCAACTCATGCAGTCTGGCGTCAATCTCGCTTCTGCGCTTAATGCCGTCAATGAGCTTGGCCTCAACCAAGTCCACTCCTTTCCAGCCCTCCATGTTGTTGGCATAGTTGTGAATATCACTGGGAGCAATACCACGCGAGGCAGCAATATCTTCCTTGATGTAATTCCACATAGCAGACACATACTCACGCGTTTGCTCTTTACTTTCCTTGCTCATGGATTTACGGCGGTATGGCTCGGTGGCGCTCTTGTAGTCGCCCGCCCAGAAGATGGCCATATCAAGACCAACTTTTTCCATCATGCCTTTGTAGAACATACGTTCCGCCGAGACGCCCCGCATATCCAGGATGCCAAGTGGGCCCATGTAGACCTCCGAGCCCGCCGTGGCGAGGTAGTAGGCAGACTGGTCGTACACCGGTGAGAAACTCACCACAAACTTGCCATCCTCCTGAAAATCAACCAGCGCCTCGCGGATCAACCGGAGCTTGGTAACGCCACCAGCAGCATACATACTGCTCATATAAATGCCTTTGATGTTATCGTCAGTCTTGGCGCGTTCGATGACGCGCACAATATCATGCACACCCAAAACTGCATCCGGGTCAAGGTCAAGGTCGGCAAAGCCGCCCTGGGAAGGCACATTGTTCGTTAGTTCAGGGACTGTAGACAGGTCAAGCTCCAAAATAGAGTTTGCCGATACCGTTGGCTTTTGTTCTCCGGAACTGGCAATGCTGGCCACTATCCCGAAACCTATAAAAAAGAGCGCTCCAAGACCGAACAGAACACCCAGGCAGGAGCCGAAGAAAACTTTGAAAAAATTAGACATACAGAGGGTTTATATACTTCCATGCAAAGGAAAGCAATCCACTACTAACCTAATGGCTTCTTCGATGAACAGACCGATTTAATTGCCGAAATAGCCACTGGAGAACGATCATCCGTGATGCTGTACTTGAACGGTAACGTCTAATGACCGTTTATCACCCCGTGTCGGCTGCCGAATGCTCAGCGCTTCAACCGACAATCAGATTGATTTTGCCACCGGCAGAATATTACCTTTGCCTCCCAAATAAAACCCCAGCCCGTGTCCCGCTCTGCTAAGGATATTTCCATTGCTGATTATACCTATGACCTTCCGGACGAGCGCATTGCCCGTCACCCCTTACCAATACGTGACGCTGCACGCCAATTAGTATACCGCGCAGGCAAAATCAGTGAGGGACCATTCCGTGACCTGGCAAACAGACTCCCCGAAGGGACACTCCTGATCGGTAACAAAACCAGGGTAATTCACGCGCGTATGCATTTCCCTTTGGGGGAGGGGAAAAGACCGATCGAGATTTTCTGCCTCGACCCATTACAACCTGTGGATTACGCCATGTCCTTAGGGGCGCGGGCGCAGGATGCCGTGGAGGTTGGAGTGCAGTGGAAATGCCTCATCGGCGGAAACCGCCGCTGGAAACGAGGCTCCCTCTCCCTTGATGTGGAGGTAGACGGTCATCAAGTCATCCTTTCTATCGAACGCGGAGAGCGCTTCGACAACACCTTCGGCATCACCTTCCGCTGGGAAGGAGGCCCACCCGACCTCACCTTCGGCGAAGTACTCGCTGCCGCCGGCAAAATCCCTTTGCCCCCCTACCTCGGCCGGGATACTGAAGCTGCAGATCACGACCGCTACCAAACCGTATTCGCTAAAACGGAAGGATCAGTCGCAGCCCCTACTGCCGGACTGCACTTCACCCCCTACGTACTGGATTCGCTCGCTGCTAAAAAGATTGACTGGGCCGAGATCACCCTGCACGTTGGTGCTGGGACCTTCAAGCCCGTTGCCTCCGAAACCCTTGAGGACCATACCATGCACCGCGAATACATCGAGGTGCCCATCGCGTTGGTGGAACAGCTCATCCGCCAGCTTAAAGCTGGCTTGCCAATCGTGGCGGTTGGCACCACCAGCCTGCGCTGTATCGAAAGCCTGTGTTACATCGACACTACGGCCCCCGACTTCCCCAACATCTCCGTAGATCAATGGGCCGGCGAAGCCGCCCGGTTCCAGGGAAAGACTGCCCTGGAACAACTAGAGCAGCTACACGCAGCCATGGTACAACACCAAGTCGACCTGCTTACCGGATATACCGGCATCCTCTTGTCGCCGGCAGCAGAGATTAAAGTCGCCGATGGCATCATCACGAACTTCCACCAGCCCAACTCTACCCTGTTGCTACTAATCGCCGCCTTCGTCGGCGAAGAATGGAAGACCATCTATCGCTACGCCCTCGAAGAAGGTTACCGTTTTCTGAGTTACGGAGACAGTTCTCTACTGTGGAAGCATACTGATGCAGCGTAAACTTTTCCTTTAGTTACTCGCGGTTTGTCGGGATTCCGATTGTACACTATAGCGGGGTCACGCTTGAAATAAGTTGAAGCATTAGGGCATGCCATAACTCCTACGGAAATCACCAAAGGAATACCCCATGACTACTGTTTAAGAAGCACCACAACGCGCTCAGCCGTATCGCCATTCATACGAATGACGAGGCTGTCCGGTGTCAACTTTTCAACCGCAACAACCCGCTCGGGTTTCGCCACTTGTGTTGTATCAACGGCCTTCAGGAACCCGTCCTGGTAAGTCCAGGTTCCCGCCTCGGTGTACAGTAAG
>CAZTTF010000086.1:0-14895 GCA_964616365.1 uncultured Lewinella sp. | reverse complement strand
GTACTTGGTAGGGATGACCGTGAGGCATCATTCAAAATCGGCCATCACTTTGTAGCGGGGGTCTTCGTCCATCTGCACGTCAATAATGGCATCAGCTTTGTTCAGGCGTTTGCGGCAGTCGGGGCTGAGGTGTCGCAGGGTCACTTGTTTTCCCACTTTAGCGTAGCGCTCCGTAATCCGGTTAACTGCCTCAATGGCTGACATGTCAACGATCCGGCTTTCCATGAAATCAATAATGATTTCCTGAGGGTCATTCAGAACGTCAAACTTCGAGTTGAAAACGGTTACTGATCCAAAGAAAAGAGGCCCGTAAATTTCGTAATGCTTCACCCCTTTATCATCAATGTGCTTGCGCGCACGGATACGCTTGGCGTTCTCGTAGGCAAATACGAGTGCTGCCACAATAACCCCCGCCAGGACGGCCAGGGCGAGGTCGAGGAATACGGTGAGCACGGTGACCAGAACGAGAACGAAAAGGTCCCATTTCGGCATCTTGCCAAATGTGCGGAGGCTGGCCCATTCGAAGGTTCCCAGGGCTACCATAATCATAATACCCGTCAGGGCTGCCATCGGGATTTGCTCAATGTACGTGCTGCCAAACATGATGAATATGAGCAGCATTACGGAGGCGAAAATCCCGGAAAGTCGGGCGCGGGCACCGGAAGAGATGTTGATCAGACTCTGACCGATCATGGCGCAACCACCCATCCCACCGGTGAAGCCACTGGTGATGTTGGCAATACCTTGGGCTACCGCCTCTTTGTTCCCTCGTCCGCGGGTTTCGGTGATTTCATCAATGATGTTCAGCGTCAGTAAGCTCTCAATCAGTCCTACTCCGGCAACGATCAGGGAGTAGGGGAGGATTACTTTAAAGGCTTCCAGCGTGAAGGGGATTTCGGGGATGGAAGGTAGCGGGAATCCGCCTTCAATCGAAGCAACGTCTCCGATGGTTTTGGTCTCGATACCGAAGAAGTAAACGATGGCTACCACAAGGATGATACTTGCCAGCCCGGAGGGGATGACTTTTGTTAGCTTGGGTAAGCCCCACATGGTTACCATAACCACCGCTACGAGACCGAGCATGGTATACATTTCAGTTCCCTGAAGCCAGGCACCACTATCGTCTTTGAACTGCACCAGCTGCGCCATCCCGATAACAATGGCCAATCCGTTGACAAAGCCAAAAACCACCGGGTGGGGGACGAGGCGCATCAATTTACCTAATCTGAATACGCCGGCGAGTACCTGAAAAATGCCCGCCAGAATGACACAGGCGAAAATGTATTCGGGGCCATGGCTTGCTGCCAGAGATACAATAACTACTGCAACCGCACCGGTTGCACCACTGATCATACCCGGACGGCCACCAAGAACACTGGTCACCAATCCCATTACAAAAGCCGCATACAAGCCAATCAGCGGGTCGAGGCCAGCAATGATGGCAAATGCTACAGCCTCCGGAACGAGCGCCAATGCTACTGTCAGCCCGGAGAGTAACTCAGTACGGTAGTTCACTTTTTGCGTGAAGTCGAAAAGATTAAGGTACTTGTTCATAGCGATTTAGCAATCAGATGGTGAGCTTTCCGTGAAACGCGGAAAGCTAGTGTTTGGTGGATCGAAATTGGCAGGGAAGAAGTAAATCGAGTTACTTCGTTTAAAAATGGCGCAAAGGTAGGCTATTCTCAGAACATAGACTAATTATCTACTCGTCCTGAAAGGGTAAAAGCGTTAATCCCTATCGTCGTCTTAGACGTAAAATGAGCTTCAATAATCCCACAAAAGGTGGTTTCAGGAGGATACGCATTACGGCCAAATGACTCGTTATTGGGTTATGCGAGGTGGCTGCTCATAGTAAGTGTCTGCTTTTAATTGAGTGTGCCGGAATAAGAAGAGGACAGAGCAAAACATTGCTCTGTCCCCCGATCCTGATCGATATATCAGGAATTAATCTACGTCAACAAAGGTAATTGCTTCACCTGTGCGTCCCGCACGGCCCGTACGACCTACCCGGTGGATATAGACATCGTAATCTGTAGGAGCTTCAAAATTGATCACGTGGGTGATGTCATCAATATCTAGGCCCCGGGCAGCGACGTCAGTTGCACACAGTGCCTTGATCTTGCCTTGCTTGAACTTACCAAGTGCTTTCTGACGGTAGTTTTGACTTTTGTTGCCATGAATCTCATCAGCCGCAATGCCTGCCTGGTTGAGCTTTTTGGTTATTTTCTTTACCCGGTGCTTAGTTTCTGCAAAAACCAGGACCCGTTTGAGTTCGGGTTCCTGCATCAGGTCGATGAGTGCACCAAATTTTTCGTCTGACTTAACGTAGCGTACGGTTTGGTTGATGTGCTCAGCAGACGCTTCGCCGCTGCTAACCTGCACTGTAACCGGATCATCCAGGAATCGGTCAATAAGGTTTTGCTGGGTCTTATCCAGCGTGGCGGAGAAAAGCAGGGTTTGGTCGCGTTCGCCCATTTGATCGGCGAGAAAGGTTACGTCTTTCTGAAAGCCCATGTCGAGCATCCGGTCAAATTCATCAAGAATAAGTACTGAGGCTTGTTTCAGGTTGATCTTTCCTTGACCGTGGAGGTCTTTCAGACGCCCGGGGGTAGCAACGATCAGGTCGTACTCCCGTTTTAGTTTCTGAATGTCGGTATTGATGTTTCTACCACCAATCAGCGACAGGGCCGTGAAGGTCATGTTCTTCGTAAGAATGGTAAACTCCTGCTCGATCTGGAGCGCCAACTCGCGAGTTGGCGCCAGGCAGAGGGTTTGGAAAGGCTCGTCCTTAAGGAGCGCGTCAATGATCGGGATAAGGAAGGCTCCTGTTTTACCCGTTCCGGTAGTAGCGATTCCCATCACGTCGCGCAAGTCGACTATAGAAGAGAATGACTTTTCCTGGATTTCAGTGGGGAATTTCCAGCCTGCGGCCCGGATAGCGATTTTCAACTTTGGGTGGAGGTCCCAGTCATCGTACTTTTTATCCGCGATGTACTTGACCTTCTTCATGGGTACTGCTTCGTGGACCATGAGTTCGGCATCGATGGGCTTGTAGTTGTGTTTGGAGCGGCCTCCGCTGCTGCCGCGGCGGTTTCCGCCGCCATTTGGTCGACGACCACGGTTTCCGCCGCCATTATTAGGCTTACGACGGCTATTAGGGCGACGTTTGCCGCCACCTGAACGAGATTCAGACATATGAAATGTAAGAAGAGAAAACTGAGATAAGTGGGATTACAACACGCTCAGAATCAATAGGAATAATCAAATTTGGGACAAACGCTGAAAGCAATCCTCGGCTGCGAAAGCAACCAATCTCAGTATTTGGCGCGAAGGTACAGCTTTTTGGCCATAGCAGAACAATTATCGCGAAAGTATAAAATCCACACGCGTCCGCCGGAGTGGTTTGACTCCTCTAAAAATACATGGTTGGGATAGCTGGACTGGTTCGGTAATCCCCTTGTCTTTCCCAGTTCCCGGGATGGTTACTGGTTCCAAAACCTGACAAGTCAAAGGTCTGAGGCCCGCCCTAGTCAATCCGAAGTCACTTCCCAATTTAAATAAACTGTAGGGTCAACCAATGGTTGGGGACGTCGTGTGGACTGTTAAAACGCCTTAGGGCAAACTTTGTTTTTGGTCCGTGCCTTTGGGCATATGGTTATGGGGTGAATCGTCTGAATCTGTCCTACCGTTGAAGTTGAATAAAGCCCGGTGCGCAAACCATTGGGGAGTTAGTTAAATTGGCCCCGAACCAATTTTCTGTTATGACAATTTTCCGACCTTCCTACTGGGAGCAAACTACCTTCCTTCGTCCGGCTGATGTCATCATAGTTGGCGCGGGGCTCACTGGTCTCCAGGCCGCACTGGAATTAAAACAGCAGGACCCTCACCGTGATGTTCTGGTGGTGGAACGCGCTGCCGTTCCGCGAGGTGCCAGCACCCGCAATGCGGGCTTTGCCTGCTTCGGAGGGCCAACCGAACTACTAGCAGATTGGGATACTTATGGACCTGAAGATTGCCTGACCACCGTTCGGCAACGCTATGCCGGGATCAAGAAATTGGAAGCCAATTTCGGAGGGCATGGCATCAATTGGCACAAAAACGGAGGCTATGAAATTATAGACGACCCGCAGACGGAAGCCAAGGTTCGGGATCGCCTGCCCGAGCTTAACGCATTACTCGCTGAGGCAACGGGGCTGGCGGAGACCTGGTCGATCGTCCCCGGGCACAACGGCCTGTTTACCCTCTTTAATCCATTGGAAGGACAGCTACACCCCGGTAGATTGGTACAGCTCCTTATGCAGCGCTGTCTTGAGGTCGGCGTGCGTTTTATGTTCGGAACTAAGGTGGTGGCTATTGAAAAGGGTAGGGTAGTAACCGAAAGCTTTGGCGCCCTGCAGGCGAACGAAATTCTGCTGACCGTAAATGCCTTTGCGCGTGAGCTGCTGCCCGAAGATTTTCCCGAAAACATTCGGCCCGTCCGCAATCAAGTCCTCCTGAGCCGTGAGATCCCCAGCTTAAAAATCCAGGGCTGCTATCATTACCACGAAGGCTATGTTTACTTCCGGAATGTTGGTGCTAACCGGCTATTGATTGGTGGTGCCCGTCACCTGGCAGGAGCTGCATCTGAAACAGCGACTTTTGGGGCAAATAATGCCATCGCTGATCAACTTATCAGCTATCTGGCGCAATGGTATCCGGAAATGGAGCTTACTTCCCCAGACTTCTCCCAGCGCTGGAGCGGTATAATCGCCCAAGGGGACGGAAAAACGCCGGTACTTCGCCGCACGGAGGATGGTATTTTGGTGGCCGGCCGCCTGGCTGGCATGGGGGTAGCCCTCAGCGCTGCGCTTGCTGCCAGGGCCGTAGCACTGCTCCGTTAACCGTTCAATTGGCTGAACAACCAAACCAAATAACTATTAAACCCTCGTGGACACATTCATTAACAATTGACCGGGTAACGCTGCGCTGCGATGCTTTGTCCAGGCTGAATTGTTATTAAGACGATCACGAAAAAAACGTAAGCTTATTATGGCGCGAAATCCATCTTTTCCCAGCTGGAAACACCTGTTAGCAATGGCTGGCATTTTCATTGCCGGATCTTTTATCGCCGCGATCCCACTCGGTGTGGTGGGCTTTGTCGAGATTATTAAAAGCGGCGTAGAAATTGATGCAGCCAACATGCCGGATCCAATGGCGTTCATCCCGCGCGAGTGGCTTAGTCATCTTGCTCCGATAATGTCTGCGGTGCCACTCGTCTTATGTATACTCTACGGGTGGCCACGCCTGGGTAAACCGGCTTGGAGACTTGGTTTTGAGCACGTTTCCTTTATCCCCGGAGCTCTCGCAGTTCTAGGGACGCTCCTGATCGCTAACGGCACAACTATGGTGGCGGAATACCTGCCGGGGTATGAGAATTTTGCCAAGGCTATGCAGGACATGTTAGTGCCGGGAATAGGAATGGCCATCGCGGTTATTTTTTGCGCGCCGATCTTTGAAGAGGCTCTGCTACGGGGAGTGGTGCTCAGGGGGCTACTGCGCAGGACGACACCCTTTACCAGCATCTTTGTCTCAGGTTTGTGTTTCGGGGTCATGCATGTTATTCCTGTCCATGTTTTTTTCGCCTCAATCGTAGGCTTTGCCCTGGGATATGTTTACTACCGGACTCGCTCTTTGGGTTTGGTGATACTGATCCATTTTATCAACAATGCCGCAAGTTATTTTCTGGGGCAAAGTGAGCTGCCGACCAGCTCCGAAGAACTAATTGGAACGGGGATGGCTGGCGTGCTGGTTCTCGCCGCCGGACTTACCCTTGCTGGTGTTGGCATGCTGTATTTACTGGGCAGTCAATTCGCGTTGGTTCCCCCGCCTCCAGAAGAGTATCCTGCTCAGGAAAGCATCAGTGAAATTGCCCAATAACGCTGTTTTCTGAACAGTATTGAGGATATTAAATATGAATTCTTAACGCTGGCAACTTCGAAATAATCAATAGGTCGTGGTACCTTGCCCATGGTTTAGCCCTGCCTCCAGACGATCACTCACGAAACTACAGCCCCATGAGCCATTTGCGTCTCGCAATTCTTGACTTATATAACGGAATTCCAAATCAGGGGATGCGCTGCATCCGCCAGATCGTCGAAGCTTTCGCCGGAGACATTGAATATGATGTCTACGACGTTCGCTATGAGGGGGTTGTGCCCGATTTGTCCTACGATATCTACATCAGCTCCGGTGGTCCAGGAGACCCATTGGACGGAGAGGGGGATAACGATTGGCAGGAAAAGTGGCACGGTTGGCTTGATGCCGTTTACCAGCATAACCAGCAGGCTGAGCGGAAGAAGTTCGTCTTCTTCATTTGCCACAGCTTCCAGATGGCTACGCACCACTTTGGGCTCGCTGAAGTCACGGCCCGTAAGGGAATCAGCTTCGGAACCTTCCCGGTACATACCACGGAATTCGGTGATCGGGATAAAATGTTTGCTGGTCTTGATGATCCGTTTTACGCCGCGGATTTTCGCCGCTTTCAGGCCATTCAGCCTAACGCTGAACGCCTGGCCCAAGTAGGCGCAAAGGTGCTGTGCCTGGAAAAAATAAGACCACATATTGACCTTGAGCGCGCCATCATGGCCATCCGGTGGAGCGAAGAAATAATTGGGGTTCAATTCCACCCTGAAGCAGACCCTGAGGGTATGTTGGCACACTTTAGCCGGCCAGACATCAAGCTTGAAGTCATCGCTGATCACGGCCGTGATAAGTGGTTGCAAATGATGGAGGACCTGACCCATCCAGAGCGCATCACCAAGACGCACGATGAAATTATCCCTGGCTTTTTACGGCGTGCCATCGAAGTGCTTAAGCCAGACCCGGTAGAAGTGTAAAAGGCTCGGCAGCAGGTGCCAGGTTTGGTACAGGGCAATGTTACAGTATGCTGGTGTTGTTACCTTGCTAATATGTCGCTTCTGGACACTCTACTCGTCTCGTCTTGCCCACAGGCCAACTTCAGGTTAGCCGCTGCCTACCTTTGTGTTAATAATTTAGTTCTAATGCCTCGTTCCGCGAATTCTCACCTGCTGGTATTCACTTTGCTCGCACTTTTTGCTCTGCTGTTTGCAGGTTTTCTGCTCTATGCCGCCTACTTTTATTTTACTGACGGAGAGAACATGACCCTGAAGTCATTTGCTCCGGGTGTTCCTGCTTTCTTTCTTGGTTTTCTGGCACGGAATGAGTTTCGCGCCATGCGGGCAGCACGTAAAACTGAGGCGCGTATGAAGGCGCGTCGAGCAGAAGAGCCGAAGTAAGTTATTTCTCCGATACTCCCCTGAACTTCGGGCCGCGCACTTCGTATAGCCTTTTGCTAACTATCTAATGTTTTTTGGTCCAAAAGCCCTTGAAAAACCAAGGCTGAATTGACCGAAGCTACCCATTTCGCCTGGGTTAAACAGGCGACCGTATTCCAGGCGGATTGCCCATTCCCTTACGTCAGTTGTGCTAAAGGCCGCGCCCAGGTTAAAGGCTACGAGGCCCTCAGTATCTTCCTCGAGTGCCATGAGGTACTTTGTACCTAAAGTAAGGTCCACCTTATCGGGCACCAATGGCTGAGTAAATAATAGGGTAGGATGAAACTGGACATTAGCATCTTCAACCCTTTCGCCGAATGGAATGCCAAAGGGAAGAAATACAGCAATACGATCTTCGACGAGACTGATCTTAGGACCAATCCCGATCGCGTTGATATTATCTCCGAAGGAGGCATCATCTCCTTTGCCCCAGAGGTAAAAGTACCGGAAACGGATGTCTACCTTGTCGCTTAGGCCGTAGGCATAGTTGATGCTAAGTTCGTTTTGTACGCCATTTGACATACCGTCTTCGCTATAGCTGACGGAAGAAAGACCGGGGGTGATTTCGTGTTGGCCCTTTTTCAGGGTTCGGGCACTTTGTAGGTCCGAGAAGACTGGAGCACAAGATGGTGCCAGGAAGGTTAGTAGCAGTGCGATGCAAAGCAAAAAAGTGGTGTGCGTTTTCATGTTGTGTCGTTTAGATGGTAAAGGAGTGTAATCGTTATCCGCTCACTAGTAGATGGGGACTTTGGTAGAAGAGCCATGCTCCGACTGGCAACAAATCGGAGCAGAGCTCCTCCGCCAAGGCAGATCCTACTGGCTTTTGAACGGATTTGTAAAGCACCTATAAGTTACAGGCATTCAGGCATTTTTGCAATTTTATCCTGTACTGGTAAGGAGCAGCATATTGGGAAGTTTAGTTAGTGCTGCTACTTACCACTGCTGTCGAGCAAAGGGTTGGGATACGCTTAATGCTTACTTTATTTATAAGCAGTCAGGTGATGGTTCAGGCATATCCTCAAGCTCTCTAAATTCGATGGTGAATTATTTCTTATCTCACCTACCTTTGTTAGAAACTACCCTCCACCCATGCAACCGCAGCTGTATACCGCTACTGTACTCATTTTACTTATGCTCTTTTCTTCATCCTGCGAGCCTGATCGCCCACAATATGAATCCCTTGACGACTATCCGGTATATGCCTTTAGCGACTTAGGGATGAGTTACACACCCGAGGCAACCACTTTTAAGTTTTGGTCACCAGCAGCTCAGGCGGCAAGACTTAAGTTGTACACCACGGACAATATAGCCGAAGGACCAGATGAGGTGATTAAAATGGAGGAGCTCGATGGTGCCTGGACAGCGGTGGTTTCCGGAGACCTTGCTGGTGTATATTATACCTACCAGATAAAAATAAATGGTAACTGGAATGAGGAGGCTACAGATCCATATGCCCGTGCTGCAGGCACAAATGGCCTGCGCGGTCAGGTTGTTGACCTTGCTGCCACCAACCCAGATGGTTGGGAGAATGATAAGCGGCCACCGCTTGTCGCTCCAACTGATGCAATCCTTTACGAATTACACATCCGGGATGCAAGTCTTGATCCCCGTTCCGGAATTAATGCTAAGGGTAAGTTTATCGGTTTAGCAGAAAGGGGGACAACCACCCCGCAGGGAGATGCCACTGGCCTCGACCATATCATTGAACTTGGGGTTACTCACGTGCACCTGCTGCCGAGCTTTGATTATATGAGTGTTGACGAGGGCCGTTTGGATGAGCCACAGTTTAACTGGGGGTACGATCCTCAGAATTATAATGTCCCCGAAGGCAGCTATTCTACTGACCCCTCAGATGGGAGTGTACGTGTCCGGGAGTTCAAGCAATTGGTCAAGGCGTTTCACGATGCCGGAATTCGAGTTGTTATGGATGTGGTTTATAACCACACTGGCCGTAGCGAAGACAGTCATTTTCAGCACCTGGTACCTGATTATTTCTATCGATTCAATGACGATGGTTCAATGAGCAACGCCAGTGGATGTGGAAACGAAACTGCCAGTGACCGGCCAATGGTACGTAAGTACATTCGTGAGTCTGTGGAGTACTGGGCCCGGGAATATCATATTGATGGGTTTCGTTTCGACCTGATGGCTATTCACGACATCGCTACCATGAATGAAGTCAGTCAAGCCCTGCATGCTATTGACTCTACCATTCTTGTTTATGGTGAGGGGTGGACTGCCGGAGGAAGTCCCCTTCCGGATAGTTTGCAGGCGCTGAAAGCGAACACTAAAGAGCTGATTAATATTGCAGCCTTTAGTGATGATCTCCGTGATGGACTTAAGGGGAGTGTTTTTGTTCATGATGAACAGGGCTTTGTCTCGGGTGCCACCGGCAAGGATATGAGTATTCGTTTTGGTATAGTAGGCTCTACGGACCATCCTCAGATCGATTATGACAGTGTCAACTATTCTAATGCCGCCTGGGCTAATGAACCCAGTCAGGCCATTAACTATGTTTCCTGCCACGACAACCACACCCTTTGGGACCGCTTGTCCATCAGTAATCCTAACGATCCTCCCAGCCGCAGAGAGCAAATGCAGCGACAGGCCCTCAGTATCGTGCTGACAAGCCAGGGGATACCGTTCCTGCATGCAGGTTCAGAAATGCTGCGCACAAAGAATAAGGATGAGAACAGCTATCAGTCCGGAGACGGGGTAAATGCTATTCGTTACAACGGTAAACGCGCCCATAAGGTAACCTTTGAATACATCAAAGGCCTTATTGCCATGCGCAAGGCACACCCTGCTTTTCGCATGGGATCAACGGAGCTTTTACAAAAACACCTGACTTTTCTGGACACGGATGACAGTCAACTGGTAGCGTATCGCCTCATCGATGCTCCCGGGGATGAATGGAATGACATCGTTGTCGCTTTCAACGGAAGTGATCAGGCAAAGCGGGTGGAACTCCCTCCGGGCAGCTGGCAGCTGGTAGTTGATGGTCGCATCGTCAACCTCGAGGGCATTCGTGGAAACCAAAAAGACTGGACGTATCTAGCCGGAGGAACTACTGCGATTTTGGTGCGGGTAGCCTAACCTCCTGGTTAAGACTGAAGTGTAAATTGTTGGAACAGTTGCTACTTGTTGTCTTTTGGTCAATCGTCACTGATTGACTACTACCTTCTACTACCCACTATTTAATGAATATCTTACCTTCGTGCCATGTCTACCAAATACGAGCAGCGCGGGGTCTCCGCAACCAAGTCAGAAGTTCACGAAGCCATCAAAGGCCTGAGTAAGGGTTTATATCCTAAAGCCTTTTGTAAGGTACTTCCCGATGTGGCTGGGGGAGATGTGGAATGGTGTAACATCATGCATGCTGATACGGCTGGAACCAAAACCAGTCTGGCTTACCTATATTGGAAAGAAACCGGTGACTTATCCGTTTGGGAAGGTATTGTTCAGGATAGCCTCGTTATGAACCTTGACGATATGGGCTGTGTCGGAGCGGTGGATAATATTCTTATTTCGTCTACTATTGGTCGTAACAAGAACCGGATCCCCGGGGAGGTACTGGCTACTATTATCCAGGGAGCTCAAAAATTTGCTGATCGCATGGCTGATCAGGGAGTCGGGTTGCATTTGACTGGAGGCGAGACTGCAGATGTTGGCGATATCGTGCGTACGATTGATGTGGGCTATACCACCTTCGCACGTTTGCGGAGAGACAAGCTGGTGGTAAATGACATCAAGCCTGGTAACGTGATTGTAGGTTTGGCCAGTTATGGACAGGCAAGTTATGAGGATGAGTACAACGGGGGAATGGGCTCCAACGGCTTGACCAGTGCTCGACACGACGTGTTCAAGCATGAATATGCTGACAAGTATCCAGAAAGCTTTGATCCCGAGGTGCCTCGTTCAGTAATTTACACGGGCAGTCGCTCACTGACCGAAGAGGTCAGCATTGGCGGTGGAAAGACAATGCCTGCGGGAAAGCTGGTGTTAAGTCCGACAAGAACCTATCTTCCGGTCTTGAAAGTGCTGCTTGATGAATTGCAGCCCAAAATTGCCGGCCTGATCCATTGTACCGGAGGAGCGCAAACCAAAGTGGTTAAGTTCATCGAGAATGTTCGGGTGGTTAAAAATAACTTCCTCGAGGTGCCACCGTTGTTTGACTTGATCCGCAAAGAGAGCGGTACTGGCTGGCGGGAGATGTATCAGGTGTTTAATATGGGGCATCGACTGGAAGTCTATCTTCCGGAGGAGGAGGCGCAATCTGTGATCGACATTGCTACGCGGTTTAATATCGATGCCAAGGTCGTTGGTCACGTTGAGGCGGCTGATAATGCCAGTGTGCGACTACATACACCAGAAGGTGTTGAAGACTACTTCGAATAGTAGCACTTTTGCCTTTAACTACTTTCGCGGACTACAATTCCCGGCGCAAGTATCAGTTTGCGTTCGCCTTCCATCACTTCTCCTTTAACTACAGCAATCGTTCGTTCGGCGACTCTCCTTCCCATAAGGTTGGTTTGTTGATCGACGCTGGATAATGATGGCGTAAGCAATTCAGTGAATGGTTCGTTGGCGAAGCCAACGAGGGCCAGCTGGTCCGGAATGTTAATTCCTCTGGCTACGGCTCCCTTCGCGCAGCCGATGGCTGCGTAATCACTTGCACTAAAGATGGCCTCCGGAGGCTGGGGGAGGGACCACAGTTGTTCGAAGGCACTACTGCCATTGTCATAATGCTGTTGTACCTGTACGAGGTAGCCCTCGGGAACCTCCAATCCCGCATCGCGCATTGCGGCGAGGAAGCCTTTGTACCGCTGTTCGTAAATACCAATGTGGAGTGGGCCGTGCAGGTGAGCAATCCTTTTTCGTCCGGAGGTGATCAAATGTTGGGTGGCATCGTATGCTCCCTGGTAGTCGTCAATAACAACGGCGGGGACGTCTAAGCCCTCCGGTGCATGGTCAAAGAACTGGATAGCAGCTCCGCTATTGATGAGTTTTCGGTAAAAGTTGGGATCGTGAGCAGGATCCTTGGCAGTGGAGACCATAATGGCGTCGGCACGTAGTTGCTGAAGTACGTCTACCATTTGACTTTCTCGTTCAAAGCTGTCAAAGCTTTGACAGACCATCACCCTAAACCCGGCAGCATCTGCGGCTTCTTCGATTCCCCGGATTACACTGGCGAAGAAAAAGCGATCAATGGCGGGAACGATGACACCAAGCATGTTACTGCGCCCGCGGCGCAGGGCTGCGGCCATGTGGTTGGGCCGGTAATTCATTTCCCGGGCTTTATCCTTAATCAAAGCCCGCGTTTTGGCACTGACGGCTGGATTATCGTGTAACCCCCTACTGACGGTAGAGGCGTTCAGGCCTAACTCGCGGGCAATATCGTGGATGGTTGTTTTACCAGCTTTTTCGTCCATAGCTTAGTAGGTATGTAAGGATTGCTTAAAACGCAAGGTAACAATTTTCAGAGGTAGGGAAGAGGAAGTTTGCAGACACCGAGTAAGTTTGGTGTTCAGAGGTAATAATAATGGTCGACGCCATAAATTCTCTGCCATTTAGTGTTTTTCGAGGCAGCAGAGGTGGCATTATTAACAAAAGGGAATGGATACTATTTACTGTCTGATTTCATCGTTTAAACAAGGATGGTCTGGTGGAATATGGGTCGAAAAGAATCACCCACTCTCAACGAAACAATGCCTTTTATTGCATTTATAACCTCCTGAGCACCAGCGTTCGCGCCACTGGTATGCTAAATTATGCACTAAATGTCTTTGGGCGTACCCTAAGCGCACAGCAATATTGCAACATTCTTTTCCTACTTTTGCCGGCCACGGCGCACTTATAGGTATTGTTTGTCGGCTGAATGTCCTCAAGGGCAAAGGTTGGTTAATAATTGTTAAAGTTGTGCCAAATTTGCATAGTGTTGTTATGCTAACCTCACCACGCTCAGTTTTCTAAATGCTCAGGAATGAAAAAAATTCTACTCCTATTTTCACTTATCGCTACCGCTTTTACGCTCTCAGCCCAGACGGCCCTCGAGGGTAAGGTAACGGATGCTGACAATGGCGACCCGCTAATCTCAGCGACGATACAGCTATTTAAAGGCGATGTATTCATTCAAGGTACGGTTGCGGACTTTGATGGTAACTACTACTTCGCAAACATTGATCCGGGTGATTACGACATCCAAGCTGATTACACTGGTTACCCACCAGTAAAGCTGACCGGTGTTCCCGTGCTCGCGGGTCAGACCAATAAGGTAGACATCGAACTTTCAGCAGGTATCGTAATCGACGTGGTAACGGTGACCGCTTACAAGGTCCCGCTTATCGAAACGGACAAAACGACTTCAGGACAAACCCTGACGTCTGAGCAAATTCGTAACCTACCAACGCGTAACATTAACCAGATTGCCTCGATTGCAGCTGGTGTCACTTCTGCGGATGAAGGTGGTGCGATCAACATTCGTGGTTCCCGGGCAAACGCTACCGATTACTACGTAGATGGTGTTCGTGTAGCAGCTACTAGTATCCCTGACTCAGAGATTGAGCAGCTCCAGGTGATTACCGGTGGGGTAGAAGCGCGCTACGGTGACGTTACGGGGGGTATCATCTCGATTACCACTAAAGGACCTAGCAACAGCTTCAATATGAACGCTGAGGCAGAGACCAGTGAAGGACTTGATGCCTTTGGTCAAAGTCTGGTAGGTCTGGCCCTGAACGGCCCAATCATTAAAAAGGATGGTCGCTCCGTCCTTGGTTACCGTCTTTCCGGTCGTTACACATACCGGGAGGATGACAACCCAAGTGCGGTGCCACTTTACCGTGCGAAGGACGATGTAATTGCCAACCTGGAAGCTAACCCACTGCGTGAGATAAACGGAACCTCGTTTGTAAACGCGGACTTCCTGACCAACGATGACGTTGAGGCTTTGCAAACGCGTCCTTTCGAAGCTAGTGACCGGATTAACCTTAACGGTAAGATTGACGCGCGTCTTAGCGACGCTATCGATGTATCGCTGACTGGAGCTTTCGGTCAGGGACAGAATCAGTTCACTCCTGGTGGCTGGCGCCTGCTCAACGCACAGCGTAACCCTACGTCTAACAGCCAGAACTACCGGGCTAACTTCCGTTTCCGTCCCCGTCTCGGTGGCAGCGGTGTTGCTGATGGCGACACTGGTAGTGGTGGCATCATTCAAAATGCTAACTACACGCTTCAGTTCACCTACGAGAATCGTACTTCGGATGTATCTGACCCGATTCACGGTGACAACTACTTTGACTACGGTCACGTAGGTACCTTTAATATCGACTACATTCCGGTATTTGGTGTTGATTTTGACACTACCTTAAACCGTTTGGTAGCAGTACAAGCGGATTACCGTGAAGTTCTCCGTTCTTTCGATCCGAGCACCTCGCGCAATCCAATTCTTTCCAACTACAACCTTCCGGGTACTTACGATAACGGCGAGTTGATCAACGGTCAGATTTACGACTTTACGCAAGCTGCCCAGAACGACTTCCCATTCCTGCCAAGCAGCTCTTCT
>CAZTTF010000085.1:0-11866 GCA_964616365.1 uncultured Lewinella sp. | reverse complement strand
CCACCCCTGAAAGAATATACCGTGGGGCAGAGGAAGGTCTTTTTGGAAAACTGAGTTAGCCTTTGGAGATTCAATTTCTTCCAAAGCCCAGGTAATTTCTCCAAGCGCTTTTTCTTTTAGGGCCCCTTCAGCAAGTTGTTGGCCAAAATCAGCCCATGCTAATCCATAAAGGACTGTTGTAAATAATTGGCCTTCAGGAAAAATAGCTTGCATATCCCAGGCAGCTCCTTGATGAATCTTCTCTTCAAGGTAATTTAGTTGCTGGTATACATCTTCATTATAGTTGTCAAGAGAAAAATGGGGTTGATAATGGAATTTTATATTTAGGATCCATATTATGACTAATGGTATTATGATAAGTAGCCGGACGATAAAAAGTAGTACCTTATTCAACATACGGTTGGAGGATAAGCGTTTACGAACAAGATACCGCCTACAGTGATTTTTGTGTGATAAAACTGATTAACTATGTGTGGCCGTTACTCCATCGTCATTAACGAAGCCAAACTGCGCAAGCAGTTTGCGCAGGAACTGCAATTCCCTCCAAATGGCTTACCAACCAACTATAACGTTGCGCCTACGCAGTCCGGACTGGTGATTACGGATGCTGCACCCGATCGTTTGTCTCTTTTTCGGTGGGGTTTGGTCCCATTTTGGGCAAAAGAGCTGAAAATTGGCGCGCGCATGATCAATGCGCGCAGAGAAGGCATTGCTGATAAACCCAGTTTCCGGAAACCCATTCGGGAGCAGCGTTGTCTCGTAGTAGCTGATAGCTTTTATGAGTGGGAACGTCACGCAGAAGGGAAAACGCCGCAAAGGATCCTGCCCGTTGATGATCGTTATCTGGTTATGGCTGGAATTTGGGAAAAATGGTGGCCTAAAGCTGATGCCGCCGAGCCCGTATATTCTTTTTCGATCATTACGGGAGCTCCGAATGCAGAAATGACCCCCATTCATAACCGGATGCCAATGTTACTCATGGATCAGCAGGCACAGGAAACCTGGCTGAATCCGCAATCCGATTTAAAGGAGGTGCTGGACTTACTTGCCACGCCACGCGATGGCGTACTGAAGTATTACCCCGTACCGGCAGAGGTAGGTAACGTCAGGAATAATGGTCCGCAACTACACGAGCACGCCTGAAAACCGTTTGCTGCACAATGTAAATCAGGCTCGATTATCCCTTACTCTTCTCTGACGAGTGGGTAGCGCTCTCCGCGAAATACAAGGTCAAATTGGCCCCAGCTTTTCTCTTTGGTACCGAGCGCATCCTTGAAAAAGATATCAGCTTCAAAGACCACCTTGTTGTCGGGGTAAGTAACCTCTACCATTTTGGCATGACCGGGTTTTCCACTGCCCCTAACGTTTCCGGAAGTGATCAGGCGGTTCCCGGTTTGAGGCAGTGCGTCTACATCACTGGTAATGGGAGAACTCATCTCTTTTCCCCGTTCTTTGCCGTATTGCCAAACCTGGCGCATGGTCATAGCTTCTTCGTCGATTTCAAATTCTACGGCTTTAGAGTAACTGAGGTCGGGCGCAAAATGGCGACGTAAGCCGTTATCAAAAAGGAGTAGGTTTCCGTTAGGTAAGACGGACAAAGCATGTTGTCCCATCGGCCAGTCAAAGTCATCAGCAGATGCACGGCCTTCCTGAATTTCACTTGGATAGGGGTTGCCTTGTTGATCAATGGCTGTCAGCAGGTAGGGGCTTGTTGGCGCCCCTTGTTGGTCATATCCAGCATTCTTCCAGCCTACCTGTGGTGCAAGAATCCATTGTAGTTGGTTGTCCTGATCCACTTTAGCGACGCCCTGGTTTCTACCAGAGATCAGCAGGCTTTTATCTTCAGGGTCTACGGTGATAGAGTTGACGTGGAACCAATCTGTAGCGGGGTCCATGCCATAGTCTGGAGGGAAAATGGCCCGGCTAACATCAAGGACCTGCCGCATATCCCATTTCTTTCCGGGACGATTGTTTTTTCGGTCCCAAACGACGGCGTGATCAAAACGGGTGGCTACCTGCTCACCGTTACGAACCACGTAGCTGTCTTTTGCGGATCCTCCCATCAGCAGGTTGCCGTTTGGTAACTCCAGCACTTCGTGGTTCCCCGCAATATCCCAGAGTTGCTCCTCTTTGACGGTGCGGCCGAGGTCATCTACTTCGAGGATGTTAACCCAGTTGAGGTATAACCAGTTGCCATTTTTTATGCGGTGTGGGGTATAGGTGATCTGTCCGTTCTCGCTGAGGTCCATGAACCACCGGACAACCCCTTGGTCGTCAAACATGAGGGTGTAGGGTAGGAATTTACCTTGCTTACCGATCAGGAGATCGATCAGGTGAAACCCCGGTTCCATCGCTGACCGGTCTAAGGTGGATACTTTGATGTCCGGGAAGGTAGCCGGCAGGTCAATCGTTTTGATTACCTCTGTTCCTTGATACGTAGTACCGTCTTTAGTTGTAAGGGAAATACCTACCTCATTTTCAGTCCCTGGGTAAAGGCCCAGTACTGGAATCTCGTGCTTACGACTAGCTGTTGGAAAACTTCTGGTGAAAGGCGTCTCACCGGGAACAGTAATCGATACGGTTACCGGTTCTTTAGTGGTAAAGGTTAGCAAAGCGCCTAATGGAACCCTTCCGGAAGGATTGGTCCGGCTGATCACTTCTCCCTTAATGATTTGATCTAAACCATCTGATCCGCTGCAGGCGGTAAGGGCGATGAGCAGCGCAGAAAAAGACAACAATCGTAACAACTTCATTTTGGTTTTTTTAAAGGCAGGCAGGGGTAGGGGCAGATATATGCTTGTTGCAACAAAGCAGCCTGATTGTGCCATTTGGCATCACATTGGTAAAAGCTAGATAAAGCGTGGTACAAGTGGTTATTCCACGGGCGATTCCAGCGCGAGAATATTCGCTACTTTATCCTGTACGTTGATCAGTTGTTCAAAACCACGAGCTTTGAGGATGCTCGCTGCGATGGTTGAGCGATAGCCACTACCACAGTGAACGTAGCAGGTGCGGTCAGGGTCGAGCGTTGCCAGGCGTGTATTCAACGAGGCTAGTGGAAGCAGGGTTGCACCACTGAGGTGGCCGTTGTCCCACTCACTGTTTTTACGCAAGTCGATAATACAGCTGGCTTTGCCAGCTTCCATGGCCTCACCCAGTTCGGGAGCTTTGATGGTTGTAATAGTATCTACTTCTCCACCGTAAGCACGCCACGCTTCAAGTCCTCCTTCAAGGAAACCAAGGGTGTTGTCATACCCTACCCGGCTTAACCTTTCAACGGCTTCGGCCTCCCGGCCGGGAGGCGTGACGAGCAGGATTTCCTGCTTCAGGTCAGGGATCATTTCTCCCGCCCAGGGAGCAAAGCTCCCGTCAATACCAATGAAGATACTGTTGGGAATAAAGCCCGCAACAAAGTCTGCCTTATCCCGTACATCAAGGATGAGTGGACGCTGCTCGTTGGCTACTTTTTCAAAATCAGCCGGAGAAAGCGCTACTGCTCCTTTTTTCATAACTTCAGCAAAGGGCTGGTAGCCTTCCTTATTCATCCGGACATTTTCTCCAAAGTAGGCCGGAGGTGGTAGTAGACCGTCGGTGACTTCCTTAATAAATTCTTCGCGCGTCATGTCCGCACGCAGAGCGTAGTTTGTTGCTTTCTGATTGCCAAGAGTGTCCTGTGTTTCCCGGCTCATTTTTTTACCACAAGCTGAGCCGGCACCGTGGGCCGGGTAAACGGTCACATCGTCAGGTAAGACCATGATTTTGCGACGGAGACTCTCGTAAAGTAAGCCCGCAAGGTCCTCCATCGTAAGTGCGCCTTTCTTTTGCGCGAGGTCTGGCCGACCCACATCTCCGATGAAGAGCGTATCGCCTGAAAAAATAGCGTGTGGACGTCCTGCTGCGTCGAGCAGGAGGTAAGTAGTACTCTCCAGTGTATGCCCGGGGGTGTGAAGTGCCCGAATGGTAATATCACCAACCTTAAATTCCTCTCCGTCTTTTGCCTCGTACTTATCGTAAGTGGTTTTGGCGCCAGGGCCATAGACGATAGTAGCACCAGATTCGCGCGCCAGATCGAGGTGACCGCTGACGAAGTCAGCGTGGAAGTGTGTTTCGAAAATATACTTGATCGTTTGGCCGGCAGCGGCAGCTTTTTCCAGGTAGGGAGCAGGGCTGCGCAGGGGGTCAATGACGGCTGCTTCGCCGTTACTGGCAATGTAGTAGGCGCCTTGGGCCAAACAGCCAGTGTAGATCTGTTCGATAGTCATGGCCGCGAAGATACGATCTTTGGCCCTCAATTCATTGTAAGGCAAGCGGAAGCGATGCCCCCTCAAATAAGCCCTTAGAAGGTCACCCAGTTAAAAACGGTGTACTCGACTTGCTGTCCGTTAACCGTAATGGTGCTGGGTTGCCCCTGGGCTTCGATGGCCGAAAACAAGGCATTTCGCAAGGCCGGTGCGGTTGTTCCGGGGAACAGGTGTTTATAGTTTGCGGCCAGCGCCGTTGCGAAAGGTGTGGAAATGGAAGTACCTGATTTCCGGGCCCTGTTTCCGGGAATACCGAAGTGTCTGGGCATCAATCCCCACAGGTTCGCCCCGGGAGCTGCCATAAATTCGCTATTCGGCGCAGAAGGGAACTGCCGGTAATTGGTACGAGGCCATAATTGCACCCCACTGCGGGTAGCAGAAACGAAAAAGATACCTCGGACGGGAAAGTTTTCGAGGGCGAACTCAGAGGGGTAATGGTCATACTCCGTAAGGTCAACCCGGAGGTTTCCGGCAGAAGTCATTGTTGCTACTTTCCGCTGCTGAGCGTAACGGAAAGTCCGTTTCAAGACCCGATCCCGCTCTCCATAAAAACCCCAGCTGGCATTGATGACGTCAGCACCGTTTTCTGCAGCATAAAGGACGGCACAGCTGGCGTGAAAAGAGTTACCCACGCCGTTATTGTCCAGCATTTTCACGGACATGAACTGATAGTTGACGTCCGGGGCATTGGTCTCCAATTGCTGAGCAATACGACTGGCAATATGCGTACCGTGGGAGTTATCGTCAACCGGAGCATTATCCTTATTCACAAAATCCCAGCCAAAAATGTCATTGGGGTAGCAATTGTCGTCAGCCTTCGAGTTGTCCCACAGGTACAATGGTGCCATACCTCCGGTATTGGCCGGATCCTGAAAATAAGGCTCAATGCCTGTGTCTAGCACTGCAATGATGACCGGTGCTCCTGGCTTACCGCTAGGTTTTACCTTAAAGTTTGGTGGGAGTTGATTAAACGGAGGATGAGGAATGACTTGCTCCAATTCAGGGAGGAGGTAGAAATTAGGACTTACTTCTTCTTTGCCGATGTTGGCGGCCACTTGTTCTTTCCCTCTTCGACCTCTTTCCTCTCCGAATACACTTTTGGTAAAGCCAATGGAATAAAGTTTGCGGTCTCCGCAACCACAGCTTTCGAGAAAGCTGACGTTATTTTTGCCGTAGATACCTTGTAGAATACCAAGGTGCTTATCGAATTCAGTGTCCGCATTCGGCCCATTATACTCCAGTACGTACTGGCCAGGAACCCAGGCAGCATTACCCGCCCGGCCGACGGGGTAACCAAGGCCGGTCAGCTTCTCTTTATACTTATCGTAAATTGGACGATAGATGGGGTCAATCGGGTCTTCTTCTTGGGCGAAAAGGGTACAAGACAAAACCAGCAGGAAAAGTATTGAGAGGTAACGCATGGTAGGTTGGGTAAATACTATGGTATGTCCGGTAGCAACTGTTGGGCTAACTTCCGGAAAGGGGATGAATCATTATCAGCGATGGCCTGCAGGGCCACCTTTGCTGCAGCGTTATCGCCAGCGCGGAGTAAGGCGAGGGCGTTGTACCAGGCTGCGGGAGCGGCGTAGGTAGTGTCATCGGATACTCCCTGCAGGATTTTGCTTGCGGCAACGGGCTCGCCGGCGGCCAGCAGACTAATACCGTGGTAGAGCGATACGGGCGCGGACGCAGGTGCAGTGGTTTGGTAACGGGCAAAGGCGTCTGCTGCTGCCGCAAAATCGCGGCGGTCGTAAGCCAGTACTGCCGCGGCCAGCATTTGGTTAACGGCCGGACTGTCCGGTTCGTCTCCACCCATAGCCCTGCCACCAAGGTCGTTGGCGTAGGGCTCAAACACTGAGGCATATACTGCTTCGGCGTCGAAGCCCGACGATGTTTTTCGCTGGCTCCACCACCAACCTGCTGCGACGAGCAGCAGCAGGGCCGCTGCGATGGCATACAGGCGCGGCAGACGCCTGACTTTTGCCGGGCTGCTTTGCTCCTTACGCTCTGGCATGGCACCCGCGTTCGCGACTGCTCCAAAGCGTTCGGTCAATAAGCCGTCCAGTTCATTAAGTAGGTCCTGAGCTTCCTGTTCCGTCCCCAGTTCCTGACGGCCCCGGGCTGCATGTTTAGCAAATTCGTCGTTTGGGTCCTGCGGCACATCGCCCCGAACCCAGGCTTTGCGGCCATGGTCTTTCTGATCACTCATGTGACAGTTTTTTTTCGAGTTGGATGCGTAAGTTCCGGCGCCCGTTCTGCAGGTAGCTTTTTACCTGCTTCAGGTCGTACCCCGTAGCCGTTGCTACTTCGGCGTAAGATTTGCCTTTTAGGTAGAAGAGCTTTACACAAGTTGCCTGCTCCGCAGAGAGTTCCTCAAGGGCTGCCGGCAGCTCTTCGAGCCGCTCTTCACTTAAGGGACGATCACCCACGGTGGATTCCACAACGCTTTCCTGATTAATTGATATTTTTTTTTCGCGCTCCCTGATTTGCTTGCGCAGTCGGTCTATACAATGATTGCGGCTGGTATAGAATAACCAGGCCTTAAAGGTCTCAATTGGCTGCTGACATACCTTGAGCGTAACTTTTTCGAAGATGTCCATCGTGGCATCTTTTGCATCCTCACGGTTTTTCAGGTAATCGAGACAAAGACCAATTACGAGGTGACCGTACCGTTGGTACAGCAAGCCTAGTGCTTCGCGCCGGTCATCGGCGCAGAAGGCCCTGACTAGTTCCTGGTCACTTGCATCATGCATGTATCATAGGTTGTAAACACGTGTTGTTATCCCTGTAGTCGGGGATGATTCAGTTTAATACCTCTCGAGTAGTTAACGGCAATAATCAGGTGCTGTAATAGAGGATAAAGACCTGATTAATCGTGAATAAGATAAGCAACCCGTTTAAATTCTTCGGTGTGGGGCAGCTCAAAAGCGTGTAAACTGATTCAGGAAATACTGAACGTAGCGCGGGGGATACTCAAAGGGATACTCGGATAGTCTTGGGAATAGACGTTCCGACAGCTAATGTAAAAAAAAGATATTGGTAGTTATGGAATTGAAGAACATCTGCCGTCACTACGCCGAATTCAATAGCCACAAAGCCCGGGCGGAGCTACTTCACTCAACCTTGCGGATGATCTATCGTCCGCATTCATCCCTTTAATTCCTTGCTCATGTTATACCGATTTATTTTACCACTGCTGTTGGTTTGTGGCCTTGCCACTGGCGTATCTGCTCAGCCAACGACTTGCGCTGAACTGGCTAAAAAACACTTGTCTACCCTGGACGAGCACCTGGACCTCGACTTCAAACAGATGAAATGTCTCAAAGAGGCCGCTACCCGCTTTTGCTCGAAGAATAAGGAAAATCCACCGGCAAATGCTAAACAGAAAGCGAACCGAATTCAAACTTTTCGGAAAGCTATCCTTGAGTGCCTGGATGCACGCCAGCAGCAACGTGTTAAAAATCACTTCCGCAACGAACGGGAAAAGAAAGCCCGTCGTAACCTCCTTGATGCCTTCTTGCAAGAGTTCGGTGACGAGGTAATTATCCTCAAGAAAAAAGCCTGATAACCATGCGTCACTTACTAATTATTGCGTTGATCTTGTTGGGCGGAATGACCAATACGCTCGCTGCCCAGGATATCACCCCCGGTACTGCTGGTCCGGGAGCAGTCTTCAACGATACGATAATGCTGCGGCTCAGCCGCAGACTGCAACTCACGCCCACCCAACAACCACAAGTCGCGGCTATCATGAACAGTTACCGCGCTGATCTTGCGGCCAACCCGCCAGGGTCTCCCGAAGAGAGACGTACGCGAAAGCGAAATGCTCGAAGTCAGGTTATGGCCTTGTTAACCCCTGAGCAAAAGGCGCGCCTTAAGGCTAACCGCAATGGTAAAGGCAGCGGCGGAAAGCGTGGCTGGATAGACGTCCTGCTGGACGATGTGGCCAGGCCGATGCTTGATGGCCGCCGACGACAACGGGGAGGTGAATAGGAAGTCCCTCTCTCGTTTCCATGAATGCTTTCGATTGAACATAATCTTATTGAAGACACAGGTTTTGTTGCTGTGCTCGTAAAAAGGTTAGCCTCATTAAGTATTTGAACGGTTTTTCCCCCAGCCCAGCCCGGTACGGTACTGCTGATCAGCAATGCTGTACCGTGCTTTTCGATTGGCTACTGCTGCTTATGCACTACCTTCGCCAGTGATGCATTTGTCTTCGATTTCTCTTACTCAATTCAAAAACTACGGCCGCCAGGACTTGACCCTCCATCCGCGGCTAAATTGTTTTGTGGGACAAAACGGTGCGGGTAAGACGAACTTGCTTGAAGCTATTTACTACCTCTGTATGGGGAAAAGCTTTACCGGAGCACCGGATCAATATGTTGTAAAGCATGGTGATGACGTTAGCCGTCTGGCAGGTGTGTTTTCGGTAGAGGCTGAAGAGCAGGATAAAATTGTCGTAAAAATCCAGAGGCGCAAGCGCAAAATTATCGAGCGTAATGGCGCTGCTTATGATCGGTTGGCAGAGCACGTTGGCCGGTATCCGGTTGTGGTTATTGTTCCTGATGATAGTAACCTCGTTTTGGAGGGCAGCGAGACGCGTCGTCGGCTACTGGATAATAGTCTTAGTCAGGCAGATCCTGTATACCTGCGGCACCTGATTACCTACAACAAACTACTGGCCAACCGCAATGCCTTACTGAAGGAACTTGATGGACGTAAGGATACATCGGGCTTGCTTAATGTGTATGATATTCAGATGGCCGAACCCGCCAGTTACCTGCACGCGAAGCGGCAGGCTTTTATCGCACCATTTACCGAATTACTGATTGCGGCATATGCTGCCATCAGTGGCAACCGTGAAGCGGTCAATATCACCTATCGAAGTCAACTTACGGAGCAGACCTGGTCCGCATTGCAGGAAGAGCGCCGGGAAAAAGACCGGGTATTACAGCGAACGTCGGCGGGTATTCACAAGGATGACCTCATCTTCACCCAGGATGGCCACCCGCTACGCCGGGTGGCAAGTCAGGGACAACTTAAATCATTTGTCCTGTCGCTGAAACTAGCCCAATATCGCCTGCTGCAGCAAACGACCAGGAGACCACCAATCCTGCTGCTGGATGATATTTTCGATAAGCTTGACAAACAGCGTGTTGGGCAACTGCTTGAACTGGTTCTTGGAGCAACTTTCGGACAGGTGTTTTTATCAGACACTGACCCCGAGCGGGTCGCATCGTTGCTTCAGGAAGATGCAACGGAATGGAAACGCTTCCTCGTAGAGGATGGTACTGCGGCTGAAGGATAAGCTGACCAAAGAATACTTCCTATCTTCGCTACTGATGAAAAGACAACGCGAAGACCTCATCTACGGCCGGCATCCGGTATTGGAGGCACTCGAATCCGGCAAGCCGGTTGATAAGGTATACTTGCAGCAAGGTACCCGGGGGGAATTCGAAAAAGCGTTACGGAACCTTTGTAAGCAGCACGAAGTTCCCTTCACCATTGTTCCACAGGCTAAGATGGGACGCATGGTGAAAGGAAACCACCAGGGGGTAGTAGCACAGCTGGCTGCCACCGCATATCAGAAAGTAGAAAACCTTTTGCCCCTGATCTACGAACAAGGAGAAACGCCTTTGTTGTTGCTCCTCGATGGAGTGACCGATGTTCGTAACCTGGGAGCCATTGCCCGATCGGCAGAAGTCTGCGGAGCACAAGGGATTATTATTCCCCAAAAAAACAGTGCCGGGTTGACGGCCGATGCGGTAAAAAGTAGTGCTGGTGCTTTGATGCGTATTCCCGTTTGCCGGGAAAAAAGCCTTGTTAACACAGTGGAGTTGTTGCAAATGAGCGGCGTCACGGTCATCGCGAGTGATCTCAAAGCCGAGCAATACCTTAACGAACTGAACCTCACCCAACCATTGTGCATCGTAATGGGCGCCGAAGGAGAAGGTATATCTCCCGGAGTGGCAAAAGCTGCAGATGTTACTTTCAAAATTCCGCAAGCAGGAATGCTCAACAGCTTCAATGTTAGCGTCGCTGCCGGAATCTTACTTTGGGAAGCAATGAAAAGTCGATTGGTCTAAGGATGTTTACTTAACGTGAGGTTTGGCAGCCGTGCCTGGTGTATTTTATCTGTTAGACGGTCATAATTACCGAGCAGACTAAAAACTAATAGACTTGATAATCATGTAAGATTAGAGCATGGTAGTCATTAACTGGCATTACTGCCTCGTCCAAACCTGACGTTTATTCAGCGTAATCATCAATGCCTATTCAGCTACGAGCTTGTGCTCAAGCAGGTCTTCAAAACGGACATATTCCAGGGCCTTTTCGTGGGTAGCTTCCAGCTTAACCGGCGGGGCTACGCCCGCCTCCAGGGCTTCCCGCCACCGCAATGCACACAAGCACCACCCATCGCCCGGCCCCAGGCCGGGAAATTGATATTCTGGCCGCGGTGTAGACAGGTCATTACCTCTGCTTTTGGTAAAAGTGAGAAAGGCTTCCGTCATGATGGCACAAACAACATGCCGGCCAGTATCAGTAGGTCCGGTATTACAAACACCATCACGAAAGTAGCCGGTCATCGGGTCGGTGCAGCAGCCAATCAAGGCATTACCCAGTACATTTTTTGCCATGGTAGTTAGGTTTTGCTGTGGTAACGGGAAGACCTCAAGGCAGTTCATTAGACCAGGCGGTAAGTTGCAAAGAAAACCCCGGCCGTTGTCATGGCCAGGGCTCTCCCAAAAGGTTGCAAATGACATATAAAACAATCGCCCATCAAGTAGCTGATGAACTGATTTCTTATTCTCTGGCTTGACGTTATTGGGAGGGAAAAAGGGCGGAGGAAGTAGACTTCCTCCGCCGGAAAACTCACTCAAAACACTAAAAGGGAATTCGGATCATCCCATTACCATTTGACCCGGTAATGGGCTTTTTTTACTGCTCTGTTTGCCTTACAAAAATACGCAAAATCAAATAGTTTTAAAACTATTTTGTTTAATTTTAAAAATTAAATCCGATTTGTAATTTATTTGATTACTGTTTGTCTTTATCTGCTTGGATAAAAGGAGCCTGGCCGAAACTCAGCTACCTTTGTGGGATGAAGATTGCTGTAATTGGCTGCGGGTGGCTGGGCCTCCCGTTATTGGAAGCGCTGCTGGAAGCTGGACATTCTGTTATTGGTACTTCTCGCTCAGCGGAGACATTGACACGGGTGGCCGCCCTGGGCGGCCAGGCGGTTCGACTTTCGTTACCGGATGCTTTACCGGAGGAATTACTCGGAGACATTAACGCCCTCATTATTACCCTGCCGCCCGGTGGGCGGCAACTGGGCCAAGACGCTCCCACAATTTACCGGCAACGCCTGGATGCGCTGACTCCTTTACTGCAAAGAGAAGCGTCAATGCGGATCATCTACACGAGTAGTACCGGTGTTTACGGTAACGTTACTGGCGAGGTAACCGAAACAACGCCTTTGGCTCCGACTACGCATTCCGGCCGCGCCGTCGTTGCGGCGGAGGAATGGTTAGAACAATCATCCGCTACGGTAACGATATTGAGGT
>CAZTTF010000084.1:0-6681 GCA_964616365.1 uncultured Lewinella sp. | reverse complement strand
TGCTCCGTGGGTACTGCTGGCATATCAGGTACTTGGCTTTTACCGAACTGAATCTCTCCGCCTACGGCTACGCAACTGGCTACCATCCGCATTGAAGAACTACCTCAAAGCTCCGAGAATATGAACTCCCTGCGACGACATGTTACAACGCCGATCCGCCAGTGGCTGAGCGATCGCAGAACCGTCCGGAAAGGACAGCAGCAACTGCGCACGTACCATCAAGCCTACTACGGTTTTTGGGAGCCTCAGGAGGTATCGGCCCGGTGGTTTACTCAGTTTTTGCAACGCCCCGCTTTCCGCCAACTGGCAAAGCCCGCAAAAATCAACTACTTCAGCGTTTTCTGTCGCAGAAGACTGCTCCACATGGTAGGCGATACTGATCCACGGGTCTTTTTTACCGGAGAAAACCTGGCAAACTATCCTGCCTGGGCGGACCATGCCCTCGACGAGGTCGACCTCGCCCTTGGATTTTCGCAGCTTTCCGCTGACAACTACCTCCGCTTTCCTCTCTGGCTGCTTGACCTCTTCCCCGCCAACGCCACCCTCCCCGGTATCCAGCTACGCCTCAAGGAACTGGACGCGGCTGCCAGCAACTTTGCCCAAAGGAGGAAATTTGCCGCGCTCGTCGCACGGCACGATAACAATGGTGTCCGGTCTGAAATTGCTGACCTATTGGCCGGATTTGGCCAGGTAGACTATCCCGGAACGTTTAGGAATAATATAGCCACCGGGCTTCCACCCGGATACGGAAGCAAAATCAACTTTCTCCAGGCCTATCGCTTCAATATTTGCCCGGAAAACTCAGACGCTGCGGGATACGTAACCGAAAAACTGTGGCACGCCATTGCTGCTGGCTGCATTCCTGTCTACTGGGGTAGCGGAAATAGCCCGGAGCCCAACTTACTTAACCCTGATGCATTTCTGGTTTATACCCCGGGAGAGGCCGCAAAGCTAAGCCAGCAGATAGAAGAATTGCTTCACCATCCGGACCGCATGGTAGACTTCGCCCAGCAGTCGCGTTTTTTGCCGGAGGCAGCAGCGGTTATCCATCAATACTTTACAGATTTGGAGCAGGCCTTACTGGAGATGCTTGGTCAGTGATCTAAACAGCACGCAAGTGCCAGAGATGGTTATCCATTAATCAGCTACAACTTGCCTCAACCTTAGCGAATGGAAGCTCACTTAAATCAGGCTCATTTTTCCGTCCAGACCGCTGGCCTCCAGGTCCAGCCGCCTTTTACCTTTTTCCACTTTCCCGGGACATGCTTAAAGCCGGGCCGGCTTTTCACGTAACGGGGTTGAACGTAATAGTAATTTCCATCCTTTACACTCCACTCGGCTGGGACGAGAAAGAAAGAGTCATCCTGAGGCGCCTTGAGTTGCTTACGCATACTGGGCGCAACCGGTTTCTCAGCGACCACCAACTGGGCACTCAGTGTAGTATAGCCCGCCAGGGTCAGGGTAAGAACCAATAGGTATTTCAATAACATAGGAGAGATAACTTTCTTGAGTGGGATAAAGATAACGCCTGATTCCGGCCAATAGTGCAAGGAGCAGGACGGAGTACCAGATTCTTAACCTGAACAGGAATAATTGCTGGCGCCGCCACGACGCCTACCGGACAATTCCCCTATATCCCTGAACCTTAACTCCTGATTTTCTTTAGGTTACAGCATTTTCCACCCATTACCACAAAACGTTCACTGCCATGACTCTAAGAATACCGCTGCTGCTATGTTTTTTGCTACCCTTTGCTACGCTGAGTGGACAAGGTGGCTGGGAGCGTGCCAGCCTGACAACTTCTTCTGGCGAAATACTTGAAGGATACGCAGAAGACCGACGCTGGCGATTCAGGATTCGCTCTGTGCGGTTTCGAGCAAAACGGGAAGATAAAGCAGAAAAGTATATCCTCAGTGAGTTACAGAACTTTCAAATGGGGGGCCGAAAATACATTGTCAGGGACGTCACAATCAACACCAGCCCCCGGAATCCTCAGCAACTGGTCAGCGAGGAAGACAAGACTTACGAAAAACAGCGCATTGCCCTATTGACACTAGTGGAAGGTACAGTTTCTCTCTACGAGTTTATTGACGAGGAAAGCAACCGGCATTATTTCATTCAGGAGAGCGGACAGGCATTGGAATATCTGGACTTTGCCCGATACACCGTAGAAAAGCGATTCAGTAAAACATTCTATAAAGAGTCAAACCCCTTTCGTGGCACTTTATTACGGGTACTTGATGCCTGTTTCCGGCTCCGCCCGGAAATCATCAAGGCCAAATATCGTAAAGAAGACTTAGTGAAGTTGATCAACAACTACTATAACTGCGGTGAGGGCACGGTCTCCTATACCCTCGAACCGGAACCCGGACAGTGGTCAGTCGGGTTAGACGTAGGAATAGTTCAGGCAAACCCTACTTATGGTGAAATTGCCAACCCCGTCTACCCATTTCGGGAGCTCACTTCACTTGACCCCGCCTTCGGTGCGCACATTAAGTACCGCTTCGGAGGCCCCCGAGGCAATGTTGCCCTGCGCCTGGGGGCGCAGTATCACAGTTTCAACGTCAACAGTTCAGCGCTTGACCTGGAGCAGGAAGATCCCGCAGCCGAATCGACCTTCTTCTACAATTACACCGAACAGGCTGCTCAACTCCAGCTAGGGGTAGAGGTGATAGTGATCAGGACCCGCCTCCCGATCTATCTGGAAACCATGGCAGAATATCATCAACTGATTGACTACCGGGAAAATCGCTTCAACCGTCGCCTGGTAAACGGGCAGGAAGTCATTGAAGGGCAGTTCAATAACTTCAGCGGCCGAGGAGCCTTGTCGCTTAGTGCAGGCATTGGCGTCGTACTGGGCAAGGCTCGGTTGAGCTTGCGCGGCTCCGCCGCGCGGAGGAAATATCCCTCCTACGTGCTTAATCTCTATCGCCTCGGAATTATGGGGAGCTATGACTTTTGATCGTCGATCGTTTTCCTAAGGGTAATTTTACCCTTCAAGTAAAACATCAGCAAGCCCGTGTAAATCATACTGTTTTTTTCGTATCTTTTCGAGTGCGGAGTTGACGCTCCGGTTACAACCAGTAGTGCTATTCACTACTAATGAAAGTTGCTGCCTACACTAGGAAACACTATATCACCTAAGCCCTAAACGATCTCCTTTGAAAGCATTTATTTGTGCCTTGGCACTATTAATCACCGCCCCCCTTTCGCTTTATGCTCAAAGGCTTGCCTATGGTATTGAGGCCGGGCCAACACTATCGAGAATCCTTATTATCCCCCCTTACACTAATATCCCAACAGAAATGGGATACACGGCCGGAGCCTTCTTAAAGTATTATCCTGGAGACAACCAGAACATTGGGATTGCCTTATCTCTGCGCTACAACTCAATGAAAAGCTCTACGTCATCTTCAACTCAGACAACAAATCGGCTTATTCTCCTGGAAAACGAGTTCTCTCATCTTGAGCGATATCTTAGGTTAGCTATTTCTGGAGAGATGATCCTGATCGACAAGCCATTTCAGTTGTACTTTTCGGCAGGCTTATCGGGTAACGGAGTCCTAACTTACAAGGAGAGACGGATTGATCGGAGGATAATTACCGATGGATCTTCCCCTCCCTCCGTAGACGAAAACCTTATTGACCAGGAGTTTCACTTGTTTCTGGGGCCACACACAGGGCTCCAGGCAAGGTTCGGCAAGTATAGCGTAGGCATGGAGCTAAGCTTATTCAATATGCCTTGGGTCAATTTACTGCGAATGAGAACCACACGTTACGAGTTCCTTGTGGGTTATACGATCTAGACACTTTCGGAAACGCTCTCAATTTATAACCTAGTCATGAAGTATTTTCTTTCTTTTCTACTCTACCTTTCCGTCTCTCATGCTTTAGTTGCTCAGCGAAACTGGCAACCGGGGTTCATCATATTAGATGGAGAGAAAATACCCGGAGAGATCGATGACCGGGAGTGGCCCTACCATTTTGAGACCATCACATTCAGAAAGGATAAAACCAGCCCACCAAGTCAATATACGACGCAAGACAATGTAGACTTCTCGGTCAAAGGAAGGCGGTACATCAGTAAACAAATTAATATCATTACCAACTCAAGAGAGTTAGATCAATTATCTGCAGACACGATTAAGAACCGTATCACCACCAGAGGGTTTCTTCGTCAATACTATCGCGGCGAATTAAACCTCTTCCAGTATATAGACCCCATTAAAAAACGACACTTCTTTATCAGCAAGGCCGGAGGTCCACTTATCTACCTACAATATGAGAAAAGCTTACGGCCTGGCAAACAAAAAAAAATACTTCAGACGGACAATACCTACAAATTTCAACTTAGCCAATTACTAAGTAGTGATTGCCCTGAAATACAAGGCTCCCTGACCACCACGCCATATGCCCTAAAGGAACTCCGAAAGATCGTTCAGCAATGGTACGAATGCCAAGGCGCTACACCCGCTTTCACTGCTAAGGTTTCGAGAGGGAAGTTTGATTTTTCTCCTTCGCTACAATTGCTACAATCTTCCTTGGACATAGACTTTAATAACTCCCAGGGTGAAACTTCCAGAAACCGTCACTACGGGCCAGCTTTCGGAGCAGCAGCAAAGTATATCTTCCCGGGTATGCAAGAGAAGGTATCCGTAAAAATTGAAGCATTCTATCACGCGTTCAACGAAGTGTCACAATCATTATCCAGGCAAGATGGTCCGATTAATATCTCCCTCCTAAGGTCCGTAGATCAGACCAGCATCCAACTCTCTACTCTCGCAGAATATCAATTTAGCTCCGGAAAAATCCCTCTATACATAGAAGCAGGATTTACTACAGGTTCAATTATAGAATTTGACTTTCTTTTCTCTGAAATTAGAACCTTTGAAGACGGGTCTCAAGTAATCTTAACCTCATCGGTTGATTCAGCACTTGCTGATGGTAATGACGTTGGGTATGTAACCGGAATAGGAGCTTATTTCGGAGATTTACAGATAGGCATTAACCTCATGCGTACCTCCAGAGACCGGGATACCGACAAAAGAATTATCTACCGCCTTGGCATTGGCTGTAGATATTGGCTTTAAAGAACTAGTTGGACAAACAAAACCCCACCTAACAACCGTCAGGTGGGGTTTCGACAAACGTTAGAGTAGTTTACCGCAAGTTCCGGGCGCCGGTAACCAGCAGGTTTACTTCGTTATTCAGTACTTCAACAAATCCTTTGTCAATGGTAAAGGTCATGTTCTTGGTACCAGACTGCTCTTCAGTCATTGCCTTTTTCTCCTCGTCGTAGTACTGGAAAGCACCAGCTCCGGTTTTGAGGGTTACTGGTCCTGCAGTTAGTGCAGATACCAGTGGGGCGTGATTGTCAAGCAACTCAAATGATCCTTCTACGCCAGGCATCGTAACACTGGCGATTTCACCGGTGAAGATGGTATGGTCAGGAGTAAGAATAGAGATAGTCATGTGACGAGAATTCAGTAGTCTTAAAGTCTGGTGTTCTTATAGTTTGGCAGCCTGTCAACTTCATCTCTAAAAGGAGGAGATTCCAGTTAAGAGGCTACCAGACTAACTACTTATGCGTTGGCTGCGGCGAGTTCCTTCTCACCTTTAGCGATAGCATCTTCGATGGTACCGACGAGGTTGAAGGCAGACTCAGGGTACTGATCTACTTCACCGTCGATGATCATGTTGAAGCCTTTGATCGTGTCTTTGATGTCTACGAAAACACCTTTGAGGCCGGTAAACTGCTCGGCCACGTGGAATGGCTGAGAGAGGAATCGCTCAACACGACGGGCGCGGGATACAACCAGCTTATCTTCTTCAGAAAGCTCATCAAGACCGAGAATGGCGATGATATCCTGCAGCTCGTTGTAACGGGCAAGAATGTTGATCACCCGCTGAGCGGTATTGTAGTGCTCATCACCAATGATGGCTGGGTCAAGGATCCGACTGGTAGAATCCAGCGGGTCCACCGCTGGGTAGATACCTTTAGAGGCAATCTTACGGTTAAGTACCGTCGTTGCGTCAAGGTGAGCAAAGGTCGTAGCCGGAGCGGGGTCAGTAAGGTCATCCGCAGGTACGTATACCGCCTGTACGGAAGTAATAGATCCACGCTTGGTGGAGGTAATCCGCTCCTGCATCAGCCCCATTTCCGTGGCCAGCGTTGGCTGGTAACCTACGGCTGAAGGCATACGACCAAGAAGGGCAGACACCTCAGAACCAGCCTGAGTGAAACGGAAGATGTTATCTACGAAGAAAAGGATATCACGACCGCCAGTTGGATCGCTCAGGTCACCGTCACGGTAGTACTCCGCAATGGTAAGACCAGAGAGGGCTACCCGTGCACGTGCACCGGGAGGCTCGTTCATCTGACCAAATACGAAGGTAGCTTTAGAGTCTTCCAACTCTTTCATGTCTACCTTACTAAGGTCCCATCCACCTTCTTCCATATCGTGCAGGAAGTCATCACCGTACTTGATGATGTTAGATTCCAGCATCTCACGAAGCAGGTCATTACCCTCACGGGTACGCTCACCTACACCGGCGAATACCGAGATACCTTCGTACCCAACGGCGATGTTGTTGATCAATTCCTGGATCAATACGGTCTTACCTACACCGGCACCGCCGAAAAGACCAATCTTACCACCTTTGGTGTAAGGCTCGATCAGG
>CAZTTF010000083.1:0-5922 GCA_964616365.1 uncultured Lewinella sp. | reverse complement strand
TAAGTGAGGTCAAAGCAGCAAGTCTCAGTTCCATCAGAAGCAAATATTGGCGTAAGCTTCGTGGAGAGGCTGGTACAGGGATCGTCACAATCAATGATGTCAAGGTATAGCGGATCACTGGTATTAAAGCAGCCTGTGGTCAGGTCGAAGACGGTGACTGTATAAACGCCAGTCATATTTACTACCACCGAGTCATCCGTATCAATCACATTGCCGAATTCGTCATACCACTCGTAAGCATAATTCCCGAGGGGCGCGTAGAGGGTGTCCGGACCACAACTTTCATAGCATCCCGTAGGGACAATACACAGGTCAGGCAGCGGGTTGATAACCGCAGTTGCCGTTCCGGTGCAACCCGAAATTGTATTTGTAGCCAACACGGTGTAGGCTCCGGACTGGTAGGTGAAAATGCTCAGGCCGGTCTCCCCTGTATTCCAGGTGTAGACCACGTCAGGCTCGGGGTTAGTGACGGTAATGGTACTACCGTCTCCTTCGCAGTCTCCTCCGGTGACGACTAGGATGGGGCTCGGACTGGCAACCTGGTTGATGGTAATGCTTGATTGTGCTTCGCAGCCAAAGGAATTTATTACCGTCAGAATAATGTCCTGGGTGGAGGGGCCGGCAAAGAAGGGAACGTTGTATTCGCTGGTCGTTAAGATGGCTCCTGTTGTCAGGTTGTCCCACTTGTAGGTGTGTCCGCCGCCGGCCACTGCGGAAAGCAGGGTGGAGCCGTTGTCACAGATAAATGGATTCCCCAGCCAGGAAGCATCGGGCAGTGGGATGATTTGAACCTCAACGGGGTCAATAACCGTGGAACAGCCGAAGGCGTTCGTGATGGTGACCCCATACGTTCCGGCGGCAGCAACCGTAATGCTGTTGGTCGTAGCACCAGTGGACCACAGGTAAGTATGTCCACCAACTAAAGGAACACTAAGGGTGGTATCGTCTCCATCACAAATAATCAGTCCGTTGCTCGAGCTGATTGCCACGGTATCAGGGTTAGGGTTGATCACAATCGTCTGGCTTACGGTGTCGAGACAACCGCCACTGTTTTCCGTAATCAGGGTAATTACGGAAGTACCTGAACCTCCTGGTGGGAGGAAAGTCTGATCAGGGCTGTTACCAATGTAGGTGGCGCCATTTCCGAAATCCCATTCCCACCGGATCACGTCAGTTCCAGTGCCAGTGAAGGTCACCGGTTTTCCGTAACATACCGGGTTCGGAGAAAAAGTGAAGTCGCTGTCCGGCAAGTTTTCTACCGTAATCACTTCCGTGTAGGTGCTTTCACAATCGTCGTCAGACACCACAAGGGTCACGGTGTAGGAACCATTATTCGCATAGGTGTACATGGGGTTGGCCATGCTGCTGGTGCCTGAACCGTCCCCAAAGTCCCAGGCATAATTCACAGTGCCCGTAACGAGAGATGGGTCAATATCACTCTCGTCGGAGAAAGAGACTTTCCCACAGTTCTCCGAATAGTCAAATTCTGCCGAGAGTGGGTTGCAAACCGTAACGATAAGTACATCACCACATTTTATAGAGTCGACAATTGTAATTACCTCTACGGGGAGTCCCGTGATTGGATCCGGTACGGTCGTTGTATCGTACTCATAGGCCCAGTTGTAAATACCACTTTCGAGATTAAAACAACCTACGCCTGGAAGGCGGATGGTGAGCGAGTCGTTGGCTGCCAGCACATCTCCACCACCACCCAGAACGGTGGTGTACTGGGGTAAATCCCAGAGGTGGCAATCCACGCTATCGGCCGACCAGGTCGCTACCAGGTCAATAATGTCACACTCCGGAGATCGGTTGATGGCCATGAAAGTGTGGTGCTGCGCCAACGGCGCAGCTACATATGGAGTATCACAACATGGTTCCTGATACACAAATAATGGGTCAGGCATTGTGGTACAGCCATTGATGTCAGTTACCAATACCGTATAAGCATAGGTTTTGATCGTATCGTTCCATACGTGGGTGAAACTGTTATTCCCAGTTGCAGCGGGGCCTTGAGAATTGCCATTACAGAACCATTCGATGGTGTTAGTGGGGGCGGTGGCGGCAGAAAGGACCGGGTTGGCAGGCCATGGCGGACTGTTAACACAAATTGAATTAACACCATTCAGGCTCAGGGTGACTTCCGGACCGTCTACTTCTTCCACCGAGATCAGGTCTACACCTGGGCAGCCATTCAGGTCAATTGTATTCACCACATAATTGCCTTCCTCGGTAATGGTAATCGTAGGGGTTGTCTCGCCAGTACTCCAGGTGACTGAACTGAATAAGACTCCGTTGATCTGCAAATCTGCCGATCCCGAAGGGCAGAGATCGCCAACCTGAACGATGGTGGGCTCACTGGGTACGTGAAGCGTTAAGGTCTCCATCAACGTGAGCGTTTGTCCGCATAGTTCGATGTCTACCGTGATGGTTACCGGAGTGGCAGCAGCAACATTGTTCCAGTTGATGGTAGGGGATGCCGTTTCGGCATCCTGAACAACACTGCCTGCAGTTATGGGAGAGACGGACCAGGAGTAAATGGCATCCGGATGCTGTGGTACCGTAATACCGTAAGCCGCCTGGCTATTGGTACAGGGCATTGGGCCGGTGATGACGGGGCTGCCGATGAAGTCTTTAGTAACCAGATTAAGAACTTCTGCGTCAGACGAGCAGAATGGGGCAGATCCATCAGTGCCCACAACGGATATCGAGGCGCCGGAACTCACAAAAAAGGATGCTGTTATGGTGGGGCCACCTTGTCCGGTGATCACCGTTCCGCCAGCCGCTGTCCAGAAATAGTTATATCCAGGAGTGGGGCTTGGAACGGTGAATACTACGGGCTCTCCAACGCAGTAGTCTGTCGGTCCCGAAATAGTGGGGTCAACAGCATCCTTTACCACCACCGTGATGCTACGGCTATCGACGCAATAATCGTCCGGGTTAACCACGTCTGCCGTAACCGAGTAAATACCTGGACCCGGGAAGAGCATACTCGCCGTCGGTCCGGTAGTGCTTAAGCCCGGCTGACCGGCAACTGACCAGTTGTATGAAGTAGGGCCAATATCACTAAAACCCTGGAGCAAGGTGGTGTTGCCGTCACAAACAGGGTTGGGCAGGGCAGTGATTGTGAAGTCACCAAGTACGGTTACTTCAATGACTGCGCTTCCGTAGCAATCATTGCCGCTATGGTTTGGTAATCCATTAAGGAATTCGCTGCCGTATTCTGCCACCAGTTGATAGGTTCCCGGAACCGTTGGCCACGTCACACTGACGATATTGCCATTGTTAGTTCCATTGATGGTCACTCCTGGGTCCGGAGTGCTCCAATTGTATGCTACCGTCATCCATTTGGGCAGCTCATAACTTGCAGTTTCTCCTTTGCAAACAGCTGCCGGACCGGATATGGTCCCGTTAGTTGAAATGATCGGGACGACTGCCGTTGAGGGTGTCGGGCAATAGGTGGAATCGCATCCGTCTACTGCCAGCGTAATGGTTCCCGCTGGGCCTGCACCCCACTGAACCATGACGGTGTCGGTGCCTTGTCCGCCCGTGATCGTACCATTGCCCGAAACTGTCCAGGTAATTGAGGTGCAACCCGTCGCATCGGTCCAGTATTTGCTGGCGTCGTCTTCGCATAGCGTAGATATCCAGAAAATGCCGGGACCGGGGAGTGGGTCAATCACAATGTCATAGCTGATCGAATCAGTGCAGCAGCAGCCGTCGCTACCATCTGGGTTGATGTTGGTGGAGGTGGCGTACAAGGTGACGGTATAAGTGCCGGGAGTATCGTAGGCATGGCTGGGGTTAGTGACATTCTGAACGGTATTGCCGTCACCAAAATCCCAGTCGTAAGTAGCGGGAGCTCCGCTGGAAGTATTCGTGAAGTAAACTTCTTGGTCTAGGCAGGCATCAGTAACTGCCGTAAAGTCCGCCACCGGAGCGGGGGCGAGCTCTACGCACCAGACCCGGGTAGTAACCAAGTTGCCGTTGCTATCGAAAATATTTACGGTAAGTGAGCTGGCGCCCAGTGCACCCCATGATACCGAAACCTGGCCCGGCAGGCCAGGGTCAAAGACAGCCGTGCCGTTGGTAGCCATCCAGTCATAGGTTAGGTTGGTGTCATGATCGTACAGGTAGGTAGCGGTGCTGTTCTCGCAGGCGGGGACACAGGGAGCGGGCTCCGGGTTCTCATTGCCTGGATCCATTACTGGCGGAAGGTAGTCTTCCAGATTCACCAGGCCACAGTCAGGCTTGAGGCATTTGATCGTTAGCCGGACCTCCTGCACACCGATAAATTGTGGGTTACCATCTGGCCCCAGCACAAAAACTTCAAGGAAGAAAGGCTGCTGTGGTCCACAACAAAACTCCTCACGGGCAGAATCCGAAAAGAATACGTTGCCCCGGTTGTCTGTCCGGAAACACTCGGATTCGAAGACGGAGGTCTGGTAAATGAGGTCGCCACCCGAAGGCACATTGTCGTTAATGACATTAGCGATGAGACCCTGACCAAAAGGAACGCAAATGTCTTCCGGCGGGAAGTCCTGTGCGCTGACGCCAGCGAAGCTGACCAAGAGCAGGAATAGCATGAAAGTGCGGTACTGTCTAAGCATGATGAGGTGGATTTGTAGTGAACAAGCACTATAATATCCGTCCAATCATGCTTTTCTTACCCATTAAGCGTGCTTTTTTTGTGTTGTAACGCGAATATTTGAGCGTCTGGGGCTAAACGTGAGCGGTGAGCTCGTCAAAAAAGCACTTGGGTCGCCCTAGGCGAGACTGTCGAAAACCTTAACGGTAGCGAATTTATGGGCTTGTTCATCCACAAATTTAAGGTGGATAGGGTCAACCTGGTAGGCATTCTGGTCGGCCTCGGAGGCAAAGAACAGATGGATGCTGTAATCGAAGGAGTGATCGGTTACATCACGGCTGGCGGTGCCAGCCGGGCCACCACCGTAGAAGGCCATAACGGTGGGCGCTGTGGCGAGGGCTTGGGCACCGCGGACAAAGTCCGCACGCTCCGCTGCACTCAATGCGGGGTTGAGCCAAAAATAAACGGTGTGAATCATGCCGGGTGAAGGGGAGTGAGCCATTGTTGTCGTTGTGATGTTATAGTTTCGCGTCCGCAAGCTAACCAATTCATTCTGTCCGCATGCCAGTTACCTTAGTCATTATTGCCGTTACCGTCTTTATTTCCATCAAGGCGTTTAACGATCCTCAGTTTAAGGCCAATGCCTTGTTTGTCCCTGCTGTCATCAAAAACCAGGGGGAGACCCACCGCTGGGTATCTGCCGGGTTCATTCATGCCGACTGGATGCACCTCATTTTCAACATGTATGCTCTGTACATCTTTGGCCCCTACGTAGAACGGGCCTTTGTTTCTGGTTTTGCCGGAGCAGGCATAGCCCCCATCTTCGGCCCTACCGTAGGAGCCATCGCTTACATCGTGTTCTACGTTGTGTCCATTGCTGCAGCTTCTTACATGTCTTACCAAAAGCATCAGGATAATTACGCCTACTCGGCGCTCGGCGCTTCCGGTGCGGTAGCAGCGATGATGTGGCCCCTGATCTTTCTGATGCCGTGGGCACCAATTTTTTGGGGCTTCATTCCGCCAATCGTCCTCGGAGTGGGCTACATCCTCTATAGCAATTATGCAGACAAGCGCGGTGGCAGTAACATCGGACACAGTGCACACCTTTGGGGCTGCATTTTCGGTCTGGTCGCTTACACCGCTATCTCTGCCATTTTCGCACCGGACATTTTGCAATTCTTTGTTGTGCAGCTTCTATCTCCCATTACGGGCTAGGAGTAATCATATCAGGGCGCTGCACGCAGGTGCCAGGTTAAGGGAAGAGGCAATGCGTTTGAGTATCGCGAAGGCACATCACCCAGTCCCTTGACATTGATCGTAAATTGTTGTAATAC
>CAZTTF010000082.1:0-12335 GCA_964616365.1 uncultured Lewinella sp. | reverse complement strand
TATCTTGCTTATTCTACACCACATCCCATATGTTTTTCCCAAAAACACCCTGCCGCATTGGCCTGCTTTACGCATTTATCATACTATCGTTTCCGGTAATGGCCGCAGACTACTTTTGGGTAGGTGGTTCCGGAGAATGGTCTGATATAAGTCACTGGGCAACCACCTCAGGGGGAAGTTTCACCCACTCACAAGCTCCTACAGCAGGTGATGATGTTTTCTTCGATGCCAATAGCTTTACGGCCCCTGGCCAGATAGTCCGTTTTAATACGGACATCAACTTCTGCCGGAATTTCAGCAGCCTTGGCGTCACCAACGCACCGACACTCCAGGCTGGGGGAACAATAACCCTGAATATTTTCGGCAGCTGGATAATGGATGGTAACATGATGCTGGACCTCAGCGGTCATATGGTATTCTCGAGTACACTCCCTGACATCCCCGTCAATTTCGCCGGGCAAAACGCCGGCAGCACTATAACATTTTCCGGTACTGGCAGCTGGCGCCTCGAAGCTCCAATTACGGTAGACAGTACCTTCTCCCTGAATGAGGGGACACTGAACACCAATAATCAGGCCATCTCCTGTGGCTATTTCCGGAGCGACGGAGATGCCAGCCGGGTCCTTGACCTTAGCGCCAGTACCGTTTCCATTACCAATCCTACCTACCGCCCTTACGAGAATGCTCCTTTGGAATTTGAATTCCATCCCCTTTGGCTGGACGCTCGGAACCTGACCATAATTCCCGGCACCTCTCAGATATCACTTCTTGGGGACGATACGGACATTATCCTCGAAGGTCCCGGAACAATTGACCTTAATACAGTTTCCCTGACGGCACCAACGGGAGATTCCAGGATCAGAGACTGGGTCAATTACAATGGAGGGGGGACCGAGCCCTCCCTGAGTTTCACGAATCTATCCTTAGCGCATAAAACGGAGTTAGGGGCCCAGTTTACGGCAGGCACTCTGATCCTCTTCCCTGGTCAGGCTTACCAGTTTTTCAGCGGGTATACTTTCACCCTTGGCGACCTGGTAGCTTCTGGTGATTGCCGGGCGGGGATTGACCTGATGTCCACCCAAAGTGGTGAGGCAGCGACTCTATCTTCCACGAATGCCATTACTGCCGACTATGTGTCTTTGCAGTCCATTGCCGCCACCGGCGGCGGCAACTTTACCGCAAATGATGCTGTCGACTTCGGGAACAATCCCGGTTGGACCATCAATTTAAAACCCACTCAGGATTTTTACTGGATTGGCAACACCGGCAATTGGAATGAGCCCATGAATTGGTCGGCCACCAGCGGTGGCCCTCCGTCGGGATGTATTCCTTCGGTAGTAGATAATGTTTTCTTTGACGCCAATTCCTTTAATGGACCGGCACAAGTCGTCACCCTGGACGTTGAAAATACTTATTGCCGGAACCTTGATTGGACGGGGGCTACCGGAATACCAGTATTCACGGGTCCCGAAGCCCATCAGCTGAGGGTGTCTGGTAGTCTTACTTTTATTGATGCGATGGAGCACACCTTCGCCGGAGACTATCTCTTTTCCTCCACGATGCCCGGCAACACCATTACCAGTGCCGGCAACCGGTTTAACGAGAACGTCTTCTTCGACGGGTCTGGAGGATGGGTGCTGCAAGATTCATTTTACGTCTACCGGGCGCTCCATCTAAATGCCGGAACGCTTCAGACGAACGACCAGGCCATCAACACGCAGTTCTTCCGGTCTGAGGGCAGAGGGGTGCGAACGCTTGAATTTGGGAACAGTTACGTTACCGTTGAATCCAGAAACAACCAGTTCTATTACTCCGAACTCAACTTTTTTGCGGAGAATTTCACCTTTGATGCTGGCACCTCCACCCTTGAATTCACCGGTGGTAATAGCGGCGGAGGCTACTTAAACGGGCCGGGCCAGCTGGACTTCAATGTAGTCCTGTTCACCTGTCCATTCGGTCGTTGGTACAACTACCTTTACAACCCCAATACGGGAGATCGGCTGCCTTCGGCGACTGACTCTATTCTGTACTACAACTCCGGCAGCCTAGGCGGTGAGAATGAGATCAATTACTGTTACTTCAGCCCCGGGCGGACGTACGAACTAGGAAATGCCTCTACCCAGACAATCATTGAGTTGGACGCCTCGGGAAGCTGTGCAGAAGGTAGTACCAGTATCATATCCGACTTCACCAACGAGCCAGCCATGCTGAGTTTATCTCCTGGTCATGTCTCAGACCGGGTCTTTCTTAAAGGAATAATCGTCAGCGGAGGAGCTCCTGCCACCGCTACCAATGCCGTTGATGCAGGGGAAAACAGCGGGTGGAATTTCAGCGCGGCTGTGCCGCGCACCCTCTTCTGGGTTGGCAGTAACGGTAACTGGTTCGACACCAGCCATTGGTCTTTGTCCTCCGGAGGGCCAGGAGGAGAATGCATCCCTACAGCGATCGATGACGTATTCTTCGACGCTAATTCGGATCCTGACAGTGATGACTTTCTATTGATTAGCAACGATTCAGATCGCTCGATTTATTGCCATGATCTTACCTGGGAAGGTGTTGCCAATCAAACATTAGAGTTCACCGTAGGAATTGTACGACTTACCGGAAGCCTTGAGAACAACACCAACTTAAACTACTTTTCGTCACCAACCTTCTTCTACGGAACAGGGGAGCAAACAATCGATCCGGGAGGGGCTAATATGAACACCTTTGTCATCGACAACTTAGGTCACCATACCATCACAAGCAACGTCAGCCTCTACGAACTAAACCAACAGCGTGGCGACCTCACCTTCGCCATGCCACGTATGGAAGCCTTTCGCTATGTAGCCCCATACAGCCCGAACCCCAAGCAATTAAACATGGGATCCACTCAACTCTTTTTGACGGGTGAGAGTACCGGATTTTGGGAAGCTATGTCTATTTACAGTGATGCTAACCTTAGTATTGACCCGGGCACTTCCACCGTGGTGTTTACAGCAGAAAATGCCGGGCTTCGCGCAGACCTGCCAGTCGACCTTCACGATATCGTCTTTAGCAACCCCAACGGTCAGGGGCGGATATTTTCTGACCAATTTGCTACCAGCCAGACGATAAACGCTAACGAAATATCCTTTTTTGGTAACGGGAACCTGGACCTGGAAGTAACCACCGACACGTTGCTTTTCGCTCCTGGGAAGGCCTATGTTTTTGCCGCGGACAAGACGCAAACCATCACTAAATTCTGGCAAACGATCGGCAATAACTGCGTACCGATCAGCTTATCATCTTCCGTCCTTGGTACCCAGGCCCTGGCCAGTGTTCCTCCTACGGGAGAAATACTGGCTGACTTTATCCAGATGCAAAATATTACGGGTATCGGAGGAGCCAATTTTTTAGCGGGCTCCCGCAGCACAGACATTGCCAACTCCAACATCAACTGGATTTTTGAAACTGCTCCGCAGTTTCAGGAGGTAGGATTCCTGGGCGAAGACCGCGCCCTTTGCGAAGGAGAACCAGTAACCCTCAATGCTTATAACTTCAGCCCGGGAGAAACTTACCGCTGGAGTGATGGATCAACAGACACCACCTTTACAACCAACCAGTCGGGAACTTACTTCGTCGAAGTAACCTTCGAAACCTCCTGCGTGATTCGGGACACCGTAGTTATTCTCGACGTTCAGGATTTCACCGTTGATCTTGGGCGGGATTCCACCGTATGCCAGGGGCAAACCGTCACCTTCAATGCCGACGTCGGCTTGAATAATGCCGATTATGAGTGGCAAGACGGAAGTACTGATGCCTTTTTCACAGCCAGCGCCCCTGGCGAATACTACGTCACTGTAGACCTGGGAGGCTGCCAGAAAACCGACACCATTGTACTTGATGTCACCCCACTTCCTACCGTTGACCTTGGGCCCGATCAGATCGTCTGCGCCGGTGCAGACTTTACCTTGATGCCAGACATCTCCGCAGAAAGCGTGGTTTGGCAGGACGGGTCAAGCGGACCAACATTCACCGGAGACCAGCCAGGAACCTATTGGATAGAAGGAACCAATGGCAACTGCACCACCCGAGACTCCATCGTAATTACCTACGTCGACCCGGGCACCGTTAATCTCGGGCAAGACACGATCGTTTGTAACAGCAATGAGCTATTACTGGACGCCGGCATCCCTGGTGTAAACTATACCTGGCAGGACGGAAGTTCTGACCAAACCTTCCGGGCAACTACCACAGGTCAGTACTTCGTGGAGATTGAAATCAGTGGCTGCACCGCTGCTGACACCATCAACGTCACCTTCCCCGACCTTCCCGTTGTCGACCTGGCAGACAACTATGAAGCCTGCGAAGGAGACATCTTCATGGTGACCACCAGTACCCCCGCAGATAGCTACAGTTGGAGTAATGGTCAGATGGGGCCAGATTTCAGCACCGCTACCAGCGGAGATTATGTCCTCAGCCTGGAGGTTGGCCCCTGTACCGTAACGAAAGACTTCAGGGTAGACTTCTCCCTGCCGCCCGTCGTTGCCTTAGGCAACGATACCCTGTTGTGTACCGCCAATAGCTTTACCCTCGATGCCGGGCAAGTTGGTACCTGGCAGGACGGCACTACTGCGCAAACCTTTACCGTCACTGAATCCGGAGAATATCACGTTACCGTTACTACTGCTGCCTGTGTTGTACGGGATACCATTGTTGTGAGTTTTGCGAATCTCGACGGACTATCAGTCGCCGGCGACTACGAAGCATGTGTTGGAGAAACATTTATGCTTACTGCTCCAATAGCCGCCGACAGTTACAGCTGGAACAACGGACAATCCGGACCGGAATTCAGCACCCTCATACCCGGCACCTACGAACTTACAGCCGTGATCGGGCCCTGCGTATTGCAGGAAACATTCACCGTCGGCTTTCTCGAACCACCCCTTGTTGACCTCGGACCCGACACCAGCTATTGTCAGGGCACACTGGTTAGTCTGGATGCCGGACAAGCCGGCATCTGGCAAGACGGTAGCACCCAGCAAGTATTCACCACATCCGATCCGGGTGTGTATCGCGTCACCGTCAGCAATGGCGGCTGCTCCGTCAGCGACAGTACGACCCTTTCCTTCCTTGACCTTCCCGACTTCAGCCTGGGTGAGGACCAGACAGGTTGTGAAGGAGACGTTTTAACCGTTACAGTTCCGACCGGCCTGGGAACAATCCGGTGGAATGATGACAGCACGGATATCGCCCGCAATTTCACCGCATCCGGAACATTTTCAGTAGCCATAACGGACACTAATGGCTGTATCGGGCAGGACACTGTTGCCATCACTATTGCTCCTCCTCCTTTCCTGGAACTGGGCCCGGACACAACGGTTTGCGACAATTTACCCTTTAACCTCAGCCCTGAGTTTTCTGCCGGCACGATCATCTGGCCAGACGGAAGCATTAGCGACAGGTATCTTGTCCCGAATCCCGGCATGATCATCGCACAGATCGATAACGGCGCCTGCCTCAATACCGACACCGTGCAAATTGCTTTCCGGGAATGTATTTTCTTTCAGGCATACCTTCCTACCGGTTTCTCTCCAAACGACGACGGTATTAACGATAGCTTCCGGCCGCTATTTGATGATCAGCTCGACATCACCAGCTATCAGTTCCAGGTCTTCGGCCGTTGGGGAGAGTTGCTCTTCTCTACGGAAGACCCTACCCTGGGCTGGGATGGTACTTCCCGGGACCGGGTACTTGGCACGGGCGTATTCACCTTTGCGGTTAACATCAGCTATGTTGATGATGCCGGGCCGGGCAGCAAAGTCCTCGCGGGCCAGGTTACGCTGATACGATAAGTCTATTGGGGCGCGGACGCGGGAAGCCGGGAAACATCCAAGAAGCAATGGAGTGATTAATGCAAACCATAATCCATGCTCTTCTGGATCTGGGCGGTAGCCTCCGGCCCCGCCAGTTTTTCGCACAAGTAAAGCCCCAGATCAAGGGAAGAAGCCACTGCCCCTGCGGTAATTACCGTACCATCATCGACGATGCGTTCCCGTACCACCGTTTCGCAGTAGGCCTCCAATGCCTGATACTCGTTGAAATGCGTGGTAGCTCGCCGCCCCTTGAGCATGTCTGCAGCCCCAAGCAACAGCGCGCCGGTGCAGACGGAGGCTTTTAGCGGAACGGGCTGCGCGCTGCGCAACCACTCAACAAAAAGCGCATCGTTTTGCAGGCTTCGGGTACCGAAGCCCCCGGGGACAATGACCAGATCGTATTCTCCCAGGTTAGGCTGTACTTTATCGACTTTCATTTCCAGGCCAAACCCGTCGGTGACCGTCGGGGTGAAGGCACACAGGTCCCAACTCAGGTCGGGGATATGGCCTTGCGAGCGTAGCCGGCAAATGGGGTCGTAGACCCCGATAAAATCCAATAGTGTAATGCCATCAAAAAGGACATAAGCAATTTTCATGCACGAAAGTTACGTTGAACCCGTTGTCTTACCGAAGGGAACTGCCCCTGTTACTTCATGGCGCTCCACAGAGATGCTACACTGCAACCTGCGGCCGCGCCCCGTTTTGCCTCCCGTCAATGAGCAGATTTAGAGCAACATCCCTCCGAAAATCATATTTTGCCTTTATGAAGTATTTCCTGTTCGTGTTGTTGCTCCCTCTGCTGTTCCTGACCTGTAAGCCAAAGCAGCCGGTTGTGGCCAGCCAGCCGGTCATCGACCCCGACGCGCCGTTTAGTTACGAAGCCTACGCGGCCGATAAAGTCCGCCGACCAGATAACTACTCCTTCTCCCGGGCCAGCACGAACCCTGATCATTACCTGCCAGACACGGTAAACGAGCGCTACCTCCCCATCCGCTACGTGACCCTGAATCTGCACATCATGAATACAACGGATACTTTTTACCGCTTCTTCGGTGCCGAAGCAGAAGCCTTTTTGCTGCGGGTGATGGACCATACAGCCAGCCTGATGCACAAAAGCCCTGAGATATGGCTAAAACCTGAAGGGATGGAGGTTCCTGCCCTCCCCCGCCGGATCGGCTTTAAACTCACCCGGAAGGAGGACGGCAGTTACGGGATTTATGAGCACTATGATGACGAACTGTATTGGTACCTGCACAAGGGCAGGGAAAGCAACCGCACGGATCGTGGGGTGATCCGGAAGTATGCCATCAATAAAGACTCCGTCCTGAACATCTTCATCATGGGTCCTCCCCGCGAAAAGCTGGCCGAAGGACTCAAAATTTCCGGAACTGACGGCATCTACCTGGGTGATGCTATTAAGATTACCGGGATGCTCAGCCGTAACCGCCCCCCCTGGGAATTCGCCGGCGTCATCGCGCACGAGATTGCCCATGCCCTCGGCCTGGGACATGGCTGGACCAGAAATGACGGTTGTGACGACACCCCAGTCCACAAAAATGATGCGTGGCAACGGCCCAAATCTCAGAGCGGGCCGGGTAAGACGAGTAACAACCTCATGGACTACAGCAACCGCCAGGAGGCCCTGACGCCCTGTCAAATCGGGCGCATGCACGCCCGCATGAGTGACATCAAAGGACGGCAAAGGCGCTGGCTTTTCCCCTATTGGTGCCGGTACAACCCCAATGAACCCGTCCGGGTAACCTCCGACCTGAAGCTACTTGGTGCCCGGGATTACAACACCGACATCTACGTGAAACGAGGAGGAATACTTACGATCAACAGCCGGGTACACTTACCTGACCAGGCAGCCATTCACGTGGAGCCCGGCGGGCAACTGATCGTTGGGCCGGAAGCAGTCATCCATAGTGACTGTGGCGGGCAGTGGAACGGTATCCGGGTTGGCGTAACGGATCAGGGCATCAGAGGGGAAGTACAAATTGATTCACTCGCCACCTTTCTCAATGAACGTCGATGAGTAAGCACATTCTGATTACGGGTGCCACCAAGGGTATTGGACGGGCTTGCGCCGAACATCTGGCGGCTTCCGGGTGGACCATTACTGCAGTAGCCCGTACTGCCGATGACCTGGTGGAGATGCAGCACAATTGGGCAAAATACTTCCCCAACAGTACGTTGCACACCGTTGCTGCCGACCTTGGGTTGCCCCAAGGATCTGAGAAAGTGCCACTGGCGAACTACGACGTGGTCTTGCTCAATGCTGCCGCCTTTTCTCCCGGCAAATTGCTGGGAGATGAGGATACATTCGAGCATATGCTGCAGTTAAATGTACTGGGCAATCATCGTCTCGCCCGCCGGCTACTGCCGGCGATGGTCAACCGTGCCAGCGGACATCTGGTAGTAATCGGATCAACTGGAACCGACAACTGGAAACCGCACATGACGGCCTACGTGGCGACGAAATATGCCCTGAGAGGATTGTTTCTCGGTTGGGAACAGGACCTGGCTTCCTCGGGAGTGTTAGCCACCCTGGTTGCCCCCGGGGCAACCCTGACGGCCAGCTGGGACAACGAGACGCCGCCACCAGACATCCTCCCTGCGGCCCGCGTAGCGGCCGTGGTCGCGGATGCCATTAACCAGCAAATCACTGGCCGGATTACGGTCATTAGATAGCAGCCTGTTTTTATTATACCTAAGCCGGAGTGGCCTATTACCCCCATAAAACAGTGCAGCCCACTGAAGATAATCTCCAGTGGGCAGCACAACGATGTGGGAATGTCACAGACGGTTAGGCCTTACGCGTAAACATCTTCTTTACCAAGCTTCTTGACTACCATGTAGTAGAATACAGCACGGTGCTTCGCACGCTCGGTATATTCAGCACACACTTCCTGTACAGCTTTGCTGCCTTCTTCTTCACTCGCGCCAAGCTTCTTGACCGCAAAGTTCGCAACTACGCGCTCTACTTCGGTTTTGTCGCTACAGGCTACTTTGTTGCTATCTGCATTGTAGATCGAAGGGCCGAGGCCTTTGGTCACCTTGCGCAGCAGGTCCATGTCTGCACCAGCATCAAGGCTCTTCAGGGCTGCACTGTAGGTAGTTAGTTTCTCTTCAAATTTGCTCATAAAGGGTAGAAGATTTTGTCAGAAAAGCAATTGCCTCGCTAACGGGTTTTCTTTTGATTTTACTCCAGCAATATTGCGAAAATTCTGCGAATTCTCGTAACGCATCCTGATTAATCCGGAAATATGGGGGCGATTAGCTCAAACAGGGTGATAAAAGGCCAGGAAGCTTCTAAACCGCTGATATGTAGCTTGCTTGTTATCTTGGGGCCACTTATCCATGAACCAGCCCATCTCCCTAAAAATCTTCGTGCTCCTGCTGCGGCTTTCCGCCGTAGGCCGGATCATTGGGCTGATCTTATGCATGGCCTCCATTTCGCTATCAGGGCAAGAGACACCCAGCCCCGTCTTTCCCGAAGACCGGCATCAGGAATTGATGGAAGCGCTTGATTTCACGCCTCCTGATTTCGAAGAAGAAGAGGAGGAAGAACTGGCCACCGACAACGATACTTTTGACTGGAGTTGGGAGCGCTGGGAGCTAGACTTATCCAGCAGCACTACCTGGGTCATTTTTGCTGTTCTCCTGCTGCTGTTAGGCTTCCTGATTTACAAAATACTCGGCGATGTGAGTATCCGAAAACGGACGAAGGATGCTGCTGAGGATCAGGACGAAATTAACGTTGAGGATATCGAGGAAGAAAAACTGGTGGCTGTTGGTGTTTCCCTCAGCTTACTGGAACGGGCAGAGCGCGCACAGCAATTTGACGTAGCAGTACGCCTGCTCTACATCCAACTACTAAAAGCCTTGCAGGACAACGGGCTAATCAAATACCGCCGGGACTTCAGCAATCGTGACTATCAAAACCAGTTGGTGGGCAAGGATGTCCTCGCCGACTTCCGTCTGGTTACCCGTGCCTACGAGCGCTATTGGTTCGGGAAGTACCCCATTGACCGGCTAAGCTACCGCAATACCTACCAGCAATTCCAGGCACTGAATAACCGGGTTCAGGCGCTGAAGCCAAAAACTTCTGACCATGTTTAGGCGCTGGCTTCACTATACCCTCGCAGTGATATGCGTGCTAACCTTCTGCGGTTGCCCCGTGAGTTGGTCGGAGACGTATGAGTATGACGGAGAGAAACCACACGATCTCTTCGCCCTGTACGAGCTTTTGTCTGCCCGCCCTGAAGGGCTGGAAATGGTAGAAGACAGCCTCGCGGTTTTAGACGAGGCTGAGGGCAGGAGCAACTACATTTTTGTTGGCAACTATGCTTATTACAGCGAAAAGTCCGTCACCCAGCTGCTCGACTTCGTCGAGCGAGGCAACACGGCCTTCATTGCCGCCTACCAACTTCCTGAAGACCTCGGCTATCATCTTTTTGGCGACGCCTGTTTCAATGATTACTACCTGGATCAGGATGCTAAATTTCCTACCCTATACCTGGACACCGTGCCGCTAACCCTGGGGATGGATACCTTCACCCAGTACCACCTTTGGAACTACCTTCCTTATTCCCGTGCCACCGCCTACATTGATGGCAGCTTACTCTGTGACGATGCTTTCGATAACGAAATAAAAGGCTTTGTGGCCTACGACAACATCAACTATGTTCGCCTCCACTGGGGAGAAGGAGATTTTTACTTTCACACGAACCCCATTTTCCTGACCAACTACTACCTGGCGGATAGCGAACTGCACGAATATGCGGAGAACACCCTGGCCGCACTTGGGCCAGGCCCCGTCTACTGGGATGAACACAGCCGGGTTCCTCCCTCCGTTGCGCGGAAGCGCAACAACCAACGTAATCAACAAAACCAGCAGAGTTATGGAGGCGGACGTAGTTTGCTTACCGGAAACGAAGCACTTAGCTACATTCAGCAACAGCCGCCTCTGGCACTGGCTTGGTACACGCTCCTCTTTACCGCCCTGTTATTCGTATTCCTGAAAGGGCGCAGGCGGCAACGGATCATCCCTGTTATTACCCGCAGAGAGAATTCCAGCAAGCGCTATATTGACACCATGAGCAGGTTGGTGCTTCAGGGAGAGAACCACGGGGCTTTGGCCCGTCAGGAGCTGAACAGTCTACGATTCTACCTCAACGAACGCTATAACATCCGTTGGAAAGACGGCGATCCACCTCCGGAGAACCTCGCAGAACTCCTGGGCATATCCGAAGAGGTCGCAGCACGAGCCCTGGTAGAAATCCGCCTCGTTCAGAAGAAAGTATACCTTGATGAATCAGACCTGATGCGCTTCCATCGAGCCGTTGACCCTATTTTCCAACTCCAAGTATTCAATAAGTAACAGCCATGTTCCCAGACGACAACCCAGAACAGGAGGCCCCACAGCCAAACCACAGTACTCCGGAAGATTACGACACCCCCTTGGAAGAATCCCTTGGAGAACTGGTTCCTGACGCCGTAGAAAGTCCGGAAGTTGCCAATACGATGGCACCAGCAGACCGGATCCAGCTGGATGAACTGCGCGAAGCCGCCGTGGCGGTGCGTGCCGAAATCGGTAAGTTAGTGGTTGGCCAAAAGGAGCTGATCGACCTCCTGATCGCCTCCCTGCTGGCGGGCGGACACGTACTCGTAGAAGGAGTTCCCGGAATCGCTAAAACTCTGACGGCAAAGCTGCTCGCCAAAACCATTGCTGCGGACTACACCAGGATTCAATTCACCCCTGACCTGATGCCCAGCGATGTTACCGGTACGACCGTTTTCAACATGGCAAAATCCTCCTTTGAATTTACGAAAGGACCTGTTTTCAGCAACATCGTACTGATTGACGAGATCAACAGGGCACCAGCTAAAACCCAGGCTGCGCTGTTCGAGGTGATGGCCGAACAGCAAATCACGGTGGACGGTACGACCTATGCCATGGACAATCCATTTTTCGTGATTGCCACCCAAAACCCAATTGAACAGGAAGGCACCTACCGTCTGCCCGAGGCACAGTTGGACCGTTTTCTGGTACGTATCATCATTGATTACCCTAACCAGGAAGAAGAACGAGAAATTCTCTACCGCTTCCGGAGTGACTTCCAGCAGGTTCAACAAGAAGAAGTAAAACCGGTATTTACCCGGGAGTTGGTAGCCAAATACAGTACGCTCATTGAAAAAGTCTTCATTCGTAATGAATTGCTCGACTATATCGCTGCGCTCGTTCATCGTACTCGAAGTCACCCCGATCTATATCTTGGTGCAAGCCCCAGGGCTTCGCTTGCCATTTTACGACTGGCGAAAGCCGTGGCCGCCCTCGGCGGGCGGGACTTCGTCACCCCAGACGACATCCAACAAGTAGCCTATCCAGTCCTTAATCACCGCATTATCCTTACGCCAGAAAGAGAAATGGAAGGCATCGGATCAAAAGACGTTATCCAGGAGATTCTCCGAAGTATTGAAATCCCCAGGTAAGGA
>CAZTTF010000081.1:0-9686 GCA_964616365.1 uncultured Lewinella sp. | reverse complement strand
CCTTAGTGATGTTTACGGCAATCTTTCCGGTGACATTTCCGGTTTTCTCGAAAGTTACGTTTGGCATAATGTTATGCTGCTTCGGGATTTACCCCGGGGTTAGGGGGGAGAAAAGAATGGCCCGCCCGAAGGCGAGCCGTTTAAGTGCGGGTGAAAGGACTCGAACCTTCACGCCTTGCGGCACTAGATCCTAAATCTAGCGTGTATACCAATTTCACCACACCCGCTGGAGTGTTTGCGCTAAGGCGGCACAAAAGTAAGCGCTTTTTTAATTATGTGCAAGTATTGGGTGAAATGGACAGCTGCCGGGCGCGACCGCAGGTGCAGAAGAAGGCTGCAAATGGCGGTGTTTTCCTTACGATCACTTGGCCGAAGATGTCTACCCAGGTTTTATTCCAGTTTAAACTTTACGGGAAGCAAGAACTGTGTCCGTACCGGTTTGCCTTTTTGCAGGCCGGGCTCAAAACGGATGTTGTCGGCCTTCATGTACCGGACAACTTTAGCGACAGCTTCTCCTAAACCATAACCGGGATCGCGGACAACCTTGATGTTGGTCAGAACACCGTTTTTCTCTATGACAAAGCTCACGACAGCCATGCCCTGAGCCCCTTTCTCGCGAGCCCTTTTGGGGTAGCGAATATGTCCGTAGATATAATCGAGCATCGCCTGGTCAGAGCAGGCTTTGCGCTTCGGGTAATTGCGAATTTCGCCGCAGTTAACTCCGGGGAAGATGGGCATCTGCTCGACGACCTTAAAAACCTCCCGGCTTTCAATGGAGTAGTTTGCGGAGACTTGGGCTGGCTGCTGTTCTCCCATCTGGTAGGCCGTAACCACAGGAACTTCAGTAAACGTGCAACCAAGCTGCTGACTGTTGCCCGAATTGGCAAGAAAGTAACCGCCAAATACAGCAGGAAGCAGAACGCTGAGTATTAGGCTCAAGCGGAAAAAAGGGTTCTTTGTGAGTGACATTAAAAAAGGGTTTTCTATCAGGATGCAGGCTGTAGCGGTTTTGGCGGGTAGGCCGATATTTTTTTGTGACCATGGACTTTAGTCCATAGAAGAAGGCGCTGGAAATCATGTATTAAAGTCCATAGTTACCCAAGGCGCTATACCCAAAAACCATCTCCCGCTACGCCATCCGCACGCATCCGTCCGGCGCGGGTCAGACGGTATGTCCCCGTGGTAGTATCCTCAAAGAGCCCCTCTGCGAGATTGTCCTGCTGGCTGGCAACAAAGTAGTCGGCCTTCGCGGCCCCGAAGCGGGCCGCCAGGTCGGCAATGTCTACCCCAATGTCCCGCCGCAGGGCGGTCATGATAAACTCATTGTAGCGGTCAGCCTCCGTCAGGGTTTCTTCTTCGTAAAGGAAACCGTTGGCGGCAGTGTAGGCTTCGGGACCGTCAATTTCAGCAAGCGCCTTAGCGTAGGCAGCGTTGTTGCTTACGTTCCAGCGGCGGGTGGCTATACCGTCAAAGCCATGGGCGCCGGGACCGATGCCCAGGTAAGGTTGCCCGGACCAGTATCCGGAATTGTGCTTGCTCTGGTGGCCGGGCAAGCAGAAATTGGAGATCTCGTAGTGGCGGTATCCATGACGGGTCAGGTGGTCGACCAGCATATTGAAGTGGCGGTCAAATTTAGCGTCGTCGGTATCCGGAACTTTTCCCCGTTCGACCTGGACGCCCAGGGCTGTCTTGGGCTCTACCGTCAGCGCGTAGGCGCTGATGTGGGTGACGCCCAGATCGGTGGCGATGCGGAGGTTCTCCGCCCACATCTCGTCGGTGGTGGTTTGTCCGCCGTAAATCAGGTCAATAGAGACATCGTGAAAACCGGCCCGGTTAACTTTCTCCACCGCCGCCCGCGCTTCGGCGGCCGAATGGGCCCGGTTCATGAAGCGCAGGTCTTCTTCGAAGAACGACTGAATGCCGATACTTAACCGGTTGACGGGCGATGCTGCGAGCAGCGCAATGGTCGCCTCGTCAAGGTCGTCAGGATTGGCTTCGAGCGTGATCTCGGTACCGACCGGAACGGAGGAGTCGGCAGTATTCATTGCTCTTGCAATTTCCTCCACTGCACCTGCGTCCGCGCCCGTTTCCTTTCCGATGATCACATCAGCCCGATACTGAACGTCCTGCCCGGATTGCAAGTAATTTTCCGCCCACAACGTCTCAAATATGCGCTCTAGCTCTGCTTCGGTTAGTAGGCTCGGCGTCCCGCCGCCAAAATAAACGGAGGGAACCGGCCCTGTAGCCAATTCCCTCCGGCGGAGGCGCAATTCTTTATTGATGCTATCCATCACCGCATCCCGGGTCTTCATGCTGGTGCTGAAGTGGAAGTTGCAGTAGCTACAAGCCTGCTTGCAAAATGGGATGTGGAGGTAGAGCAATTGTCAGGAAGTTAGGAACCAGGAATTAAAAGCCAGGAGCTAGTTCCTAGCTCCTGACCGCTATGCAATAGCAATTTCCTCGTACAACGGAAACCGTTGCATGTACGCGTGTACCTCTTCGCGAACCGCCGCAACAACCGCCTCGTTTTCTACATCCTGAATAATTCGGTCAATCCATTCCACAGTTTTCACGCAGTCTGCTTCGACAAATCCGCGGGTAGTAACGGCAGCCGTACCGATCCGGATACCAGAAGGGTTCATGGCGGTCTTCTTGTCGAAGGGGACCATGTTTTTGTTGAGGGTGATGTGGGCGGCATTCAGGGCGTCTTCTGCCTGGGTGCCGGTGACATCTTTGTTGCTCAGGTCGATGAGCATGGAATGGTTGTCGGTTCCACCGGAGATGATATGGTAGCCTTTGGCGACGAGGGCATCGGCCATTGCCTGGGCGTTGGCGATCACCTGTTTACCGTAGGTTTTCCACTCGGGCGTAAGCGATTCACCGAAGGCAACCGCCTTTGCTGCAATCACGTGCTCCAACGGGCCTCCCTGCATGCCGGGGAATACCGCACCGTTCAGAATACGGCTCATTTTGAAGGGCTTACCGCTCTTCTTGAATACCCGGCCAAAGGGGTTGTCAAAGTCTTTGCCCATCATGATGATGCCACCGCGGGGCCCCCGGAGGGTCTTGTGCGTTGTGGAGGTTACGATGTGGCAGTGGGGGAGGGGGTCGTTCAACAGTCCGGCGGCAATGAGGCCGGCGGGGTGGGCGATGTCGGCAAGCAGGAGGGCACCGACTTCGTCGGCGATTTCCCGGAAACGGGCATAATCCCAATCACGGCTGTAGGCACTGGCACCACCGATGATCATTTCAGGTTGTACTTCGCGGGCTTTTTCGGCAACCTTGTCCATGTCAATCAGTCCGGTTGCTTCTTCTACACCGTAAAAGTGCGCTTCGAAATGCTTGCCGGAGAAGTTGGCAGGGTGGCCATGGCTGAGGTGTCCGCCGTGCGCGAGGCTGAAGCCGAGGGTGCGGTCACCTGGCTTGAGGCAAGCGAGGAAAACGGCGGCGTTAGCCTGTGCACCAGAGTGGGGTTGCACATTGGCGTATTCTGCACCGAAGAGCTGGCAAAGACGGTCAATCGCAAGTTGCTCCACCTGGTCAACCACTTCGCAGCCACCGTAGTAACGTTTTCCGGGGTAACCTTCTGCGTACTTATTGGTCAGGCAACTTCCCATGGCATCAATTACTGCCTGAGAAGTGAAGTTTTCGGAAGCGATCAATTCAATCCCGTTGCGCTGGCGCTCAAGTTCTTGATCAATAAGGTTAAAAACGGCAGTGTCGCGGCCCATTTACAGTAGCTTTGTGGTCCGAAGTGGACCTGATAGTTATCTAAAACGCAAAATTAAGCGATATATACCCCGTCTTGGCAATCCTCGGGCGACTAAAATGGTTAGCTTCCTACGATTTATAGTTTTAAGGTCTTTCCCTATGCACGCATTTCGGAATATTTTGGAGGTTACTGCAGCCGGTAAAGCGGATCAGCCGCTGACTGGACTGTACGGGTCATTTCCCGTTGCTGCCACTAAATGTTTGTCCGATCACCAAAGGCCTGATATTTTTCCTGAGCAGGCAGTAAAGACCGAGCGGAAGTCCTTCGTGTTGCCGTTACGTAATAGGGCGCGGACGCAGGTGCCGGGAAAGGTATCTGAGCGAGGGGTAACAGGAGCAGGCAGGGCCGTGTTGCTACTACTGTTCCTCGTAGTTACTTCGAGCCTTTTTGCGGGAACGCGGCGCTACCGCGCCACCTGGAGGGATGATCCGGCAACATCCATCGTCATCGGCTACGAGCATTTCTCGGGGAGCACATCCCACGTAGTCTACGACACTAAAGACCACGGCCGGAACCCTGCGGCTTACCGGTTTACGGCAACGCCTTCCCGCCAGGTAAACCACGCTGGTATGCGGAACGTCTTTGTCCGCATCGGGGGCTTACTGCCGGGTACCCTATACTACTTCCTGGTGGTCGACTCCGAGGGGGTAAGTAAGCGGATGATTTTCGAGACCCCACCCAACACTCCCAATACTCCCCTGAGTATTGTGGCGGGAGGTGATAGTAGAAATAACCGTGCGGTTTTCCGAACCGCAAACACTTTGGTTAGCAAGCTTAAACCCCACTTTGTCCTTTTCGGCGGAGACATGACCAACGGAGATACGGCAGTTGAGTGGCAGGAGTGGTTCGATGATTGGCAACTGACAACCAGCATGGATGGACGATTGACCCCGATCGTCCCGGCCCGGGGGAATCATGAAAAATCTAATGCCACTATCCTGAACCTGTTTGACGTACCCAGTCCAGATGTTTACTATGCACTGGAATTCGGTGGGGGCTTGCTGAGAACCTATACCCTCAACACCCTCTTCCCTCCCGGAGGAGACCAATTGAACTGGCTAAGCCGTGATCTTTCCCGTAGTCGGTCGATGTGGAAGATCGCCCAGTATCACCATGCTATGCGCCCCCATACGGCCAGCAAGCCGGAGCGGGACGAGTTGATCGCTTACTGGGGCACCCAGTTCGCAGAGCATGGTGTTGACCTCGTCGTTGAATCTGATGCCCACACGGTGAAACAGACGTTTCCCATTCGGCCTAGCCGACAACCGGGATCAAGCCAGGGCTTCATTCGGGACGACCGGAGGGGAACGGTATATATCGGAGAAGGATGCTGGGGAGCCCCCCTGCGGGCGAATAACGATGATAAGCCCTGGACGCGGGCGAGTGGCCGCTTTAACCAGTTTAAATGGATCTGGATTGATGTTCGTCAAATTCAGGTTCGGACAGTGCGAATTGACCGTTCGGCAGGTGCCGGCCCCGAGGTGGAATACTTTGCCCGCTTCAAAACCCCACCGGGGTTTTACTATTGGGATGCCGATAATACCGGGGATGTCTTGCGCATCATGCGACGAGGTACACCAGGTATGGCACCCAAGTCTGGTGGGCCCCGCCCGGCGGGTAACCCTCAGATTAATAATCCAGCACCACCCACTACACTGGTCCGTAACGCCCGCGGTGAAGTGAAGGTACCCTTCCGGCTCACGGCAGCCGGAACTCCGGAGGTGATGATTATCGGAACCAATTACAAGCTGCTGTGGAAGTCAAAACTATCGACCCGCGGCCCCGGCCCTTATACCGAAAGGTTACAGTTACCCAGCCTCCCGCGTGGACAACGGATGGAACTGGTTGTGAAAGCTGACGGAAAAGTGGTGGGGAAGTTTGACCTCCAGTAATCACTTTCCTTTCTTTGTCCGCACGTATGCGTCAGGAGTGAGCTGCCCATAGCCCATCCTCTCATTGCTACTATGACCAGACCTGGCACTTCGCGTCCGCGCCCGATGCCACTTTGCTAAGTTATTTTCTATGAAACTCGCCCTTTTCGTTTCCGGGACCGGCTCCAATGCCCGCACGATCATCGATCGCTTCCAGCAGCACCCTGAAGATGGGGTAGAGGTGGTGCTTGTAGTAAGCAATAAGCCTGATGCAGGTGCGCTTTTGATGGCGGCCGAGCGAAATGTGCCTACCCTCGTTCTTAACCGGCGCTCGTTTTACGACACTGAAGACTTGTTGACACAGCTGTCTGCTTTCCGCGTAGATTTTATTGCCCTGGCTGGTTTTCTGTGGTTAGTGCCGGGATACCTGGTGCGGGCATTTCCGAATAAGATGGTAAATATTCATCCAGCCCTGCTTCCTGCCTATGGCGGAAAAGGGATGTATGGCGCGAATGTCCACCGCGCGGTGAAGACCAATGCTGAGCCCGAGAGTGGCATCACGATCCACTACGTGAATGAGCAGTATGACGAGGGGGACTACGTCTTTCAGGCGGCAGTGCGCCTGGATCCAGAGGACAGCCCGGAGAAGATTGGAGAACGGGTGTTGCGCTTAGAGCATGCTAATTACTGGCGGGTGCTGCGGGGTCTGGCCCAGAAGTAGGCTGTCAGCAGCAAGATCACACCTCCGATACCATAGGTGAACCAAGGCGTTGTACCTGTTAGCATTGGGAGTTTTTTGTCACTTCCGTAATGAACTAACCCTGCCCAGAAATAAGGGTGGCTGAAGCGCGGATTTGTGTTGTGCTCACGGTAGGCTGTGCCAGCAGTCCGTAAAGCAGACGCAGGCCCCTGGCCTGCTGCTAAGGCGGAGTAGGTCTCCTGCAGTAGGTCTGCCGTAGAAGCATCATCGATTGACCATAAGCTCATGATGAGTCCGGAAGCCCCTCGCCGGGCGAAGCCCCGGCCAAGGCTGGCAACACCCTCGCCAACAAGCTGCTCGCCCAGCCCGGTTGCACAGGCACCGATGACAACGAGGTCTGCCCTTAACTGATGCTCGAGCAGTTCGTTGCTGGTGTAACGGTTGTCATCGTCTCCTCGCAGGAGTAAGCTGCCGCCTTCGTCCAGGTAAGCATGCGTTCCTAGGTGTAGTACGCTGTAGTCGTCAGCCATTTTTCGGAAGGCCGCTTGCGTTGCCGCGGCATTAATCAGGGTGTCGGTAGGCAGCAGGCTTGCTACCTGCCTGACAGTCCGCAAGGTGGCAGGGAGCTCCAGGTCAGGGTTGAGGGCGTCGTTTGGGGCAATACGGGCTACTGGCGCAACCGCTAATACCCGGCCATTGCCCCGATGTTTTTGTCGTTGAGACCGGTCAAGGAGCTGCACCGAATAGGCATAGCCAATCCTGATGTTGTTTGCCAGCCAGGGCCAGTCTGAAAGTGGTAGCCCTGCGGTCTGGTTATCCGTAATCAGTGCGCCAAAAGGCAGGAGGTATAAATCCCCATCGGGGATGATGATGAGATCTTCAGTACCAGTCAGTGGCAGTGGTGCGACTAATTCCTGATACAACTTGAAGGGCAGGCTGGGATCAATTTTACTATTGGGGGAGGTCAGTTGCTGGCGATAGGTTTGCAGGAGTGGTTGCCAGACCTCGGGATCGGAAAGCTTGGTGATGTTCAATCCTCCTTCGGGGGTGAAGGTGAGTGCGAGGGTCTGTTGCTCAGATACGTAGTACTCGATGAGTTGGCGCTTCCCCAGGATACCAGGGAGCTCAGTAAGCGTTGGTGGCGGAGCACCTATACGCTGTTCCGTGTATTTAGGGAATGCCCGGAAAATGCTGTCTTGCAGCTGTCGGAAGCGATCCGTCAGTATGGGGTTGTTTGGGTCAAACCGTACTGCGCGAGTACTGTTCGTCAATTGTTCCTTTACCGAAAGAGGCAGCAGATTCGCTGCTCGGTTAGTGCTTAGCTCATCCAGTAATAACCTGGCCCGGGCTTTTTCCAGGAAAAAGAAAAGGGCTTCGGCATCTTGCGCTTGCCGCGCAGCGGCAATGGCTTTGTCGTAGAGGCCGCGTGCATCCGCCCGCCAGTAATTACGGGTGTCGTCGAGGAGTTGGCGCAGGCGCATGGCGTCGAGGAGTTCGTCCGCGCGCCGGAAGGCGCGCAGGGCCTCCGCGGCATCCCCCGCCGCTAGCTGAGCCAGCCCGAGTTCGGTTAGATAGGAAAGTGCCCCTGGTTGTTTTTTGCTGATCTGTGCTACTGCAGGCAGGTCAGTGATCGCCGTAGGGGAGTACTCCGGAATTACTGCGATCAAAGCCCGCTGGGCGTAGTACAGCGCGGAGTCCGTAGTCCCCAGCGTACGGAAGGCCGTCGATAAGCTGCTGTAGGTTGGGGCGGCGGGGGAGAAGCCTTCATTGTAGGACAGCTGAATACTCAATGCTTTACGCAGGTAGGTTAATGCTTTTTTTGCATCTCCCTGACGGCGATGTGTCATGCCAAGATTGCTGTAAATCGAAGCATAATCTTCATCATAGGCATCTACAAGGAGGGCGAGTCGAAGTGCTTCATTCAACGCGCTGATGGCTTCTGGGTAGTTGCCGGCATCGGAGTTCGCCCACCCGAGATAGTTTCTCGCGAGCATTTCGCCTTCAAGGTCTCCGTCTGCAACGTAGTAGTCCAGCGCCCGGGTTAAGGGAGCGATGGCGGCGTTACCGCCACTAGCATTGTTTTTGTCGAGGTGCATTGCCCCCAATTGCTCCTGCAGTACGGCTTGCAGGTTGGGGTTTTCTGAAAAGGGGGGCAGCTCGGCTGCCCGGGCAAAGGCTTTCTCTCCGGCGGCAAACTCTCCCGTCTTGCCGTAGGCTCGTGCGATTTGAAACCAGGCGGCCCCCTCTTTAGGGTTGGGTGCCCGGCTGGTGATCATGCCGAAGTAGTCCAGCGCCTTGCGGTGCTGATCTATTTTACTGTAGTAAATACCAAGATTCATGGCGGACAGGAGAACGCCCCTGGCGTCTTCTGCCTCGTTCGCTAATCGTAGGTCAAGGGCTTCCCTGGTAAGCGCAATGCTTTGCGATATATCGGCAGCGGCATCGGCAATTTTTCCAGCTTCGTGCAGGAGATAGGACTTGCGACTGAGAGCATCTGCTGGCAAAGCATCGGCCACTTGGAGCAGGGAGTCGAATTCAGCCCTTAGTGCGGTATCCTCCCATGTTTCCTGTGCGCTGAGCGTAGCTGCCGTGGGGACCAGGAAAAGAAAGAGCATTGATAGTGATAAGAACGGAAGTTGCATAGTTAGAGGGTGTGCCTTAGGTCAGGGAAGTTAGGTGAAAATAAGAAGTATACTGGCGCTCAATGAGTCGTCGATCACCCCCTGCAACCACTACAGCCCTTGCAACAATTGCAATCCTTGCAACAACTACAACCTTACAATCTCGCTGTTGGTAGTACTAGCTTCAGCCCCTGATTATTATTGTCGGGCAGGTTAAATTGCTGTTAAAGGGGAGGTGGGGACTAACCGTACAGGTGTTTTAACCGATTTTATGGCATGAGACTCCAACTACTAGTATTGCTGTTTGGCTTTGCCCTTTGCACCAGCGTCCGCGCCCAGAATTATGTGTTTACCAACGAATTAAAGCAGGTCACAAACATCGCTTTTATTAAGCCCGCTGAGCTCCCCTTTCCTGCGGATAGCATAACGATCAGGACCAGCCTGGACACCTTGCCTTACGGCTTTGCCTTCAGTAAGGACACCATGTTTGTGGATGTTTCAATTTTTCCACCGGTAGACGAAGTGACGGTAGAGTTGTTGGCGGCAGATACTTCCTTTGGTCGCTTTAGCTTTTGGGTGGATGCTCCCTCAGCCAACGTCCACCTCTCGGTCAAAGCGCGCAAGACAATCGTCGACTCGGTAACCTTATCGGGGGTGATGTCGTGGTTCAATGCTAAGCTCAAGGAGTTTGGAGAGGCTAAAAGCATTTACCGTTTATCGCG
>CAZTTF010000080.1:0-7445 GCA_964616365.1 uncultured Lewinella sp. | reverse complement strand
ACACGCTTTCCTTCTTTGGTCTTGACCTCGTAGGCACCAATGTGCTGCGTGATACCACCTGCTTCCCCTTCCGTTACGGAAGCGCTACGGATGTAATCCAGCAGCGAGGTTTTACCGTGGTCAACGTGACCCATAACGGTAACGATCGGAGGACGTTCCTGAAGATCTTCAGGGGCATCTACCCACTCTTCTTCTTCTTCGACGTCTTCTTCCGCAGAAATGAATTCTACTTCGTGTTCGAATTCTTCGGCAACGAGTTCAATGATTTCTGCATCCAGGCGCTGGTTGATAGAAACAATCACTCCTGCATTCATACAGGCCATGATTACTTCTCCTACTCCTACATCCATCATGTTGGCAAGTTCCTGTGCCGTGATGAACTCAGTTACCTGGAGCTTGTCAGTGGTGCGTTCCGCCTCGATGGCTTCTTGGCGCTCACGGATACGTTCCCGGTTGTCTCGCCGTTGACGTTGACGTTTCTTCTTACCACCGCCGCCTTGCAGGCGGGCCATGGTTGCTTTGATTTTGTCCTCAATCTCCTTAGCGGAGACTTCTTTGGGCTCATTCTTGTTGCCTGCAGTTCGTCCACGACCGGCTCCTGCACGATTGCGACCACCACGAGCATTGCCCGATTGAGCTGGTCCGGTGGTAATCTTTTTGCGCTTTCGCTTCCGACGCTCAGTATTACTTTCCTTCTTCTCCGGCTTTTTGATCTCAATCTTGCCCATCACCTTGAGGCCACGAAGGGCGGGAGGGTTGGCACGGATACGAGAAGTTGATGGAGTTTCCGGCGACTTGGGGGTAGTCGTCTCCGGTTTAGCTGGAGCAGCTGGCTTGGCCGGCGGCGTATTATCTGAAACAGGCTTACCTGCTGTCGGAGCAGCTGGTGCTGGTTTCTCTGCTGGCTTTGGCGCAGGAGTTTCCTTCTTTGCTACTGGCTTGGGGGCAGGCTTTTTCTTCGCTGGCTTGGCTGCACGCTTTTTAGCAGCGTCCAGATCAATGCTACCAACGACCTTCAGGCCAGGTCCCTTACGTTCGGGCGCAGGAGCAGCTTCCGGAGCCGGAGCTTCCTTTGCTGGCGCCGGCGGTGCCGGCGGCGTTACTTCCTTGGCAACCGGAGCTGGAGGTGCCGTTGGCGCAACGGGCTTCGGCGGCGGGGGTACCGCGCTGGTAACGGGTGGCGGCGGCGGAAGCGCACCTTTTGCTGGCGCCGGTGGAGGGGGTGGCGGAGGAGGTGGAGCGGGAGTTGCGGTAGGACGGGTGTTAAACTCTAGCGCGTCTGCTTTCTGCTTATCAGATAAGGCCTTTGCGAAGGCTTCACGCACAACGTTCTCCATTTCCGGTGTCAGTTTGGTTGTCGGTTTATTCTCGACATCAAACCCTTTACTGGAAAGGTGATCGACGATCCTGGTGGTCGCCACGTTTAACTCGTTCGCTACTTTAATTAGTCGTTTACTCATTCGATCTTTTAAGCACGCCGATATTTAGCCGCGTTGTGCTGACGCGGGGCGATTTAGAACTGCCCTAAATAGCCGTAGGTTTCCCTCTTTCCACCACCGCTTTAAGAGGATTGAATCCGAAAAACAAATCGGAAGCGGTGCAAAGATAAGGTACACGGACAACAATACCTTAACCAGATTAGTTACGCGTGCTTATTACTAACAACACAGTAACTCAGTTTGTTGGCTAGTCAAGCGGCATCGGGTGCTTAGGGCAAGCTCCTGATGCCGCTTGTCTGGCCTTTTATTCCTCCTCAGAGGCCGCTGCCGGCGCACTTGTCGTCGGAGCTTCAACGTCATCAAATTCTGCGGCGAGGATTTGAAGAACGCCAATAACAGTCTCTTCTTCGAGGTCAGTACGACGAACCAACTCTTCAGGGCTCAGCTCTAATACGGAACGTGCCGTATCACAGCCAATGTTCTTGAAGGAGTCGATAACCCACATTTCGATTTCGTCCTTGAATTCGTCGAGGTCTACGTCATCAATTTCAACTTCGTTGTTGCGGTACACGTCGATTTCAAAGTCCACCAGTCGGCTGGCCAGCTTAATGTTGGTGCCTCCCTTACCGATGGCAAGGCTTACCTGATCTGGCTCAAGGTAGACTTTCGCCCGCCGCCCTTCCATATCAAGGTCGATGTTGGACACTCGTGCCGGCGTCAGCGAACGCTGAATGTAGAGGCTGGTGTTGTTGGTGTAATTGATTACGTCAATGTTTTCCTGGTTCAACTCACGGACAATACCGTGGATACGGGAACCTTTCATACCAACACACGCTCCTACGGGGTCAATACGGTCGTCGTAACTCTCTACGGCTACCTTCGCACGCTCTCCGGGGATACGAACAATGCCCTTGATTGTGATCAGGCCATCTTCAATCTCCGGAACTTCCTGCTCCATGAGCTTGGCCAGGAATGTTTCGTCAGTACGAGATACGATAACAACAGGGTTATTGTTGTTCCGCATTTCTACCTCCTTGATCACCCCACGGATCATGTCTCCCTTGCGGAAGTAGTCACCACGAATGGTTTCTACGCGAGGCATTACCAGCTCACGGCCATTGGCATCATCAATAACCAGAATCTCACGCTTAAGGATCTGCTGTACTTCACAGAGTACCAGCTCGCCAACACGCTCAGTGTATTGCTTGTAGAGTTCGTCCTTCTCAATGTCCATGATCCGGCTGATCAGGGTCTGGCGGGCAGCCATGATTGAACGACGACCAAAATCTTCGAGGAAGAGTTGTTGGTAGCATTCTTCACCTACCTCGTAATCCTCGTCTACAGCGAGTGCTTCAGACAAAGAGATTTCTGACAACTCGTCCGTTACCTCACCGTCTGGAACAATCTCCCGTACGCGCCACAGTTCCAAGTCTCCCCGGTTGGCGTTTACGATGATGTTGAAATTATCGTCGGTAGTAAATTTCTTTTTGATCAAGGTGCGGAAAACATCCTCCAATACCCGCACCATGGTGGGGCTATCAATGGCTTTTCCGGAACTGAATTCCTTGAAAGTCTCTACAAGATTCATAGGCTAGAAACTGATTTTTACGATTGCTTTTTTAATGGCGTCAAAGGCAAGGTTGGTATCCTCTACTACGGTCACCTTCCGTTTGCCTTCTTTGCGGCGAACTTTTGCGGTAAGGATGATGTGATCATCCGCCACCTCTTTCAGCTGGCCTTTGACTTTATCCCCATCCGTCGTGGTCACTTCGAGGGTCCTTCCCTGGTTCTTGACGTACTGACGGTGGAATTTAAGCGGGCGGTCAACACCCGGGCTACTGACGTTAAGGGTGTACTTCTCTCCCAGGGGTTGCTCTTCATCAAGCCAAGCTTCAAGAAACCGGCTGATACGCTGGCACTTCCGGAAGGTCATGGCGGAGTCAGAGTCAACAAATACCTCCAGGCGGGTGGCCGACTGGGTGACGTCCACAACGAAACAGTCCGCAAAGTCTTCCTCTGCAGCAAAATGTTCTTCCAACATGGTGGTGACCTGCTCGACCATACATCCTTGTTTTTTAACCGCTTTTTGCACCTGCGGCCGCGCCCTGAAATCGATAGTGGGACCACCGATAAGTAAGGTACGGACACAAAAAAGAGGGAATCTTTGACGATTCCCTCCGGGTGCTTTTTACGGCCTTGTTACACAAAGGTAACGCTTTTTGTCCAATATGGTTTTCTGGAAGGTTGATCTGTGGGGAAAGCCAATGATGTAGCCGAGCTGTTTTTGGACAGGATATGGCAACAGGGCGCGGCCGCAGGTGCAAGGGAAAAAAAAGAAACCGGGCTACAGCATCTAGCTGCAGCCCGGTTCGGTTAACAGGGTTTTCTAAGGTGTTTACAGGTTTTCAGGAAGCAGTACGGTACCGATCAGGTGGACAACACCGTTGGTGCCCTGGATGTCAACAGCGTCGATGCCTACATCCTGACCAGATCCTGTGCGGATGGTAGCGTTGTTCTCGCCAGAGAAGGTCAGGTTTTCTCCGTTGACGGTGCCGGCCTGGCTAGGAATTGCGTCAGAACGTACGTTAGCACCAGCAACAACGTGGTAAGTAAGTACGGCAGATACCTGCTCAGGCGTCAGTCCGCGAACAACATCTTCGATAGCGGCGAAGGCGTCATTGACTGGGGCAAATACCGTGAATGGCCCCTCAGCAGAAAGGGTGCTCACCAGGTTGGCGTCAGTCAGCGCACCAGCAAGAGAGGTAAGGCCTTCAGCTTTGGTTGCGAAGTCAACAATGCTCTGTGGAGCAAGTACTTTGTTTACTGCGTGAATAACACCATTGCTGGTGAATACATCTGCTACTACCACTTCAGCATCACCGTTAACGGTAACATTACCGTCAGTGAGGTTGACCAGCAGGGAAAGCGGTGCATCGTTAGGACCAGTAGTACTCAGTGATGCTGCGAAATTGTCGCCACCAGCGAGGGCTCCGGCAGGAATGCCTGCACCAACTACATGGTAGAGCAACAGTGCGCTTAGCTCTTCGTCGGTTACAGCGTCGAGATCAATGTTTGCTTCAGCAAATGCAGCGTCGGTTGGAGCAAAAACAGTGTAATCACCAGCAGCAGCGAGCACAGCATCAAGACCCGTACGCTGCAGCGCAGCAACCAGCGTGTTGAAACGGCCGTCAGCAACGGCAGTGCTTGTAATAGTTGGTGGCAGCAATACCTGATCAATGGCGTGAATAACGCCGTTTACACCTTCTACATCAGCAACGATAACGTTAGCGCCATTGACGGTAACATTAGCACCGGAGCGCTCGACGGTTACGGCAAGGCCTGCGGGGTCTGGGCCCAGTTCAGTAATTGTGTTCAGAGAGGTAACACCTTCAGGGATGTTTGCCGTGCGGAAAATCGTTCCACCACTTACTACATGGTACTTCAGGATTTCAGCGAGGTCCTCGTCAGATACTGCGTTAAGGTCAATACCGCTGTTGGCAAAAGCATCATCGGTAGGAGCAAATACAGTAAAACGACCAGATGGTACGTCGAGTGCGGCATCCAGACCGGTGCGCTGCAGTGCAGCTACCAGCGTAGTGAAACGACCGTCTTCTACAGCAATATCAGTGATGGTGCCGATTACTGGAGGGGTAGCATTGTTGTCGTCGTCATCACAAGCGGAAAAACCGAAGACTAAAAGCATGAGGATGGCTGTCCATCCGAAGGATAGTTTATTAAACATATGCACAAATTTTGGTGTGACGGGAATAAGGGGTTTAGAGGTCCGCCACTAGGTTATTTGGTTTTCTATCACCATGACCGTTGCAAGCTATGGTTTGTTTGTGGGCACATATTGTTAGGTTTTAAATCCGACAAACAGCCGTTAAATGGTCTGTTTTTGTGAACAAAAACAAAATGCGTTTTCGGACTGCTTAATCGTGTTGAACGGCAGGCTTGCCCCAGTCGTCGGCAGATTGTTCTCCGGCCAGGTGTAAGAGGGCTTCCTGGATGGACAGGTAATTGTGATCAGCTCCGATTCTTTGCATAAGTCCGCAGCGGAACAACATATCACGAACCGGGCCAATAACTCCACATAGGTATAGCTCGACATCTTGTTGGCGGAGTGCTTCGTAGAGCTGGGTGAGGGCAAAAATGCCACTGGTGTCCATATCATTAATGGTGTGGGCATCGATAATGATTGCCCGGAGCTCCGGGCCACGAGCGTCGGCCAGCGCCTGAAGGCGGTCGCGGAAAAAGCCAGCGTTGCCAAAGTTAAGCTCGGCGTCAAAACGGACAATAAGTACGGTGGGGTCAACTTCCGCCTGGGCAAACCGATTGAGGTTGCGGAAAGCATTGGTTCCAGGTACTCTACCCAGTTCTGCGAGGTGCGGGCGGGCTGCTCGCCAAAAAACAAAAGCCAGAGACAGCACTACGCCACCGGCGATGCCCCACTGGAGTCCGGCAAAAAGGGTGAAAAGGAAGGTGATCATCAGGGTGGTAAATTCTTTAGGAGCCAAATTGCCGAGGCGTTTCATTTCGGAAAAGTCGAAAAGTTTGCGCACCGAGAAGATGATGATGGCTGCCAGTACCGGAATGGGAAGAAAGTAGAATAGTGGGGTAAGGAACAACAAGACCAGGATGAGGAGCACTGCAGCAAAAATATTGCTTAAAGGCCCCTTACCACCATTGCTTTCCACCACTGCTGAACGACTGAAACTGGCCGAGGAGGGAATGCCCTGAAAAAAGCTGCCAACAATCTTACTGAGGCCCAAAGCGATGAGCTCCCGGTTAGGTTCTACCCGATAGTAGGGGTATTTAGGGGAGAAGGCTTTACCGATAGACACCGTCTCGATAAAACTGATCAAGGCAAGCACCAGGGCTACGGGGAGTAGGTCAAGCACCAATTTCCCCGAGAAGGCTGGCAGGCTTATTTCGGGTAGCCCGGCAGGAACCTCTCCAATCGTCTGCACGCCCCATGTTTGACCTGCAGCCCAAACCAGCGTGGTTGTCAGGGCTATCAAGACGAGCATCGTTGGAAATTTTGCGGGAAGCCAACGGTTGGCGGCAAGCAGGGCAAGTAGGCTACCAATGCCAAGGATAGAGGTGACTGGGTTCAGTTGCAGGATGTTCTTGAAGAGCTCCGTAAGGTTTTCGTGGAGGTAAGTTGTACGCTCAGTCGGGATGCCCAACAGGGCATCAAGCTGTGAAGTGATGATCAACAACGCTGCGGCAGAGACGAAACCTGACAGCACTGGCCGGCTCAACAAACTGGTAATGCCACCAAGGCGTAGGAGACCGAAAAGGAGTTGCAGTCCCCCGGTAAGGGCTGCTAGCAAAATGGTTAACCCAAGGTATTCCGGCGTAAGCGGATCCGCAAAGGCGGATAGTCCATTCAGGCAAAGCAGAGACGCCAGGGCCGTAGGACCAACGGACACGTGCGGCGTGCTTGCCAGCAAGGAGTAAACAACCAGGGGAACGAGTGCCGCGTATAAACCGAAGACGGGGTCTACGCCCGCCAACATACCATATGCCATTGCCTGAGGCACAAGAATAATACCGAGGGTGAAGCCCGGAAGCAGGTCCGAAAGCCAGCCGCTTTTACCGTAATTAGGAGGGGCAGGAAATTTGATGGTCAATGGCTTTGAGAGCACAAAGTTAAGCGCTGCACTTTTGCTGCATTGCTGGCAGAGAAAATTCTGCTAAGCACCTAATGCCGTAACGAAGCCTATGTTCACCTCCGGGGAGAAATGACCTGTACGAGTGGGCTTATGCCAAAGTGTCCCTCTGCGCAGGAGGAACCTGCCGCTCCGATAGGTTACCATACCTGCATCGGTATCCGGTCGGTACCTTAAAAAGGTAGCGTTATCCTTACCTGGGGATTTCAATACTTCGGAGAATCTCCTGGATAACGTCTTTTGATCCGATGCCTTCCATTTCTCTTTCTGGCGTAAGGATAATGCGGTGATTAAGGACTGGATAGGCTACTTGTTGGATGTCGTCTGGGGT
>CAZTTF010000079.1:0-10830 GCA_964616365.1 uncultured Lewinella sp. | reverse complement strand
TTATCAGGAGGAGTTCAACACCGTAATACACGGCGTAATCAAATAGCTTGGCAATCTTTCGGCCAATAGCTGTAGGGTATGGGGTGGGACTTAAAGACATTTCAGAACATTTGCAACCAAGAAAGGAGTAGTGACGGAGCCAACAACCAAACAAAAACAGAGGCTATTTCCGTCAATTAAAACAAATTTAAACATTTTTGTTTTAAAAACCAACTTCTGGCGCAATTCACACCACACATTTAATTCCTTTCTGCCCACTTCCCCTTAACACTGCACCTGCGTCCACGCAAAAAACGCGACCTCTCTCCGTGACACAGACCTTAGTGTAATAAATACATTATCTTCGCCGGGTAAATCCACCACTATGTTATTGATTGCGGATTCAGGGTCTACCAAAGCCGATTGGGCCTGGGTAGCTGAAGATGGAGAAAGTACTTACGTACACACTAAAGGCTTCAACCCGGTTGTCCACCCTAAATCATTGCTTCAGGAAGAAGTGAATACCCTTACCAGTGATCTGCTGCCGGGGCTTAAACCAACGGAAGTCCATTATTACGGCGCGGGATGTTGGGACCATACGCGTAAGCAAGTTATCTCCAGCACCCTGGCCGCGGCCTACCCCGAAGCAACGATTATTGTGATGCATGACTTGCTGGGAGCCGCCCGTGCTGCCTGCGGTAATGAACCGGGAATCGCCTGTATTCTCGGCACGGGTAGTAATACCTGCCTTTACGACGGCCACGATGTCATTGACAATGTTACCAACCTCGGGTTTATGCTGGGAGACGAAGGTTCTGGCTCCCACCTGGGTAAAGCTTTTCTTCGTTCTTACTTCTACCGGGAACTGGACGATGGGCTAAATGACGCTTTTGAAGAATGGACGGCAATTGACAAGTCGGCCATCCTGGACAATGTTTATGGCACCGATCTTCCCAACACCTATCTGGCAGGATTCACCCGCTTTATGGGAGAGCACAAAGATCACCCCCTGGTACAGCGCATTGTTTTTGACAGTTTCGCTGAATTCCTGGATCGCCACGTCCGTAAATACCGTGGACACCTGAGTATCCCGGTTAATTTTATCGGTTCTATTGCTTTCCACTTTAAGGACATTCTCTTAGCTGCCATGCACGAGAGAGACCTACACGCGGGACGCTTCATCCACAAACCAATAGAATCGCTGGCTTCCTTTCATCGCCGTTCAATGTAGCTGGTGATTGCACCCTAATTGTGTAAATTTGCGGGCCCTACCCGCCACGCCATAACTGACCTATGGAAAGAAAAGATATCCGACGCATCGCCGTTTTCACCTCAGGAGGTGATGCCCCCGGCATGAATGCAGCCCTCAGGGCTGTAGTGAGAACAGCTGCCTGGAACAAATTGCACGTATACGGCATCGAACGCGGTTATGAGGGCATGATTGACGGTCACTTTAAGCGCTTAGAGCGTAGAGACGTCGCCAACATTATCCAGCGTGGCGGAACTGTTTTGCGAACAGCACGCTCCAAGCGATTCATGTCTCCGGAAGGAAGAGCACAAGCAGCTGAGCATTTGCGTGCCTACGATATCGATGCCTGTATTGCTATCGGTGGAAACGGCACTTTCACTGGAGCTAAGGTCTTCAGCGAGGAACATGCGATCCCTTTCATTGGCATTCCCGGCACTATTGACAATGACCTATTTGGTACAGACTTTACCATTGGCTTTGATACCGCGGTCAACACCGCCATTGAGGCGGTGGATAAGATCCGTGATACGGCTGATAGTCACAACCGGTTATTTTTTGTTGAGGTAATGGGGCGCCACAGTGGCTACATTGCCCTGCATACGGCTATTGGTTCCGGAGCTAGTAGCGTCCTGATTCCCGAGGCAGAAACCAACCTCGAAGATCTGAAAACGGTACTAAAGAAGAACAAGGCACGCGGAAAACTCTTCAGCGTAGTAATCGTGGCGGAAGGCCACCCGATGGGTGGCGCTTCGGGCATTGCTGAGCGCATCAAAGATGAATTGGCGAGCATGGAGCCCAAAGTGACTGTGATTGGTCATCTGCAGCGCGGAGGAGCGCCCACCGCGGCCGATCGTTTGTTGGCAAGCAGGCTGGGACATGCAGCCGTTAATTGCCTCCTCGAAGGGCAGGAAAATATCGCCGTTGGCATCGTAAACGATCTGATTACGACCTACCCCTTCGATGACGCCATCTTCAAGGAAAAGAAACCGCCACAGGAATTGATCGAAATGGCAAGTATTCTGGCCATCTAAACAGTCAAGGCAGGGGGCGCGGACGCAGGTGCAAGGAAAAGACAAACGCCAGGTTCCCAACGTGAAACTATCATCCGCTCCATTATGTGGCAGCGTGATTCATTACCCTATTCCTGGATACATAGCTATACGCAAACTAGAATGTCTCCCTGGATACTCATCAGAACTAGATGGAGTAAGGCCGCTTACTCCATCATGCTAGAGTGAAGGGAAGAAATTACGCATCTTACCTCTTCTCCTGACCACCTTTCTGATTCGGTTAGCTGTTCTTGGTTGTTGCACTACAGGGGGGTCATGACGAACAAAGCCAATCAAGAAGCTATGCTTTCCCGTCAGGAGGGGCTTAGCACCTTCATTCCGGCCAAAACCTGCCACTACCATGCCATCAGAGCTTTTTTCAGCACCATCCTGAGCGTTACCCAGCAAACTGAAATGATCAAGTTCCTGATCAGGTGTTAGCTGGGCCATAAAGAATGCTACTGGATGCTCACGTTCTCCGAAATAGAAGAGCCTGTGTTGGGCGCGGTAAACGTCCCCCGCATAGTGATCATGTATTTTATAGCTGGGCGCGGAAGTCTCTGTCGCCCAAAACGTTGATGCGGGCAGGTAGCTTCCTCCCACGGGACCTTCGTAGAGGAACCAATAGGGGCGTTGTTCCGCAACCTTAACCATATCCAACCTTGCTGCGTCCGAGAAGAACGTCCACGTCCATGCCCATTCACCGGAACGGCTTACGGTCTGAATTTTATTTCGCCCCACTACCCTACTTTCACATTTATCAAACCCCGGATGACCAGCTCCATCATCCTGCCCCTGATATACCAGATTGGGCAAGCCACGGTAACTCGTTGCCGCGGCAGCGGGGTATGCAGGAGCAGGATCATCTTTATAGGCTACCCAATCATTCCCGTCCTTATCCATTATACTGCTAAAACCACCTGCCATTGGATCGTAGAAGTAGGTTGCACTCTTGGTCCTCACCTTAAAGTGAGTCCTTCCCAAATGCTCAACGATGGTAATCATCTTTTTACCTGGTGTAGGGTCTGGCTTAAAGCCAGGGGTATAATTAGCGGATAACTGGCCAACTAAACACAGGATAGAAAATGTGAAAAATAAGAAGCGCATTAAAAGGTGTTTGGTGACTACAACAGCCTTTAGTCAACTGATGTTCCCCCCAGCAAAGAGAGGATGATTCCACACCTAAGGTATGTTGCAGCAACTATAGCTGGCGAAGCACATAAAAGACAGCACTGTAAAAGAGACCTTCGTAAAGGGATTACCGCAGCACCTCAATCTTACGATTGACAACTCCTGCCTCAGTAGTGATCGTGAGGGTGTAAATGCCATTAGGCATTTGCGCGAGGGAGATGTCGCGGTGATTGGTTGCAAGCCCTTGTTCCGAGATAAGCACACGTCCTGTCATATCGGTCACCTGTAGTGCGGAGAACTCCTGCTGCCCGTTTAGGTGAACGGTCAGATTACCACCTGTTGGGTTGGGGTAAGCGATCAATTTACCGTCCAGGTAGATCCGGGCATCGTCCGGGGTGAATCCAGCAACGTCAATTGCTGGTTGGGTATTTACCCTTACCGTTAGCGGGTTAACAGTAACAGCATCGAGATGGCCACTGGCAGACATAGCGACAGCGCCTTCCCCACCACCAAAGGTGATCGTAAAGCTTTCGTCAGCGGTAGCCTGACCGGCATCAGGGCGAATACCATATACATCCTCAACGATAACCGCGTTTACTGTTGCAATCGGACCGAAGCCAGAGATACCTTGTCCATTAGTACGGGTAACTGCTGACTGCAGCATTCCTGTCTCTGGATCATTGACGGATACACCCATAATTGGGCTATCATAGCTCATCCAGCTATCCTCTCCGAAGTTGATACCAACAGTTGAGGGGTCGACAATATTATTGTCGTAAACAAATGGCCAGCGGATGCCATAGACGTCTTCTACGATAACGGCGTTAGCGCCGGCGATAAGGTCAAGTACCACCAAGTCGCCCGGCTCAACGACCGAAGGACCAACGAGTGACATCTGGAAAGAGGTAAAGTTCTGCACCTCGGAACGCAGGCGATGGCCGAGACCGAGGTTAGCCATTACTACCGCTGTATCTGCTGCAGAAATGACCTGATCGCCATCGGCATCAACGTGCTTGAGGTTGACACCATTCACTTCCTGCGACCAATCTTCGGCGTATTGTGGGGACCATCCCTGAGAGCCTCCCACACGGGGAACACCCGTTTGGCCCATGGCCAAACCGATAGGGAGTAAGTCACCGACATCGACAACGCCGTCGTTGTTGGTGTCCCCTGGCCAAACACAGTCCTCATCAGCACAAGCGTTGGGATCTTCAGCGGTGATCGCTACTTCTACCTCAACGAGTGTGGTAAACTGGCAATCACCATTATCGTCTGCATTGAGGCAGTAGGCAAGGGTAAAGCCATCTGTTTGTCCGGAAGTTCCAGGGTTAGGCTGGTAATTAATTCTACCCGTCACCGGATTGGCAAACACCTCTCCGAGAGTAGGCTCATCTACTATAGACCAAGCTACATCTCCGCCAGGGATATCGTAAGTAAGGTCGGTGGCAACACCTTCTGGCACCGTGATTTTAGTTTCGTTGTCAGCAGGACTGAAATTCGAAACGAAGACATAGACTGTAGCAAGCTCAGCTTCGCCCTCACAATTAAAGGCCTTGGAAGAGTAGGTGAATTGATCAACACCACTCCAGTTTTCTGGTGGAGTGTAGGTTACCTCTCCGTTAGGAACGTTCTCTGCGATTGTTCCGTAACGCGGGGCACCAAAAGTGACACAATCAGCGAATACGCTGTAAAGGTCGTTATAGAGCACATTGAAGGTCTGGGAAGTATTTACCGGAGTATACTGACGATCCTCGACGGCAAATTCATTAGGCCGCAGGTCCAATACAGTTACGTGAAAGATTGTAGTCGCCGAGCTGTTCGGCATGCTATAGGAGAGGTACTCATCTCCAACGAACCCTGCGTGTGGCTGGTAAGCCATTACACCATCATGCATCAGGACATCGCCGTTCTGAGGGTCCTCCAGAGCAACTGCATCTTCGGGAGCAAAAATAAACTGAGGTTCTTCGCGAGTTGTGAATACCCGGATGGTATCAACATCTGCAGCGCCAGGCGCGGAGGCTACGTTGACGCTGATTGTACCTAAAGCACAAGCATTGCCATCAGTACAGATAGTGTAATTCAAATCTGTAAGGCCAGCAAAACCAGGTGAAGGAGTGAAAACTATTTGATCACCAATAACCTCCGCTACCCCAGCATTCGTGATTGGAATTCCCGTTAAGCGCAGGGTACCGATGTTAGTACTGTCGTTCAACAAAGGAGAAATGGTGACGGCTGCATCAGAGGTGGTCGCCGCAAAATCATGGTTGGCCTTTACGAAAGCTTCCAGTACCTGAATCTCATATTGCTCAAAAGCAATACTCTGGTCAAACGGGAAATAAACGAGCAGCATACCGTCGTCTCCAACAAACCCCTGATCAGGTGTGTAAGTGATAGTGTAGTTAAAAACTGCCCCTTCTTCGATTACTACGTCGCCATCAGAAGGTGACTGGCCAACATAAGGCTCAAAGCGTGATTGCACCTCAAAAGAGATGGCTTCATTTTTGATAGTCACCAACTCGGTGACTGCCTGCGCGTTGACACCTGAAAAGGCACACACCAGGAGAAACAACATAGCCAAAGAGCCAGGTCGTAAGTTCATGAGTTGGGATTATTAAATCTGATTAGGCCGCAATATACACTAAAGCCCATACGTAAGTAAGAAATCTTTTGACTTTTCTTTATCTCGTGTGAAATAAATACTTTACAAATACTCCCTTACCAACTGAAAACAAGTAGGTTATCGCTTAACTTTGTGAACAATGAATGAAAAATCTAATAAGTTAATTAGCGTACTGACGGGTTTGAGTAAAGGACAGCGGCGGAGCTGCCGAAAATTGATCCAAAGTCCCTGGTTTGGGGGGAATGAGACTTTGCGGGATTTTTTTGATGAAATCAACAAGCGGATAGATAAGGAAAAGCCCTTGGACAAAAAGGATATCTGGCAAAAGGTCCTGGGAAAGAATAAGGCCTACAACGATGTCCGGTTTCGGAAATACAGCTCTGACCTTTTCAAGCTGACGGAAGAATTCCTCGTACAGGAGGCTCTTTCAGCGGAGCCTGAATTAAAAAACTTCCTCTACCTGGCAGCGCTCGAAAAGCAAAACCCGGATAAGCTAATACGGGGTGTTGAGCGAAACTGGGACAATCTGACCGGATCAGAAATGAGCCTTCATTACCCGAGTTACCTCTACCGGCATTTGCTTGAAGACCAGAAATACCGTCTCCTTAACTACGAGCATCGCCCTTATGCCCAGGCCAACATTGAGGAGATCAGTAGATCGCTGGATGTTTATTACATCATCGTCAAACTAAGGAGCGCCGTTTACTCGCTCAGTGAAAACCAGAACAAGCAGCAGTACCACCTGTATCTGATTCAGGAGATCATCGCCTTTCTGGAAAGTGAAGGGCAGTACCTAGAGCACCCTCTGGTGGCCATCTACTACCACATGTATAAAATGTTGGCAGACTCTTCTACGCATGCAGCTTATTATAGCTACAAGGCTTTGCTGACAGAATATGTAGACGATCTGGGTACTGATCAGGCCTTTGAGCTTTTCCAGCCAGCCTTAAACTATTGCCGGAGAAGAATTAACGAGGGTAAGAAGGAGTTTCTCGATGAATACATGCAAGTTTATAAGAACGCCCTGAAAAGGGAACTTGTGTTTGATGACGGCATTCTTGACCCCTTACAGTTTCGCAACACCATTACGTTTGCCCTACGGCTGGGAGAATATGAATGGGCAGAGTTTTACATCAATAAATACAACGACCGGTTGCCCGAAAAGCAGCGGACGAATGCCGTCAATTTCAACTCAGCCCTACTATACTTCTATTCAAAGAATTATGATAAAGCACTCGATTATCTAAGGGATGTTGAGTACGAAAACACCACCTACAACCTCAACGCCAAGGCAATGTTGCTCTCCATATATTATGAAACAGAGGAAGACATTGCCCTGGATTCCCTTTTCGATGCCGTTACTGCCTATCTGAACCGTCACACAGAGTTGGCCGCTTCTGCACAGGAAGCTTTCAGGAGTCTAATCTCCTTCACCCGCAGGTTAACCCGCATGCTCCCTGGCGACAAAAAAGCACTCGCTCACCTAAAAGCTGATCTGGCCGAACGGAAATTCGTCGCCTCCCGCCCCTGGCTGGAAAGTAAGATTGCCGAACGGGAGTAGTCAGTCAAAGCTCTTCCTCCCCTAAGCATTGCGTTATCTCTTAGCGGCCAAATAACAGGCCTCATTGATTTTTCTTTCTCCCCTAGCGAACATGAGCTACTCGTGATCTGCTACAGTATTGTAGTTATTACTACTAATCAATCTTTAACACATCCTGAAAAGGATAATAAATATAAATTTTAATGAGTACCAATAGTAAACGAATTGACACACTAAATACCATCATCACTACCCTTTATGACGGTGAAAATGGTTTCAAAGAAGCAGCTAAAGAAATCGATAACACCGCACTTGCGACTCGTTTTCGGAACCTGGCTAAGCAGCGTTACGATTTCGGTCATGAAATTAAACCGATGATCAAGGCGCTTGGTGGCGACATCGACAAGGGTGGTAGCACACTTGCCAGCTTACACCGTGCCTGGATAGATTTGAAGTCTGCCATCGCCAGCAATGACGAAGCAACCATTCTCAGTGAATGTGTCCGTGGTGAAGAAAGTGCTAAATCCACCTACGAAGAAGCACTGAAGTGTGAAGAACTATCGATGGAGGAAAAGAGCCTCTTGAGACGCCAACTTGACTACATTACGGCATCTTACAATGAAATGAGCCGTCTGTCTGAAGCTTACGCAACCGCCTAATCCAATCTCCTTTGAATTGGTCATGATCCCCTGCCACTCCGTGGCAGGGGATTTTTTATTTCAAGTGGCTAATTAAGCAATTCCACAATGATTCCCGATTAAGGTGTGCCTTTTATCCGACTGAAACGCTCAACACGGTGTCAGAACAGTAAAAGTGCGCTCTTATCACGATCTTTACGCGACTATTGTTCTGCAGCAAGGGTAACTCACTCCCTTTATCCAGAAGCGTATTTCCCCCCGTGACGGAATAGCTGATTTGAAATGGATTGGTAAAGATGCCGAAAAGTGCGTCCTTAGCCCAAAGGCCTCTCGCCAGCAGCAGCAAATCCTGCTAATATTTGGCAGCTTAACCGTTACCTTTAATGAGTTTACAAGACGAATTATACCCCATGATCAAAGCTTCCAACATCACTAAAAGCTACGGCGACCTTCAAGTACTTAAAGGTGTCGACTTACACGTTGCGAAAGGGGAAATCGTGAGCATTGTGGGAAAATCGGGAGCCGGCAAGAGTACGCTACTGCACATTCTGGGTACTCTGGACAGACCCGACAACGGGCAGCTGCTGATCAATGACCAGGAAGTCAGCGGACTAAGCCAAAAGGCAATTGCGGCCTTCAGAAACCGGGAGATCGGTTTCATTTTTCAATTCCACCACCTCCTACCTGAGTTCACAGCTCTGGAGAACGTGTGTATCCCGGCCTACATTCAAAAGTCGGACAAAGCCGCTACTGAAAAAAGAGCATTGGAATTACTCTCCTACCTCGGTCTTGCCGACCGCAAGGACCATAAGCCTAATCAGATGTCAGGAGGAGAGCAGCAACGCGTAGCCGTTGCCCGGGCACTCATCAATAACCCCGCCATCGTTTTTGCCGACGAGCCTACCGGCAACCTCGACTCGGGCAGCTCCGAAGAGCTGCACAACCTCCTCTTTCAGCTGCGCAAGGACTTTGGGCAAACCTTCATCATCGTCACCCACAACGAGGAGCTCGCCAGAATGAGTGACCGCAGACTGGAGATGAAGGACGGGAAGTTAGAGGGGAATGCCTAGTGGAAAATCCTCATTTAACTATAGCTAAACTCCGGTTTTACCGCCTTAGCAGACCAGAAAATAGCTGCGGCTTTATATAACGATATTTACCGTTTGGCCCACTAGGGACAGGCTTACTTTGCAGTCTTTAGGTTGCCGCTACTGAAAACGCCGGGGCTCAGCCCCAAGACCAGCCCTAGTGCCAGCCAGAGGAAACGGAAGTTCATAACGTCCTTGCTGACCGACATAATGAGGATCAGCAGTAGAAATACAGGAACAACCTGTGACGTAGTCGGTAGCAACGCTAAAGTCCTGCGCCCAAAGGCGAGGAACAGGAGTATAAGACCGGCGAAACCAAACACGCCGGTTTCGGCCCAGGCACCTACCCAGGTAGAATGAGGATCATAATCAGGCAAGTTGGCCGGATAGCGGCCTGCTTCCTTTTCGGCGGGCAGCGCCCGCCCAAACTGTCCGGGCCCCACGCCCAACCATGGATGCTGCCGGGCAACAGCCACTCCTGCCTTTTTCAGTTCGGTATAAGAGGTAGCAATCACTTGATAATCGTCTCCCTGCCATACGACGTGCCCGGCCGTGTAGTTTGTCCCCGCCAGCGAAGAGGCGGCAAAAGGTTGGCGTTCCTGAACGATGAAATGGGTGCCAAGCCAGAATATTACTGCCACTGCCCCAATCAACCCACCTTGCACCCAGCGGCCGCGCCCGGAAGAAAAGCGCTGTACGATTGGCTCTACCAGCAGTAACCCCAGGCCCAGCAACAGCACCTCTTTCGCGAAGGTCAGTATCGCAAGTGGGAACAGCAAGATAAACCACCAGATACGCAGCTTGCCCCGCCGCCACTGGTTCCAGGCGTATAAAAGCGGAAGGAGTAAAACGATGATCAGCATCCCCGCTCCGGCAGTAAAGCCTTTCGCCCGCAGCACCGTACCGAGGTAAGGGTAGTTTCCGTAGACTTGGACCATGCTATTAAGGTCGCCCGCAACAGCCCGGAAGTAGCCTACATAAGTGAATAGTGCTAAGACTGCCGTTCCGTACAGGAAATAACGTAAGGTCTTATCCCGCCGCTCCTGTGGTTTTTCCGCCACCCAGCGGCCCACAATCAAGGCAAGTAGCACCAGGTATATGCGCCCAAGTGCTTCCAACAGGGCTGGCACCTCTCCTGCACTGATTGCCGCAATTCCATTCGCAGCCAGGTAAACAACGATACCCCACTGCAAGCTGCGATCACGTGGCCAAAGGCTCCAGCCGTAGTGCCAAAGGGCCAATGGAGCCAACAACAAAAAAATCAACTCCGTTGGCTGCAATTTGGCGTCGACAACCGGTAGCAATAACACCCGCACAAAAGGCAGACTGAGGACCAAAAGGCGAAGAATGATGGAAAGGGAGCGTTCGATAGGGAGAGTGGGTAGTAAGTAGTGGGTAGTATCGGGACACGCCAAGGACAGCCGTTACGTCAAAGGGATAGACTTCAGCACTTTCAACATGTCCCGGGCCAGGACATTCCGGTCGTATGCATCGGCCAACGTCTGGCAATTTTGTTGACAAGTACGGTATAATTCC
>CAZTTF010000078.1:0-39637 GCA_964616365.1 uncultured Lewinella sp. | reverse complement strand
GGTGTTGCCAATGTGATGATCCTCTACCTCATCATCACCGGTGTCGGTGTCTGGGGTCTGAACAACCAGGTTGACTGGGCGTGGGACATCACCAACTTCGTGTTCTGGATCGGTATCGGTCACGCCGGTACGCTGATCTCCGCGATTCTCTGTCTCCTTAAGCAGAACTGGCGTACCGCGGTCAACCGCTCTGCTGAAGCGATGACCATCTTCGCGGTGGTCTGTGCCGGTATCTTCCCATTGTTACACACCGGTAGACCATGGTTGTTGTTCTTCATCTTCCCTTATCCGAATACGAGAGGGCCATTGTGGGTGAACTTCAACTCTCCGTTGTTGTGGGACGTTTTCGCGATCTCTACTTACTTCACCGTTTCCCTATTGTTCTGGTATGCAGGCCTGGTTCCTGATTTTGCTACAGTTCGGGACCGCGCTAAAGGGTTCCGGAAAAAGATCTACAGCATCGTATCCTTCGGCTGGAATGGTTCTGCAAAGCACTGGCAGCGTTGGGAGAGTCTTTCCCTTATTCTTGCTGGTCTCGCTACGCCGCTCGTTCTTTCGGTACACACAATTGTATCCTTTGACTTCGCGACTTCAGTAATTCCGGGATGGCACACCACCATCTTCCCTCCCTACTTCGTAGCGGGTGCGATCTTCTCAGGTTTTGCAATGGTACTGACGCTGATGTTAATTGCCCGTAAGGTGCTACACCTTGAAGACTACATCACGATTGAGCACATCGAATCCATGAACAAGGTAATCCTCCTTACGGGATCAATCGTAGGTGTTGCTTACCTGACCGAGCTTTTCATTGCCTGGTACTCTGGTTACATCTACGAGCAGTTCGCTTTCCTTAACCGGGTACTCGGACCTTACTACTGGTCCTACCTGGGGATGATGCTCTGTAACGTACTCTCGCCACAGATCTTCTGGAGTAAGAAACTACGTACCAGCCTTTTCTGGACTTTCTTCATGTCGATCTTTATCAACATCGGTATGTGGTTCGAACGTTTCGTAATTATCGCTACGACCCTCGCTCGTGACTATCTCCCCTCCAGCTGGAGTTACTACGTTCCTACCTGGGTCGAGATCGGTATTTTCATCGGTTCTATTGGCCTGTTCTTCACCCTATTCCTCATCTTCACGCGGGTAGCTCCGGTGGTTGCTATTGCGGAAGTAAAGAGTATTCTGAAGACCTCCGGAGACCAATACATCGGAGACAATGCTCACCACGGCCATCACGTGCCCGCTCAGGCGAATGACCTCAGCGCAGGAGCAACGGTCGACATTGACAACGACGACAATAAGTAAACCACCTAAAGAGCACAATCATGTCAACTACTGCAACTGATCGGAACATCCTCTTTGGGCTGTACGACGACGAAGAAAAGCTGATGGACGCCGTTAAGGCAGCCAACGCAGCACACCACGAAATTGACGAGGTATACACACCTTTCCCAGTTCACGGACTTGACCCACTGCTGGGCCTCGAAGAGAGCCGCCTTCACCAGGCTGGATTCGTATTCGGTAGCATCGGCTGTATGGTCGGTTTTGGATTCATGACCTGGGTATTCACCCGCGACTGGCCCATCATCTTTGGTGGTAAGCCGTATTGGTCTGTACCCGCGTTTATTCCGATCACCTTTGAGCTTACCGTCCTCTTTGCTGCGGTAGGTATGGTACTGGTTTTCTACATCATTTGTGGTCTTGGCCCCGGTGCAGAACCTCGCCGCCTGCACGATCGGATTACTGACGATAAATTCTGTATCGCATTCGATGCCACCGAGTTGGACAGCGATAAAGTAGAGGAACTGAAAGGTTACTTTGCTTCAACCGGTGCCGAAAGTGTACACACGAAACTTGTAGCAGCCTAAACTATAGGGCGCGGCCGCAGGTGCATAGAAAAGTTGAAAGGCAGTGATACTGTCCGCTTCTTTTGCCCCTTGGTCCTAACCCTGCATCCTGCGGTCGCGCCCATAGCGATTGCCGGAAAATAAAAAACCACAGGAGCTTAACCGCTCCCTTGAACTATACAGCATGAAAGATTTGCGCATTCTGGTTCTGTCCGTTTCTCTGGTTGTCTTGCTGACTGCCTGTACCCCGGAGGATAACTTCACCGGAACGGAGTATATGCCTGACATGGGTCACTCGCTGGCTCTGGAGGCCAATACGTATAACTACTATTACTACAATACCTGGGACAATGAGTCTACGGTAGAGTTGTCGAAGCTGGTTTATCCACGCACTGTTCCTGAAGGTACCGTACCACGTGGCTACGCCAGTAATTTCCTTCCGGGGGCTAAGGCGCCATTATCGCTGGAAGCGATGAGTGCTATGCGTGGCACCTTCACGGCTACCGACGATCTTAACGCCATCGCTACGCCTACCAGCGGACACGTTCCTTACTACTATGATGATAGTGCTGAAGGCCGTCTTGCTGCTATTGCAGAGCTTACGGAAAACCCCTTCCCAATTACGGATGAAGGTTTGGATCGGGCGAAGTTCCTCTACGAGACCTTCTGTGGTATCTGTCACGGTAACTCCGGTAACGGCCTGGGATACATTTATAACGAAGATGAAAACCCTAACGCTAAATACCCACTGGCACCGGCTAACTTCCTGACGGACGATCTGAAGTCTGCTTCTAACGGACGTTACTACCACGCTATCTACTACGGCTACAACGCCATGGGAGCGTACAAGGACAAGCTCAGCTACGAAGAGCGCTGGCAGGTAATTCACTACATCCGTAACCTGCAGGCTAAGGATGCTAAGCTTGAGTACAATCAGGCAAGCAATACCCTGAACCCTGCTCACGGCATGCCTCTAGCTGATTTTGAAGCTATGGCAGGCAGCCACAGTGATGATGAAAGCCATATGGAGGCTGCTGGTCAAATGAGCGAGGATATGCACGAAGGTGCTGATCATGGCGATGACCACGGACAAATGCGCAAGAAGTAAGCGAGAACCACCCAACTAAAAAACATAAGGGCCACGGCCCCGAAATACAATACTAGATGGAGAACTTTGTATTCTCATCCCGAGCAAAAACAGTTACTGGCGGAATGGCAGTATTCGGCTTGCTGTTGCTGATTGTTAGCTACTTTACGGAGCCTAGCGATGAGTACCACATGCGGTTCTGGACAAACCTGTTGCACAACGCAACCTTCTTTACGGGGATCGCCCTCATTGCCTGTTTTGCCTACGCTGCATTCACCACGGCTTATGCCGGGTGGTTTGTACAGTTCAAACGAGTCTGGGAAAGCTTCGGCATGTTTATTCTCCCGGGCCTCATCATCTTCGGCGTCATTATCGCATCCATCTGGACGCATAGTGGTCACCTCTACCACTGGAACGACGCTGCTGAAGTTGCCAAAGATCCTATCCTGAACCACAAATCTGCTTTCCTGAACCCAGTTTGGTTCACTGGAGCAACGGTGCTGTTCCTTGGCCTGTACTATTTCATGATCAGCTCGATCCGTAAGATCAGCATCGATGAGGACACTAATGGCAGCTCCGATTACAGCCACCACAGACGGATTAAGAAGTGGGCTGCTCCATTACTTGCCGTAATTGGTTTCACAAGCCCATTCCTGATCTGGCAGTGGATAATGTCTATCGACGCTCACTGGTACTCTACCATGTTCGCCTGGTACGCTTCGGCTTCTTTGTTTGTAGCAATGACGGCCCTGACCATCATGATCCTCATCTACCTGAAAAGCCGGGGATACTACAAAGGAATTACAGAAGAGCACTTCCATGATTTGGGTAAGTACCTTTTCGCTATCTCCATTTTCTGGACTTACGTTTGGTTCAGCCAATTTATGTTGATCTGGTACGCAAATGTTGGTGAAGAAACAATCTACTTCCGCGAGCGGATGGACAGCTACCCGGTTCTTTTCTGGGGTAACCTGCTGTTGAACTTCATTATGCCGTTCTTTATCCTTATGCGTAATGACACGAAGCGTAAGTTTGGTACGCTGTTCTTCGCTTCAGCACTTGTGTTTTTTGGCCACTGGTTCGATTTCTTCAACATGATCAAGCCAGGTGCACGGATTAACCTCGAGCACGCTATGCACGCTGAGCATGGCGGTGATCACGGAACTGATGACCATGCTACCATGGACGGTGCAGACCACGGTGATCACGGAGATGATCACGCAGCAGGTGCACATGATGATCATGCTGAGGATCACGCGGCCGCAGGCCACGATGACCACGGTGCTGACCATGGTCACGCAGCTGCTGATCACGGTGAAGGCCACGGTGAGGCACATGGCGAAGGACATGAAGGTGGGCACGGTCCTGCTGCTAAACCATTCAAGGCCGGTTACACTATTCCCGGTTTGCTCGAGATCGGTATTTTCCTCGGTTTCCTTGGCGGTTTCCTCTTCTTCGTTTTGAATTCGCTTTCTAAGGCTCCCCTTGAACCTAAGAAAGACCCTTACTTTGAAGAGAGTCTGCATCACCACACCTAGTGAAAGGATGCTCCTTGTTTAGACGAAGTCTAAAGAAGGGGCGCTTGTTTAACACTTTTGTCTTACTCCCGTTACATTTGCAACAAGTCTGAAAACAAGCATTCTCAGACCGTTGAAATAAGCTAATCTTAAGCTAAATGACTACAATTATCGTCTTAGTCTGTGTTGCCCTCCTGCTGCTGGTTATTCTCCAGATCGGTAGGGTACGCGATCTCGCCAAACAACTACGCGGAGCTGAAGAGGTTGAAGCCCGTAATACAAACATGACTGGTTTGTACCTGGTAGGCTTTATGGTTTTGTTCCTGATTGCCACTACCGGTTCCATGTACTTGTTCAAGAACTACATGCTCGGCTATGGACCACATGAGTCTGCTTCTGTACACGGTAGTTCTATCGACTCTATGATGGGATGGACCTTATTGGTTACTTACATCGTATTCATCCTGACCCATATCCTGTTGTTCTGGTATGCCTACAAATACCGCGCACAAAAAGGTCGTAAGGCTGAGTTTATCTCTCATAACAACACCCTGGAGATCGTCTGGACTGGTATCCCCGCCATTGTAATGACTTTCCTGGTAATTGGAGGTCTTGATGCCTGGAACGATATCATGGCAGACGTTGGAACCGATGAGGATGTAATCGAAATTGAAGCTACCGGTTGGCAGTTTGCCTGGACACTTCGCTATCCTGGCGAAGATGGCTTGCTTGGACGCAAAGACTTCCGCCTTATTGATGGTGTAAATAGTCTCGGCCAAGACTGGGATGACTTGAAGAATATTGACGATTTCCACGCTACTGACCTCGTCTTACCCGTAGGGCAAACCGTTCGTGTTCGTATCACCGCTAAGGATGTACTCCACGATTTCTACCTGCCCCAATTCCGGGTTAAGATGGACGCTGTTCCAGGTCTGCCTACTTACTTTGTATTTACGCCCACTAAGACTACGAAAGAGTGGCGTAAAGGGCTCAGTGAATACCCCGAGTACCAGGTTCCGGATCCAGATGATCCCGACAAAATGCTCTGGGAAACGCGCGATTTTGAGCTAGCCTGCGCCGAACTTTGTGGTACTGGCCACTGGAACATGCGTAAAACAGTGCGCATCGTTGAACAGGATGAGTACGAAGAGTGGCTTGCTGAGCAGAAGTCTTTCTACATGGACAACATTCGCGGTACAGCAGCTGATCCACACACCGATAAGTTGTTCGGCCCTGAGATCGAGGCTCGTCGCGCTGAGTTTATGGAGGAAGCCATGACTGTTCTCGAAACTCCAGAGGAGGACGATAACCGTCTGACCTTAAATCATGTTACTTTCGAGACGGGGTCTGCGGAGCTTACAGCGTTAAGCCGCTACCAGCTCGACGACGCAATCACATTCCTCAAGAACAATACTGAGATCACTGCATTACTGGAAGGTCATACGGACAACACCGGCAATGCAGATGATAACATTACACTATCCGAAGCACGTGCTAATGCTGTACTTCAGTACCTGGTAGATGGCGGCATTGCTGCCGACCGCCTCAGTGCTGTAGGTTACGGTGATACCCGTCCTTTGGATAACAGCAATACTGCGGAAGCTCGTGAGATCAACCGCCGTACTGAATTATTCCTTACGCGGGGTAGCAATCCTGCGAGTGCAAGTCTTTCTAAGTAAACTATCACAGAGAACCTCTAAAGCTGATCCAATATGGCAACTGTAACAATGGCTCCGGTGACTCGTGAGGATGGTCTGATCCAAGAACTGGGTTACGACGATCACTTCCATGATCACCACCACGGAGATAAGTATCAGTCCAACTTTATTTCCCACTACATCTTTTCGATGGATCACAAGATGATCGCCAAACAATTCCTGATTACGGGGATGATGTGGGCTATCATTGGTGGTCTGATGTCTCTTGTCTTCCGGATGCAACTCGGTTTTCCCGATGAAAGCATTGCCTGGCTTAAGCCAGTTCTCGGTAAGTGGATATCTGTCGATGCAGACGGTATCGGTACGCTGACGCAGGATTTTTACTACGCCCTCGTAACCATGCACGGTACCATTCTGGTATTCTTTGTACTTACGGCAGGCCTTAGTGGTACCTTCTCAAACCTGCTTATTCCACTGATGATTGGCGCAAGGGATATGGCTTCGCCGCTATTGAATATGCTCAGCTACTGGTTCTTCTTCCTGTCTGGCATGGTGATGTTCTCTTCACTCTTCCTGAGCACAGGGCCTTTCGCCGGGGGCTGGGTGGCTTACCCTCCCTTGTCGGCATTGCCGCAGGCAATGCAGGGTTCCGGAGCAGGTATGACTCTCTGGACGATCTCATTGGTCCTCTTCGTAGTTTCTGTACTCCTTGGTGGTATCAACTACATCACTACGGTTCTGAACCTTCGCACGAAAGGAATGACTATGTGGCGCCTGCCACTACCCATCTGGGCATTCTTTGTAACAGCCATCCTTGGTCTGCTCTCGTTCCCCGTACTGACTTCTGCCTTCTTCCTGATGATGCTTGACCGTGGTATCGGTACTAGTTTCTATCTGAGTGATATCTACATTGGTGGTCAGGCGCTTGATCACGTAGGCGGTAGCCCAATCCTTTACCAACACTTGTTCTGGTTCCTGGGGCACCCTGAGGTATACATTATCATTCTGCCCGCTATGGGTATTGTATCTGAGGTACTCTCTGTACACGCTCGTAAGCCGATCTTCGGTTACAAGGCCATGGTATTCTCTATCCTTGCGATTGGCTTCCTGTCCTTCATCGTTTGGGCTCACCACATGTTTATGTCTGGTGTGAATCCATTCATCTCTAACTTCTTCGTGGTCTTTACCCTGATTATTGCAGTACCATCTGCAGTGAAGGTGTTCAACTGGATCGCGACACTATATGGTGGTAACATTCGCTTCAACCCTGCCAGCCTGTTTGGTATTGGTTTCGTCTCGATGTTTATTTCTGGTGGTCTCACCGGTATCTGGTTAGGTAACTCTGCACTTGACATTCAGTTGCACGATACTTACTTCGTTGTTGCTCACTTCCACATTGTAATGGGTGTTGCTGCTTTCTTCGGAATGTACGCTGGTGTTTACCACTGGTTCCCTAAAATGTACGGTCGCTTTATGAACGAGACCCTCGGTAAGTTCCACTTCTGGGGTACCATGATCGGTGCTTACTGTGTTTTCTGGCCCATGCACTACATCGGTATGGCCGGTGTGCCCCGTCGTTACTACAGCTTCGATATATACCAGACGTTCGGTCACTTTGACACGATGAACAAGTTCATCACGATCGCTGCCATCATCACCTTCGGGTTCCAGTTGCTCTTTGTCCTCAACTTCTTCTACTCTATCTGGAAGGGACGTAAGATGACTGACCGAAACCCATACAACGCTAACACCCTCGAGTGGACTACTCCTGTAGAGGTTGGTCACGGAAACTGGCCAGGGAAGCTTCCTGCTGTTCAGCGTTGGGCATATGACTACGGAAAAGACGGACGTGAGTTCATGTCTCAGGTTGAGCCAATTGGTCCGGACGAGTCCGAAGAGCATTAACCAAACTTAGCGCTGACTGCGAAAGTTCTCTTTCGCGATCAGCTATATTTTCTCCGGCGGCCCGTAGTTCGTAGCACTTGCCGCGAGCTACGGGTCGTCGCAGATTAACTCCCCTCATCATTATCCCCCTCCAAGTGAAGGAACAAGCCACAAGTTCGGTAAAACGATCGCTCTTCCGTCAGCGCATGACTGATGTTGGAGCTTTGGTTAAGTTTCGGTTGTCAGCTACCGTTGTGCTTTCTTCCGTACTGGCTTATTTGGTCGCGCTAGGTGGTATTTCTTTCGCCTGGTGGCCAATTGTGGTACTCACCTTGGGTGGTTTCCTGACAACAGCTGCAGCGAACGTACTCAATGAGTTATTGGAAAAGGACTACGACCGTCAGATGGCGCGGACCGCAAAGCGGCCGCTTGCTGAAGGGCGCCTGAGTTCCAGTGACGCACTACTCATTGCTGGCTTTGCCAGCATGGGCGGGATTTCCTTACTAGCACTATTTAACCCCTGGACGGCTTTTCTTGGCATGGTGTCGTTAATCAGCTATGCCTTCGTGTATACACCGCTTAAGCGTGTGGGACCGATTGCTGTGCTGGTTGGTGCCATCCCCGGGGCTTTGCCTGCACTTATTGGCTGTGCTGCTGCAGAGGGACAAATAACACTGTTGGGCATCACGCTTTTCACCATTCAATTTTTTTGGCAGCTTCCGCATTTTTATGCCATCGGATATCTCGGCTTCGCCGATTACCAGAAGGCAGGGTTCAAGCTGGTGCCTGAATTGAATATGGAAGCTGACACGGCTGTGCTTAGCCGTGATTCTGTCATCGCTACAGTCTTCTTGCTACCACTGTCTGTTATTCCATACTTTCTGGGAGCGACGAGCTGGTGGGCAGCAGGTTTTGTTGTATTACTTGGCCTGATCTTCCTGCGCTTTGCGTTGGCTTTTCGTGCCGAACCATCACGGAAGACAGCATTAGGCATGATGTTCTTCTCTTTTGCTTACCTGCCTTTGGCGTTTACGGTCTACTGGATCGGACAACAAATGGTCTAAAGTTCATAAGCTATGGATACTGTCCTGGATAAGAAAATGGAGGTAGCAACCCGTCGGAATAAGATTCATCCCAAGAAACTGGCGCTCTGGGTAGCGCTGGTGAGCCTGGTGATGATGTTTACCGCACTGACGAGCGCTTACGTTGTACGGCGGGCGGCCGGAAACTGGTTGGAATTTTCGATTCCAACACTTTTCTACGTTAACACTTTGGTCATCTTCCTCAGTAGTATAACTTTGCACGCCGCTTACATTGCCTTCAAACGTGAAGCAGCATTAGCATTTAAAGCACTGTTAAGTACCACCTTCGTACTGGGAATCGCCTTCGTTGTGCTTCAGTACTTTGGTTGGCTTCAGCTGAGTGCCGAAGGAGTCCCCCTGAAAACTAATCCTTCAGGCGACTTTATTTATGCGATCAGCGGGTTGCACGCCCTGCACGTCATTGGCGGTATTGCCGTACTCACGGTAGCACTGATCATGGCTTACTTGCAAGGGGTGAAACAATCTCCTGCCCGCAAGCTGCGCCTGGAACTGACCTTAACTTACTGGCATTTTGTGGATATTCTATGGATCTACCTCATAGTTTTCCTCAGCCTGCAACGATAACCAATTATAGAGAACACGTCGTTCCACAAGGAATGATAACCATCGACCACGAGTTTAAACTATATCAATATGGCCGCTGAAACGGACACCATCATCGCCGAAGAGCATGACCACCACCACGCACCAGAAGCTGGCTGGGATGGTGGAGATGAAAAACCCTTTGCGGCGTCCTACGGGAAGCTGATGATGTGGTACTTCCTCCTTTCGGATGCATTCACCTTCGCTGGCTTCCTGATTGCCTACGGTACACTGCGGGTAAGTAGCCCGAGTTGGCCAGTACCAGATAAGGTATTTGCCACAGCTCCTTTCGACATCCACAACATCGGAATTTTTGGTGGCGAGGCCCCACTTATCTTCGTAACGTTCATGTCGTTCCTGCTGATTATCAGTTCTGGCACGATGGTACGTGCCGTTCAGGAAGGTGCACGTGAGAACAAGCGTGGTGTTGTATTCTGGATGTTACTTACCGTTATTGGTGGTGCAGGCTTCCTTGGCTGTCAGGCCTGGGAGTGGAACAACCTGATCAACGTTGAGCATATGACAGTTACCACTAACCCCTTCGGTACTTACGTAGAGGAAGGTGTTTACCTTGACCCTGCAACTGGTGACCTGACTGAAGAAGCGGTTGTTCCCGGTGAGACTTACCTGATGCACATGGCAGGTGCTTCACACGGCGAAGGCCATGAAGGAGAAGACCACTACGAGTATTCTACTACTCCTGGCGATTACCCAGGTTACATGATCGACGAACGGGGGTACATCCACCGCAAGTACCGGGTAACCGAAGGAGTAGATGCCGGGATGACCAAAACGCAGGATTTCGGTCCTACGGCCTTCGGAGCATTGTTCTTCGGCATCACAGGCTTCCACGGTTTCCACGTATTGACGGGGGTTATCTTCCTGCTGATCATCCTGATCAATGCCGGTAGCGGAGTTTACGCAGCCCGTAAGAATGGCTACGAGATGGTAGAGAAGATTGGCCTTTACTGGCACTTTGTCGACCTCGTATGGGTATTCGTATTCCTGGTATTCTACCTCCTGTAAACGAAATACTCACTCCTGTTCAGGGGCGCGGACGTAGATGCAGGGCTTAGTCGCCTGGCAATGTTTGTCGCCCATCGCATCCTTTACATCTTACTGCTGGTTTATCCAGTAAAAAATAAAAATCATGGCTGATCACCTTAGCTACGAAGATTCCAAAAAAGCAGTCTGGAAAGGCCTGGGCTTGCTGGCTATTGTTACCTTGATTGAGGTATTTCTTTCTCTGATGAAGGCCCAGGATTGGGCCAAGGACTACGCTGCCATCTTTGTTGGCCTCGCGTTGCTTATCATCATCCTTTCCATCTACAAAGCCTACTTTATCATCTACGAGTTCATGCACATGGCTTACGAAGTAAAGGGCCTTGCAATGACCGTATTACTGCCTACCATCCTACTGGTATGGGCTGTTGTTGCCTTCTTCTACGAAGGTGACGCCTGGAAGGGTAACCGTGAGAACGTTAACGAGCGCAACCGTATGGAAGCACCCATTGGACAAGATGTCAATGTACTTACCGATGAGGATTACCTGCTAGGTTAATCCGCATTTGAAAATATGATTTAGACACCGCCTGAGAACTTACTTCTCAGGCGGTGTTGTATTAAACCGGACCGCTTTCAGCCCCTACTCAGGTATCAAGACCTTCAATCTTGCTTAGCCACTGCTAAGTCAAATTGTCTGTTTCGTTAATCATTATTGCTCCTTTAGGGTTACACCAATAACTAGAGCATGATAGTGTTATTGCCAGTTAGCCAACATCCAGTTATGAAGATGTTTTGCTATAGAGTAATTGTTTCGCTCTGGTAGGCCATTGATAAATAATTAGCATGTCAAAGACGAGAAATATCTTTTCCTTCGGCGTACTCCTCCTGATGCTGGTGGGGTTGCCGGCGATCTCCTACTTCTACCTTAAACAGGGATATGAGTACCGCAAGGAGGCCATCCTTACCCAGGATGATTTTGGCAAAATGCCTGACCTCAAAGAGCTACCCGTTGTGCGTGGCACACTTCCTGATACCCTGAAAGGAGCAATGACAGTAGTAGGGTGGCTTGATCCGACAAAGCCCGTGGCTGCAAAGCAATATGGTGCTATTATGGATAGCGTTTACCAGCAATTTGAAAATAGCCCTAATCTATACTTTACCACCATTGTAAAGTCAGATGACCCGGCAGCCAGCGCTGCAGACTTTGCGAATAAAAACAATCTGCCGGACGTCGACATGATTTCCTTTCTAGAGGCAGATTCCCGTGCTTTCACGCAAAGCGCACAAGACTTTCAGCTTCCGGCGCTGCCTGGTGAGTTACCGATTGTTGCTCTGGTAGACAGTTCGCTGACCATCGTTAAGCATTACGACCTGCGTCAACGGGACGAAGCCATTGGTTTAGTACAACTCATCTCTCTAATCATCCCGCTGCCCGAGAAAGCAGATATCATCGTCAAGCGCGCAAAAGAATTCTAAGCTATGAGTAAAGCGTATCCTCAACTTACGACGTATCCGGACAAAGAGAAAACCCTGAAGATTCTGATTTGGGTGGTTTCTGTGGTAGTGCTGCTGCTCGTTGGCGCAATGCGCCAGTTCAAGCTTCCCGTCCCCGAAGGCTGGGATGTGGGCTTCTTGCCAGCAGTGAATGCTACCTTGAATGCCCTGACGGCAGTGGCCCTGATCTTCTCTTTGGTCTTCATAAAGCAGGGCAAGGTAGTCGCTCACCGGAATGCTAATGGCGCCGCACTTGGGCTGAGTGTACTCTTCCTTTTGTGCTACGTTGTCTACCATTTTACCACCCGGGAGGTGATCTACGGAGATGTTGACCACGACGGCTTACTGTCGGCGGCGGAGACCGCCGCGGTCGCCGGCCAACGCACCCTCTACCTGGTCATTTTGCTGTCACACATCGCACTGGCGGGCATCTTGCTGCCCTTTATCTTGTTAACAACACTGAGAGCTTTGGTTGGCAAGTACGAGCTGCACCGTAAAATGGCAAAGATCGTATGGCCGCTCTGGCTCTATGTCGCCATTACGGGCCCCGTCGTTTACCTTATGCTGCGGCAGTATTATCCTTAAGCTTTCTCATTTTGCTGAGCAATCTACCAAAGAAACTATCCGCAAATCCTTAACTTTGTACCATGAAAAAGTCAATCCTTCTTCTTGCGCTTATGCTCGTTTTACTCGTTGTGGGTAGTGGCGATTTGTTAGCGCAGTGCCCAATGTGTCGTGCTACGGCAGAGTCTAACCTGGCTAATGGCGGTACGGAAGGTCAGGGACTCAACAATGGTATCCTCTACATGCTCGGTACTCCATATATCCTGATTGCCACCGTAGCCTTTTTGTGGTGGAGAAACCGAAAACAGTTGGACGAAACTGAAGAGCTTGCCGTTGAGTAGGCGACCGATCTTGCCCGACCTATACTAATATTAGCAGGTTGATCTTGAAGGTCCCTGCCCGTGCCAACTGCTCTGACTATGTTTCAGGCCCGGTGGCAAGGGCAGGGACTTTGCCGTTACCGGACACTATGTCCCCTTCGGTGGCAACAAATCAAAGCCACTGCTTAATAACTCCTAACTTTGCACCTGCGTCCGCGCAAAATAATGCTGACGCAGTCTTTTATTTACCCCAATTTATTAACCATGACACTTTCCCAAGGGCGCTACCAGATCGGCGGCGTTGATGTCTTGCAATTGGTTGAGCAACACGATGCTCCCGTTTACGTTTATGATGCTGCCACGATGAAACGGCAGTACGACCGCATGACCAAAGCCTTTGGAAAAGTCAAACGGTTGCGCATCAACTACGCCTGTAAAGCACTTACCAATGTAAACGTACTGCGCCTGTTTAACCAATGGGGTAGCGGCTTGGACACCGTTTCTATCCAGGAAGTAGAACTCGGGTTGCTGGCTGGCTTTGATCCCCACGATATCCTTTTCACACCAAATTGCGTGAGCTTTGAAGAAGTGAGCGAGGCCGTTGCGAAAGGTGTACGCATCAATATTGACAACATCTCGATCCTTGAGCAATTTGGAGCTGTTCATCCCGGCGTTCCGGTATGTATCCGGATTAACCCGCACATCATGGCGGGAGGGAACAGCAAGATCAGTGTAGGCCATATTGATTCCAAGTTTGGCATTAGTATCCACCAGGTTCCTCACGTCCTTAAGGTCGTTGATGCACTTGGGGTGAAAGTAGAGGGCCTACACATGCATACGGGCTCTGATATCTACGATGCGCAGGTATTCCTGCAAGCCGTGGAAATTCTCCTCCGGGCCGCCTCGGACTTTCCGGATTTGGATTATCTCGACTTTGGCTCTGGCTTTAAAGTGCCTTACAAAGAAGGAGGCATTGCCACTGATATTGAAGACCTCGGCGATCAGCTGGGAGATCGTTTCAATGCCTTCTGCGCAGAATATGGCCGTGAACTCGAACTGATGTTTGAGCCGGGTAAATTCCTGGTAAGCGAATCTGGACATTTTCTGGTCCGTACCAATGTAGTAAAAACAACAACTGCCTCCGTTTTCGCGGGGGTTGATAGTGGGCTGAATCACCTGATCCGGCCTATGTTCTACGATGCTTACCACCACATAACCAACGTCAGTAACCCGGGAGGGAAACCGCGGATTTACAGCATTGTAGGATATATCTGTGAAACGGACACCTTCGGGGTTAACCGACAGCTGGCTGAAGTACGGGAAGGAGACATTCTGGCGATGGCAAATGCAGGAGCTTACTCCTTCATGATGGCCAGTAACTACAACAGCCGTTTCCGGCCGGCGGAGGTGTTGGTGCTAAACGGACAGGCGCACCTGATTCGCCGCCGGGAAACCATGGAGGATATCCTGGGAACACAGGTGGAGGTGCCGGCGCTGGAAGCAGCGAGCCTGTCGTAATAACCTACCGCGAGCAGTGGGGAGCGCTATTACTGGTGCTCCCCGCTATTTGTTTTACTTGCATTGCCTGCCCGATGAAATTTTTCTTCTCTACCTTATTGTTCCTACAGCTGTGTGTGGCTTGCCCCTTTCGAGACTGTGAGGAAGACGTCGTGTTACAATGCCCGGAAGCAGCAGTGGAAGTGGTGGCCTCAGTACGTGCGAGCTATCCCTACGTTGGAGGAGATGAAATCGAACTGATGGCAAACAGCGGCGAAATATTTGTGGCTGACGTGGTTGAAGTCGACCGTACTGCGGATGATTGTCTGTTTGGTACAGAGATTTTTGTGGAGGGGGAATCGCTTACGGGGACGCTTTTTATTCGTACGTTGTTCACCAACGGTCAGGACAACTACCGCCATATATTGGGCCGGGGTCCTACGGGTGAAGCACTGATTGTAGATGTATTTGTTGATACTACCTTGGCTACTCCTGTGCTAATCCCCGGTTTGCTGTCAGGTCAACGAATTATTGCGGATACTACTTTGCATGGTCGCGCCTACCAGCAGGTTTTGGAGGCGTCTTTCGATGTGGGTAGTTTTCTTAGGCGGGTATATCTAACGCAACAGGATGGCTTCTTGCAATTCGACTACGCTAATGGCACACAATTGGTGCTTAATAACTGAGGCCTTATTCCTCAGCGAAGCGTAAAAGAGTCTGTCGAAAATCACCAGGAGTGCCCTTGGTAAGTTTAACTTGTGGGCATGAAAGTTTCTGCTCTTTTTCGCTACCCGGTAAAAAGTCTTGGTGGCCAGTCTGTCGAAGCCTTAAAGCCGGCCCCACGCGGCTTCGCTGACGATCGTCGCTGGATGTTCACGGAGCCCAACGGCCAGTTTATTACCCGGCGGGCCACACCGCAGTTAGCGGAGTTTACGGCGGAGGTACATGGTGATGAATTGCGGTTTGTCCGCATCGCTTCGGGGGAAGTAGTGGGCGCGGTCGCAGGTGCCAGGCAAGGAACAAAGGGCAAAGAGGTGACTGTATGGGATGATACCTTTGAGGCTACTCACATTGATCAGGAAGTGGTTGCGGCCATTGCTGAGACGATTGGTATTCCTGGTGCCCAACTTGTCTACATGGATGCGGCGGACCAACGCCCCATTGACCCGCGCTACGCGCGGCCCGGTGAAACCGTCTCCTTTGCCGATGGCTACCCTTACCTGATTACGAATACTGCCTCCCTTACAGATCTGGCCAACAGGGTAGGGGACCCCGCCTTAGATATACGTCGTTTCCGGCCTAATATCGTGGTTGAGCACGATGTTCCCTTTGCCGAAGATGATTGGACTGGCCTGCAAATTGGCAGCCATCAATTTCGTTTGCCCAAACCCTGTGCCCGCTGTATCATGGTTACCCAGCACCCCGATACCGGAGAGCGGAACCCCAGAATTATGGGCGCTTTAGCCAGCTACCGGAAAGTCGGTACGAAGATCCTTTTTGGCATGAATGGTTGTTGGGAGTCCGGAGAGGGGTTGATCAGGGTAGGTGAAGAAGTGTCCCTCAAGGGAGATTAGGTGTTTGCTGCGTTGAATTTAGAAAAGGTGACTCAATGAAACGGGTTAACCTTTGGGCGTTTCACCGAAAAAGGGGAACTTCCGCCTATTATAATGCTCTCGGCCACCTTGAGGTGATTTATGGTAGCCGATTTTGCCATCTATTTTCGCCACCAAGTTTTGCTGTAGCTATGGCTACGCCTTCAACTTGTTGGTTCGCCATCTAACAATTCACACCTAACACATTTATGTCTCGACTTGTCATTATTTCTAATCGTCTGCCGATCACGATCAACCGTGAGGCAGGTGAACTACATTATTACCCGAGTGCCGGCGGATTGGCAACCGGGCTTAATTCACTGGACGAGAGCTACAACAAATTATGGATCGGTTGGCCGGGTGTAGATGTAACTGATGAGTGGGAGAAAGAAAGCATCCGGGAAGACCTCGGGCAGCGTAAGCTGGCCCCGGTATTTCTCACTCCGCAGGAAATAGACCTTTACTACGAAGGATTTAGCAATAAAACCATTTGGCCGCACTTCCACTACTTCACGGAGTATACCACCTACAACGACGATATGTGGGAGGCTTACCAGCAGGTGAACTTCAAATTCTTCCAGGAAGTCGAGAAGCACCTCCGGGAAGACGATATGGTCTGGGTACATGATTATCAACTGATGCTCCTCCCGGCAATGATCCGGAAGAAATTTCCCAAAATCAGTATCGGTTTCTTTTTGCACATACCCTTTCCCAGCTACGAGGTGTTTCGGATCCTGCCGTGGAGTAAGGAGATCCTTACGGGCTTGTTAGGGGCTGACCAGATCGGCTTCCACACCTTTGGCTACCTACGTCACTTCCTTTCGGCTGCCTACCGGATCACGGGACATGAACATACCTTTGGTCGATTAACGATTGATGGACGTGAGGTAAATGTGGATTTCTTCCCCATGGGCATCAACTACGAGAAGTACGCCAACCTCGATGAGAATGCGGAAACGGATAAAAGTAGTGGTGAAATACGGAGGTTGCACGCCAGCCGTAAGATTGCCCTGAGTGTAGACCGATTGGACTACACCAAAGGCATTCCTCACCGAATCCGTGCTTTCGGTCGTTTTATCCAAAATAACCCTGAATACATAGGTAAGGTCAACCTTATTATGATCGTGGTGCCAAGCCGGGCAAATGTAGACCAGTACCAAAGCCTGAAAACGGAGGTGGACGTGCTGGTCAGTAAGATCAATAGTGAGTTCGGTACTTTCGACTGGATGCCCATCCACTACTACTATCGATCACTAAATTTTGCCGCCCTGACAACCCTCTATCGGGAGGCCGATATTGCCCTGATCACCCCCCTGCGGGATGGCATGAACCTGGTGGCAAAAGAATACATTGCCAGCAAGGAGGATACCAAGGATGGCGTATTGATCCTTAGCGAGTTGGCAGGAGCCGTCGATGAATTGAACGACGGTGCCCTTACCGTAAATCCCCAAAGCCGACAGGAGATAGAAGCAGCGCTTATTCAGGCGCTGGAGATGTCGTCAGAAGAAAAGCGGCAACGAATGGAGATCATGCAAAAGAAACTTAAGCAGTACGATGTCAAGAATTGGGCTGCTACCTTCATTCAGGAACAACAGAAGCTTAAAGACAGGAATATGATCGCCATGACTACCAGCCTTGAGAACCAAACTATGGACGAAGTTAAAGCCCGGTACGATGCCGCGGACAAGCGTCTTTTATTCATCGATTACGACGGAACCCTGATGGGATTCAATGAAGACCCTCAAGCTGTATCACCCGATGAGGAGGTGATCGATATCCTGACCAGGCTGGCAGCGGATGAAAAAAACTGTGTTGTTATCAACTCCGGTCGAGACCGGACTACCCTGGAGAAATGGCTGGGCCATTTGAACGTAGAGATGGCCGCAGAGCACGGCGTCTGGATGAAAGAGCACGGAGACTGGCACCTAAACCCCAACGTGGTGGCTGGGTGGAAACCCAAAATCCGGGAACTACTGGAAAACCTGGTCGCCCGTACGCCGGGGTCATTTATTGAGGAGAAGGATTACAGCCTTGCGTGGCATTACCGCAGTATTGACCGTGACCTCGGTCAAAAAAGGGTGCGGGAATTTCGGGACATGTTGAGTTACCTGATCCAGAATCAGGACTTGCAGGTACTGGAAGGCAATAAGGTTGTAGAGATCAAAAATGCCGGCGTCAACAAAGGAAAAGCAACGGCACATTGGGTCCAGAAGAGTGATTGGGGCTTTGTGCTCGGTATCGGTGATGATACTACAGATGAAGATATTTTCACCAACCTAACCGAAGACGGCGTCAGTATTAAAGTTGGACCAGAGCGTACTTCGGCGCGCTACAAATTAGCCGGCGTACCGGAGGTACGTAAGATGTTCAAGGGGCTGCTGGGAGAGTAAGATTACCCAACTCCTTTTCTCTGAAGATGGTAAGGTTTAAGCTGATTACAGTGCCCGACCAGAAAGAATGAAGCCATAAAGCGCCGAACTTTAAGTCCTTTTACGTTGTGTTAGGGCAAAGAACTTAACAATGAAAGAAGTAGGAGTAGTAACCGGAGCCAGTTCAGGGATCGGTAAGGAATTAGCCAGAATTCACGCAGAGCAAAAGCGTGATCTGGTTATTATCGCCCGTAGAAAAGAAGAGCTTCTTGAACTCAAATCAGAGTTAGAGCAAGCTCACGGCGTCGCCGTGCACGTGATCGCCAAAGATCTCGTGGAACCGGGAGCATGTGAGGCTATCTTTGCGGAGCTTAATGCTCAGGGGATAGTGGTTGACTACCTGTTTAATAACGCCGGATTTGGCGGGCGGGGTAACTTTCACGAGCAAGACTGGAATATGCTCGAAGGCATGATTACCCTTAACATAACGGCGCTTACCCAACTCACGCACTTGTTACTGCCGGGAATGGTTGCCCGGAGACGAGGTAAAGTGCTCAACACTTCAAGTACTGCAGGCTTTATGCCGGGACCACTTCAGGCAGTCTACTTTGCCACTAAAGCCTACGTAAACAGTTTTAGCCAGGCTGTAGCTTCTGAACTGGAAGGTACGGGAGTAACCGTAACGGCGCTCTGCCCCGGCGCCGTGAAGACGGAATTTGCCGACACTGCCGGCTTCGACGGTAATAGTGAGATGTTCGCCCAGGGTAAATCTGCCCGCTATACCGCCAGGGAAGGTTACGAAGCCATGGAGGCTGGTAAACTGGAGGTAATTACCGAAACTGGTCTCAAAGTCATGATCAAGGCAGCGATGCCTCTTATGCCTGCACGGTTGGGGATGAATATGATTAAGAAGATGCAATCGTAATCTACTATTGAATAATGCCACTGCAAAAAAGGCGAAGCCTAGCTAGGTATGATAACTTTGCTTCGCCCAACTTCTATTGCTCTTTAGCAATCCAATGAGCCGTGTAATTACGGCCGTGTATCAGATATACCTCCAAAGCTGCTTGCTCGAGGACTTTTCTACTTTGGTTTTTAAATACGAAGGTCTTTGGATGCTTCCCGCCCAATGTGGTTTGGAACCAAATGTAATAGCCCCTTGCAGTAGCTGTTAGTAATGTACTCAGCTTCCCTGCTAAGCATCGTCTTCGTTAATACGCGCAAAGCAACCTTTGTTGCGCACGTCATTTACATAGGCATCAACGGGAAGTGTTTGGCGATTTATTATCTGCGAGAGGACCTTGCTTTTCTGGGAATAAAAGGCCGAACGCCTTTCGACTCATTTCGGCCTGTATAGTTATCCACTACACGTAAGCCCTCTCTGGATTCAAAACCATCGGTCTGAATGGCAAAAGTCACGTAGTACTCCTTACCTGGCTGGATATCAATGCTGACGCCCTGTGGATTTAGGCCGATACGAAAGGTCTGCTTGCCAAAGGTGGTAGTTTGGTAGCTGAATTTACGGTTATTTCCAAGTCTGCCGATCCGAGCGTTTTGGTGGAAAACCCTATAAGCCAGAATAGAGGGACTGGGGAGACGATAGAAGTGCACGACGGCATAATCCGTGTCTTTAGCAAGGGTGCTGGCATTGAGTTTCTCCTGTGTCCCCTTAAAGTCAGCCATGACTTTTTCGTTGTCATTTCGAAATAGACCAACTACTATTCGAGGACAATTGCCAACGTTATTGGCCCTTGGCTTAATCACCTTCACGATATTAGCACCTGCCTGACGTGCCTGTGCTTCCGCTTCTTCCATCACAATATCATAGTTGCAGGGGGCAAAGTTGCTGAAGCCGCCCACGGCTATTTTGCTGATAAATTCGCTTTCTGCGGGAAGCTGTTCGTAAACACTGACGTGCGTGATTTCACGGTCAGCAGGCAGGGGGGCACGTGCTTCGGTCATCGCTTTTATCCGTACAGGAACATTGGTGCCGGCACAAGAAAATAGAAACAGAGGAAGAAGAAAAAATACTGGTTTCATGGGGGTAGGGTTTACATGGTTTACTTAGCGAAACAAATGGGCCTCAATCGAGAAGCTCACTTACCTTGATGACACCGCTTTGGGTGCTATCGTTAGTGGAACAACTAAAATAGTCTTCAGTCGCTCTTGCTGCGTCGGTTGCGTGTCAGGTTTTTTACCTTTGCGCCATGCGCAAACTCTTGTTTCCATTGCTCCTTGCCTTCTTGCTTTGCACCTGCGACCGCGCCCCGGATACGCTCTTTGCGCTGCGTTCCAATACGGGGGTCACGTCAGCGAATATGCTGCTGGAGCGTGAAGACTTTAACATCATCGAATACCTCTATTATTACAACGGTGGCGGGGTCGCCGCCACTGACATCAATGGCGACGGATTACCTGATCTATATTTTACCAACAACCAGGGACCAAATAAATACTACATCAACGAGGGCGATTTTCGCTTTCGGGACGGGACTGAGTTGGGCGCGGTCGCAGGTGCAGGGGATTGGTCTACAGGAGTCAGTGTTGTAGACGTCGACGGTAACGGACTAATGGATATCTACGTCTGTAATGTGTCTGGCTATAAAGGCCTGGAGGGCCGCAACGAACTCTTCCTGCAGCAGGATGACGGTACCTTTATCGAAGCAGCCGCAGACTATGGCCTCGACTTTGCTGGCTTTAATACTCAGGCCTACTGGTTTGACTATGACCGGGATGGTGATCTGGACATGTACCTGCTGCGTCACTCCGTACACAACGATGCCACCTACGGCACGGCAGCAGGGCGCAATGTGCCGGACTCTCTCGCGGGAGATATGTTGCTGCGCAATGACCAAAAATTGGATGGAACCCTTTTCGGGGCGCTTCTGAAGGAGCATAAGTTTACTAACGTCACACAACCAGCCAACCTCTATTCCTCCAAAATTGGCTACGGCCTCTCCGCCACCGTCGCTGATTTTAATCGCGACGGCTGGCCAGATTTATACGTCTGCAACGATTTCTCTGAGAACGATTACTATTACCTCAACCAACAGGACGGCACCTTCCAGGAATCCGTGCGGGAGCGCACGGGGCATACTTCCAATTTCTCCATGGGCTCCGATGCCGGTGACTTTGATGCTGACGGCTGGCCGGATCTCTTCACCCTTGACATGCGACCGATGGACGAAACCATCCTGAAGGCCACTATGTCTGCCGATCAACCCAACGTCTACAACCTGAAGCGTAGCCTGGGTTACTACGACCAGCTGCCCCACAATGCCCTGCAGTGGAACCGGGGGGATGGCCACTTCAGCGAGGTTGCGGAAATGGCGGGCGTTGCCGCCAGCGACTGGTCGTGGTCCTGCCTCGTGGAGGATTTTGACCTCGACGGGAAGCAGGACATTTTTATTGCAAATGGCATTGAGCGGCGGCCTAACGGGCTGGACTTCCTCAAGTTTATCTCCTCCGGCCTGGCCAATCAGGCTGCTAATCTCGAAGTGCTAGCCAACATGCCGTCCGGCCATGTACCCAATGTTGCTTTTCGCCAGAAGGGGGACTGGAATTTTGAGGAAGTCGGTAAAGCATGGGGGCTGGACCTCAATGGCAGCTCCACCGGAGCTGCCGTCGCTGACTTTGACCAGGATGGTGACCTGGACCTGGTGCTTAATAACCTCAACGCGCCAGCGTCACTTTATGAGAACACGGCCCGTTCTCCTGGGGAAAAGGGAGCAAACGGATCGCTAAGCGATCCTGAGGAGCAGAATTCCTTCACCAATCGCATGTGGATCGCGCCGCAGCGGGGGATGATGTCGCAATCAGAAGGCGGCTATGATTGGCAGCCGAATGTGGCAACTTCCACAACACCCTGGTACAAAGTGCTAGGTTCGGGTATCACTCGTGAGGGTAGGGAAGGGAGTTACTTTGATACGGAGCCACTGGCCTATGCTGCTCCCCGGGAACTCAGTTATCCGGTGGTACGATTACCTGACGGGATAGCCCTGCGTCAAGCCGGTGAACCAGAGTTCCAGACTTATCGCTGGACCGGAGAACAGCTCGAGTTAGCAGCTGCCTACGCCATGCCCGCTTTAAGGAATACCTTTCCTGAACTGCAGGCACCTGATAAGCCACTTGAGGCTAACTTCCCCGCAGAGGAATTTACGCTGATGGCGGAACCCTGGGCTGCGCCCAGGATCTGGACCGGAGGGGATGACTATTATCCTATCGGACTTCCCGAAGGTCTCTGGCAATCGGTCTCAAAGCTGCAGGGTAGTGGCGGCGGCGGAACGACAGTCTTACTTGGCAACTGGGGGCGTAACTCAGTCTTGGGCACGCCTACTGCAGAGGCTCCCGTCAACTTCTATCTCGAAGATGTAGACGAAAATGGCAAGGAAGACCCCCTATTAACCTATATCCGGCAGGATAAGGAAATGACGGTAGCCGATAAGGATGAACTTTCCAGCCAACTTCCTGGCATGCGGCGGAACAACCTGAGTTATACTGACTTTGCCGGACGCTCGTTTACCGAAAATTTCCCGACCGTAAAGATGACACCACTCAGGAGCACGACATTCGATCACTTCTTGCTAACCAGAAATAATGGCGGTACGTGGGAGTCGGAAAACTTGCCACCTGCCGCTCAACTAACTCCCATAAACTGTGCACTCGAAATTCCCGAAGGCATCCTTCTCGGCGGGAACAAACTAGAAGTACTGCCCCGTATTGGCCGCCAGGACGCGGCCGCCCTTCAGTTACTGCGCCCCGACGGTAGCATTGAATTTATTGATTTAGGCGGAAATCGCAATCGTCTGGAAATTAGGCAGTTGGTTTCACTGGGCGATCGCCACGTTTTGCTCGTTGTCGCGGAGGGAGAGCACTTGATTCTGGAGTTAGACAGCCGAGACCTCGGATGACGGATTACCCCTTCCGATAAAAAGCCAGACCTGCCAATTGTAGCGTAAATGCCGCAACCCTTTTCCTTCCCTGACATTTACAACAACTGCAACAACTGCAACAACTGCAACAACTGCAACAACTGCAACAACTGCAACAACTGCAACAACTGCAACAACTGCTCCTCCCATGAAGCCAGCCGTCAAATTCATTCTTATTACCGTCCTCATTGACGTGATTGGTTTCGGGATCATCATTCCCGTTCTGCCGAACCTGTTGGAGCAAATGATGGATATCTCCGTTAATGAGGCGAGCACTTACGGTGGTTATCTGTTGGCGGTCTGGGCGGTCGCACAATTCATCTGTTCACCGATCATTGGTAACCTTAGTGATAAATACGGCCGCAGGCCGGTACTGTTGATTGCTTTGTTTGGCTTGTCGATAGACTACCTGATCATGGCCTTTGCCCCGGACTACACCTGGCTGGTAATTGGGCGGATTATTGCTGGAATCGGGGGCGCAAGCTTTACCACGGCGTCTGCCTATATCGCAGACATTAGTACTGAGGAAAACCGCGCTAAAAACTTTGGGATGATCGGGGCAGCATTTGGCCTGGGTTTTATCATTGGGCCACTGTTAGGGGGCGTTTTTGGTGAGATCGGCGTACGGGTACCGTTTTACGTTGCTGCGGGCCTGGCCTTCGCTAACTTCCTTTATGGCTACTTTATCCTTCCCGAGTCTCTGGCCGAGGAGAACCGACGGGAGTTTGACTGGAACCGGGCCAACCCGGTAGGAACCCTGCGTCAACTGTTTAATATTTCCGGAATAGGTTACTTGCTGTTGGCCTTTTTCCTGCTGAACCTTGCCTCCCATGCAGTGAACAGTAACTGGGCCTATTTCACGATCTACCGTTTTGGCTGGTCAGAGTTTATGGTCGGATTATCACTTGCGGTTGCGGGTGTTCTGGTCGGCATCGTCCAGGGTGGTTTTGCGCAGAAGGCCTATGACTTTTTTGGAGCAGGCAAGAGTATTTATCTGGGGATCGCACTCTACGGATTGGGGATGCTGCTGTTTGCTTTTGCGTCCCAATCCTGGATGATGTTTGTTTTCCTGATCCCTTTCTGCGTAGGCGGCATTGCCACGCCTAATCTGCAGTCTTACTTAGCCAGTAAGGTTGGGATAAACCAGCAGGGAGAATTGCAGGGAGGACTGACAGCCATTCAAAGCCTGACGACCATTATTGGCCCGCTGATGATGACCGGAGTATTTTTCTACACCACAAAAGAGGGCACTCCCTTCTACTTCCCGGGCTCGGCATTCGCACTCGCGGCCCTCCTCATTCTGGGCAGCTTTACGATTGCATTTTCTATCCTGCGGTAAAGCAAGAAGGACTAGTGTACTAGCGGGCTTTTGCCTTAAGCCGGGCGACCATCGCATTTTCGATGCGCCGTTTTCTGCCATTTCCAAGGGGTACGGTAAGTCCGGCAGCAAGTGAACCATTGGGTTGTAGCACAGGACCAAGCCGGAAGGAGAGGTCGTCAGAAATATCAAATTCCTGTAAGTGCGCGTCGGTATAGGCCTCTACTGCCTGCAGGAGATAGGCTACGAAAATACCGATGTAGGCTGTTTGCCGATTGCGGTCTGCGCTGTTGCGGGCCTGGATGAGGGCAGCGTCTGTGATTTGATTCAAAGAAAAAATATCTTCTGTCGGGATACAATTCTCGTTGGGGATGATGACAACATTACCATCTCCCAGACAGCGGTTTTCCAGAGCTGTCACGAAACGCGTGTAGCGCGTTTGGTTGAAGTCCGCTACGGCCACCATGCCGAGCAGACCGCCGTAGACGATTGGAACTTTCCACCATCTTTTGTTTTGCACTTGACCACCTCCGGGAATAATACTCCAGAGCAATGCCTTGCGTGGTGCACGCCTGATGCTTGAAAGGGCAACAATGGTATCGCTCAAGACCTCGGCGTCAGGAATGGTATCCGTCATTTTTCGGATGCCCATGCGCTTAGGCCCATCGGTTTGCGCGGCCGCAGGTGCCAGGGAGAGGACGAGGAAAGCAATGAGTAGCCCCGAAGTGTAGCGCCAACCTTGTAGAAGATCGTTCATGATGCTTAGGATAAGCCTTCGATGAAATTGGTTGCCTGCCCGGCAATGCTTTAACGTAGCCATAAGGTTCATCGTTTTACCTTAAGGCAACTAAAGTAACCAGGTTAAATCTACTCAACAGCCTTGTACATGTGTTCGAGTTCTTCCTGATCTCCGAACTTCACCGTAAAGCTACCCGCTTTAGCGGCTTTATCGTCGAATTTGATGCTCACCTGCTTGGTCCCGAAGAACTCCTGCAGTGCTTTGCGGAAAACCTTGAGGTCCTCCCCGCCACCGATTGCCTTGCTGGCGCTGCTGGCTTTCTTTGCCTTTGGCTTGTAACTTTTTACTTTTTCTTCTACTTGCCGGACGCTCCAGTCTGGATTACTCAGCACCTCTTCTAAAAAGAGTTCTTGTAGTCCTACGTCCTTGATTCCGGCGAAGGTCTTTGCCACCCCGATAGAAATCTTTTTCTCTTTGATGGCCTGCTGAACTTTAGGAGAAGTGTTCAGGATGCCGAGGTAATTGGCAACGGTAGTACGGGGCTTACCTACGCGATCAGCTACATCGTTTTGCGTGAGGTTGAAATCCTGCTTAAGGCGGAAGTAGCTGTAGGCTACTTCCATCGGATTAAGATCCTGCCGCTGGATGTTCTCAATCAGCGCCATTTCGAGCAGGGTCTGATCGTTAACGGTGCGGATAAATGCCGGGACCTGCTTGAGGCCAGCACGCTGGCTGGCCCTAAAGCGCCGCTCTCCCGAGATGATCTGGTAGGTCCCATCTCCCATGTGCCGGACGGTCATGGGCTGGATGATGCCGTGAATCTTGATGGACTCGGCCAGCTCCTGCAAGGGTGCTTCTTCAAATTCCTTACGCGGCTGGTCAGGATTAGCGAATATCTTACTGACCGGAAGATAGCTGAAGTCTTTACTCAGCGTTTCGACGGTAGCTTTCGGAGCATCCTCCATGGCTTTATCCAGTCGGCTTCCTCCAAGTAAGGCATCCAGGCCGGAGCCAAGTTTAGCTTTGGAAGGTTTGCGCGATGGGTTCAGTTTTTTAGCCATGGTGGAATTGCATTTTAAGGGCGGGCCGCAAAGATAGATCAAAATTAAGCGCTAAGACAGTGAGTACGGGCATTTTTAGCACCCTGTTGACGCAGTTGATGCTAGCCAATAATCGTACCACCGTGAGGTTTGGCAATGATGCTTGGTTTCTTCCTCAAGTGGACTAAACACTTATGTTCGTTCTATCTCGTTTGTTGGTCTGTGAGACGGTCAAGACTGCCTAATAGACTGAAGGACCAACAGGTACGATGATTTCGAGAGATTAGAGTTAGATAGTTAGCAACTTGCAATATTGCCTCGTTCAAGCCTGACCTTTACGAGGATTTACGGCCTAGTCCGCCAAATGATGCCGCTGAAGCTTCGACTAGATCAGAATGAAGTGTATCAATGGATGAGGAGAGGAAGAAATCTCAGATTAATGGAAACATTGAGTAACACTCCGCATGTTCACGGCATAAACACCGTGAGAGCAATACCTTAGGGGTATTCGTAGGGCCGCTTCCGGATAGTATTTTCGGGGGCGGTCTTTGCTTGGGGGTGATCATGTGATTAGAAGATGTTGCAGGGGCGTCTTTGGTCTTGTATTTTGCGACAGCACTTGAATGCACAAACCTGTCTTAATTCACAACGCCATACGTATGTACCTATTTGCCGTCCTTCTCATCGCTGCTGGTGCCTACCACTTCGTGAATCCTGCTTTTTATGATCCGATTATGCCGGATTGGTTTCCCAAGGCATTAGCTAATGCGGCTGGTGGTATAGCGGAGATAGTGATTGGTATCCTGATCCTGATCCCTAAAACGAAACATCTCGGTATTTGGGGAGCGCTGGCACTCATGGTCGCTTTTCTGCCCTTGCACATCTGGGACCTGACCAAGCCAGAGCCGATGGTCGGCTCTCATCTTAATGCTGTGATCCGGTTGGTTATACAATGCGCCTTAATAGGTTGGCTCTACTGGCGAGCAACGAAAGAAGGTGCCTGACGCTCTAGTGCTTGACTAATTTGGAAGAGTTTAGACTTCAGTCAGGCCTTAACAAAACAAAAACCTTCGGTCCAACACAAAATAATGTGCATTCGCGTTTAGTTTTACATCTACAAGCCAGAACCAACAGTATTTAGACTATGGAAATCCAACTAACGGAAGCGGAAATCAAAGCAGATCGTCGGGGCAAAGTTGCCTCAGCTATCGGTTTCATCCTCTTTATCATTTTGCTGGTATTCCCGATTTTCTGGCACATGAATCCTCCTCCGGGGCAACCAGGGATCCTGGTGAATCTTGGTCAGATCGATGTTGGGCAGGGCGATGAAAATGCCCAGGCCAGTAACCCAGCCCCTCAACCCGACCCTGCTCCTGAGACTCCCCCTGCACCTGCTCCCGAGCCGGAACCTGAGCCAGAACCCGAAGTAACTCCTCCGCCGCAGCCAGCACCACCTACGCCACAGCCGCAGCGTGAAGTTATCCAGCAAGAGGATCCTGCTGCTGTTGCCCTGCGTGAGCAGCAGGCCCGGGAAGAAGCCGCCCGTAGAGAGCAGGAAGCGCGTGACCAGCAGGCTGCTCGTGAGCTGCAGGAAAGATTGGATCGGGAAGAGGCAGAACGTCAGCGCCGTGCCGCAGCCGAGGCTGAAGCCCGCCGTCAGGCAGAAGCAGAACGCGCCGCCCGCGAGGCAGCAGCCAATGATACCCGAAACGAAATCGGAGGCCTTTTTGGCTCCGGCTCCGGCAACGGAAACACGGGTACCCCCGGTAACCAGGGAGATCCTAATGGAGATCCTAACGCCTCCAATCTGGAAGGTATCTCTACTGGTGATGGCCGGGTATCTGGCGGACTGGGAGGCCGCGGAGTACTTGCCAGTCCTCCGGTCCGGGAAAACTCCCAGCGCTCCGGCCGGGTAGTTATTAAAGTCTGTGTCTCGCCAGATGGGAAAATCTCCTCTGCAGAATATACCCAGAATGGCAGTAACACGGCAGACCCCGGACTGGTCCGCGCAGCAGTAAATAACGCTAAGAAATGGAAGTTTAAATCGGACCCAACCGCTCCCGCTCAGCAGTGTGGTCGGATCACTTACGACTTTAAAGTCCAGTAATAGCCAAGCTAAATGGCTTATTTTGTGCAGCAGCGCCCGGGCAGTATTGCCTGAGCGCTGCTACTGTTTTAGCTAAAGTAATCCGTCTGCCGTGACCTATGCTTATCCCGGTACTGCCATTGAGCTGCTCTATGAACGCTATGCGTCGTTCGACCTGCTCGTTGATTCCCGGCGGCTGGCTGACCCGGAGAAAACCTTGTTTTTTGCCTTGGGCGGGGCCAGGACCAATGGGCACAAATACATTGTAGGACTTTATAAGCGTGGGGTTCGCCACTTTGTTATTCGCAAAAAAGGAGGCGAGGGGTTTGCGAAGGATGCCTTAGCGGCGTTGCGTGAGGTTTTACGGTCGACAGCTGTATCGGTCGTTGTAGCAGACGATCCACTGGCCTTTTTGCAAGGGTTGGCAGCTCACCACCGCAGACAATTCCAGATCCCAGTCGTGGCCATCACGGGAAGTAATGGAAAGACAATTGTCAAAGACTGGTTAGCTGGCTTACTCAGCCGGCGTTTTCGGGTTTGTGCGAGTCCACGCTCCTTCAATTCTCAAATTGGGGTGCCGCTGTCTGTTTGGCAGTTACGTGCTACGCACGAAATAGCTGTTTTTGAAGCCGGGGTGAGTAAGGTTGGAGAGATGGAGCGTTTAGCGGACATCATTCAGCCAACCTGCGGTGCCTTCACCATGCTGGGGTCTGCTCACGCGGAAGGTTTTCACTCACCGGAACAAAAGCACCGCGAAAAGATGCGGCTCTTTACTGGTGCCGACTGGGTGGTCGTCCCTGCAGACGACAACGCTTCTATCGGCTTGCTGCGTTCGATGAACGTAGAGGTAGTTGCGCAACTTGGGTTCGGTCATCATCTGGTGGAAGTAGAGGAAGTCCCTTTGCACTTACAGTTTCCCGCACTCAACGCAATTTATCTTGAAAACGCTTTTACCGCGGTAGCCGTAGCCTTTACGCTCGGAATGAGTCAAACAGAAATTGCCTCCGGAGTTGCCGATTTTCAACCACTGAGTAATCGCTTGGAGCAGCGCGAGGGACTTCACGGCGGCCCGGTGATTAATGACAGTTACAGTAATGATATCTCGGCACTTACTGCTGCGCTCAACTTTGCGATGGCGCAGAATCCACACGAGAAGCTCACGTTGATTTTAGGGACCCTGCAGCCGGGAACGATTGATAGTGGGTTAAAGCATATACTTGAAGATTTGGTGTCCCGAATTATCACGGTAGGTAGGCGAAATCACCCGGTTAGGGGGCATCTTCATTATCCGGATACTGCAGCACTATTGTCGGATTTATCCAACATTACCTTCAGTAAGGAAACCATTTTAATCAAAGGAGCGAGCTACGAAGGATTTGACCGGATAGCAGATACCTTGAGTCGCAAGCAACACCGCACGGTGTTGCGTATCGACCTGGCGGCCCTTCGTCATAATTTTCTCCTTTACCGTAAACAGGTCGATGCCCGGATGATCGTGATGGTCAAGGCCAGCGCCTACGGCGGTGGCGCACTACCGGTTGCCCGCACCCTGGTGGATGCCGGAGCGGATGCCCTCGCCGTCGCCTACCCGGACGAAGGAAAGGCCCTCCGGGAGGGTGGAGTGGAATTGCCCATCATGGTATTGAATGCAGCTCCACATACCTTCAATCGGATGCGTGAAGATGCCCTGGATCCCGTCGTGCATTCAACCGAAGGGTTGCGCCAGGCGGCGGCAGCGGGCTTACGTGTTCATCTCGAAATTGATTCCGGGATGGGACGCTTGGGTTTTGCCGACCGAGCGTTGGATGACCTCATTTTAACCCTTACTACCGGCAGGTATGAGCGGTCTGTAATCAGTGTGTTCACCCACCTGGCAGCTAGTGAGTCTCCAGATCATGATGAGTTTACGCGCCAGCAGTTGAGGGTGTTTGACGCGGCTTATGAACGGATCAAAGCAGTATTATCAGTCGCTCCTCTCCGGCACGTGCTGAACACTAATGGCATCAGTCGCTTTCCCGAGGCAGCCTTCGATTTTGTCCGGCTTGGGATCGGCTTGTATGGGGTAGGGGATGCTCAGCAGACCGGGCTGCGCCCGGTGTTGGAGCTGACGACGCGGATAACGGCCGTGTACGATCGGGCGGCGGGAACCACCATTGGCTACGGGCGCAGGGGGAAGCTTAGTCGGGATAGCCGGATAGCTGTGCTTGCCATAGGTTATGCTGATGGACTGCCGCGAGCAGTCGGAGAAGGGCGCTTCTCGGTGATGATTAACGGAATGCTGGCACCGATAATCGGAGCGGTATGTATGGACATGACGATGGTGGACGTCTCCGGAATTGCCGGCGTTACGGCCGGCGGCACGGCAATTGTATTTGGTCCGGACCACCCTCTGGAATCGCTGGCTGAAGCCGCACAAACCATACCCTACGAAATATTGACGGGGATTGGAGAGCGTGTGCATCGTGTTTACTCTCAGGAATAAATGCCCGGGCCTACTTATCTTGAGTAATATTTACAGATAATGGCTCACTACTTAAGCCTCCAATTTGTGGGATTGGCTTTTGGTGGAAGAGTAACACTCCCAATATTTTGCACATAAGACCTTATAGCTATGCACCACTTTTTTCTGCGCAGTAAAGCCTACGTAATCTTTGCGCTCATCATCATACCCGTCCTCCTGTCCTATTACTTTCAGTTCCTGTATCTCAATTGGATTCAGGAATTGCAGACCCAGCTCATTAATACGCCCGATGCGCCTCCGCCGGTAAATTTTGGACAGCTAGGGGAATACAAAATTTACGTGCTGCTCTATTTAGCGATATTGGCCATTAGTAGTTTTACGCAACTCGGCTATTGGCACACAGTATCGACGCAACTGAGCAAGTACCTGCCAACAGGAACGAACCTGAAACCACGCCGTTTCAAAATCGCCTCTATCGTGGCGGCTCTTTATGTAGTTGGTTTGCTGTTCTTTATTTACTTCAGTTTCGAGTGGATGGTTGAATTAGGAAAGATGATCGATGAGGCGATCGTATCCGGGGATGAGCCTGACTTTTTATCTAATGAAAATATGCTGATTGGCATAGTTATGTCTGTTGGAGTCGGCTTCCTTTGTGGCCTACTTGGAGTTGTTGCTATGATATATTGTGCGTACTACACCGGTAAAACCCTGCGCTGTATAGAGTTGCAAAAGCCACAGCAGGGTAGTGCCATCCTGGGCTACGTCGTTCTGGCTTACTTTCTGATGATTGGCATCTGGATTTTTCAACCCAAAATTCACCGGTTATTGGATACCGGGGAGATGGCAGATAAGCAAATCAGTAGTTGGGAGTAAGCTGTTTCTGATTACGAAAAGGATAGGTTGCCCGTAGAGTAGAGCACTTGTCTGAGGTCCTGATACGTGGGAGATTTGCTCGGCGCTTGAGTAGGCCAGGCTAGATAGTGCTACGCACTGTTCGGAAATTTTAGGTGGTGTTTGCACAGGATTGTTTGCTTTAGCGCTGCGTTTTTCTCCCTCAGAAATTTTGATACCTTTGCCGCCCGGTTACCGATAGTAGCCAGGATATACCATAATACAGATAGCAGAAAATGAGTGATCGCCTCAATAAAATTGGCGTCTTTTACGACGGAAATTACTTTCTCCACGTTTCTAATTACTACAACTACGATCATCCCCGTAGGGCCCGACTGAGTATCGCCGGACTGCACCGATTCATCGAAGCATGGGTTGGCGCTGAAATCAGTGGCCCCGGAAACGCCAAGATTGTCGACAGTCAGTATTTTCGGGGGCGGTTGAGTGCCCAGGAGGCACAGAATCGGGGAAACGTACTTTACTACGATCGGGTATTCGATGATATTTTGATGAGTAGTGGGGTGACAACCCACTACAGCCCCATCCGTAATAACGCCAGCGGCCGGCGTTCAGAAAAGGGAATAGACGTTTGGCTGGCCCTGGAGGCCTTCGAATCAGCCATGCTGCGTCAGCTAGACGTGGTTGTGCTAATCGCCAGTGATAGCGACTACGTGCCGCTGGTGCGGAAAATTCAAAGTCTTGGTTGTAAGGTGATGGTACTTGGTTGGGACTTCGAGTTTACCACTGATAACGGTTCACGGATGATTACCCGCACCAGCCAGGATCTATTACAGGAGTGTAGCCATCCGCTGCACATGACCGGGCTGATTGACAGCCCCGAGGCTGCAGAAGTCAGTACTTTGGTGGATGGTTTGTTCGTGGCCACCAATGGTGATAAAAAGCGCCGTGCACCCGAGGAGCCCGCCACTAAAGCTAAAGGTGGCGTCCAACTTGAGGAACCCGTTGAGGGGGAAATCGGAGACCGGATGGAGAGTCAGATTTTTAGCCTCAAAAATGGCTACGGCTTCATCAAATACCCTCCGAACAACCTGTTCTTTCACCACACAACGGTTGAAAACGTAGACTTCAGTGAGTTGTACGTAAACGACCACGTTGGTTTTACCCTCACCCATAACGATAAGGGCCAGCTGGTGGCCATTGAGGTAGAGCTACTCGAAGACCTCGAAGAAGAGTAGGTTACTGCTTTTTGTGCGGGCTTAAGCGTGATTGATGCCGATATGGTCAGTACTCCGACGCACAACAGCCTGCTGCTAAATGTCTACACCTTACCTTTGGTACGTGCAAACCTTGTTTATAACACGAAGCCTTGAGGCTGGCAGTCCGATCCTGGATTGGGGCGCGCGCAATGATTGCGCCGTTATCGGTCGGTCGTTGCTGCGGTTTGCCCCCATTAAATTCTGGTTGCCTAAGCGGTGTGACTGGTGGTTTTTCTACTCCCCCCGCGCAGTTGCCTTTGCCGCGGACAAGCTGGCCCTGGTGGCATTGCCCTTGCCAAAATTAGCAGCAATGGGCCCGGGCACCGCCCGGGCGTTGCGGGAACATGCCTACGGCCTGACGGCCGACTTTGTCGGGGTAGGCGGCCCTGAAGAAGTCGCCGCCAACTTCGGAGAGGTTGCTGCCGGAAAGAAAGTCTTTTTTCCGCGTGCCCGGCAATCCCGTAAAACGGTACAGACAATCTTGCGGGATAAGGTAAAGGTATACGATGCCGTGTGTTACGACAACTTACCGGTTGAACTGCCAGAATTTGTCTATGCGAGTATCTACGTGTTCACCAGTCCCTTGAACGTAAGATCGTACTTGAGTGTGCATCCTATTCCCTCCGATGCAAGGATAATTGCCATTGGGCCCAGTACGGCGCAGGCGCTGGCGAGCTTCGGTGTCCGTGCTGAGATTGCCGAAGAAAGCTCGGAGCAAGGGATCAGACACATGCTGGGGTAGGCCTGTGGTTTGAAGACTATCATTGCTGTGTTGGCATTGCCCTTACAACTTCCTTTGCACCTGCGTCCCCGCCCTTGCAAGACAAGCTGAAGTACTCAAGTATGCGTTCCAACGCGCGCAACCAAAACTACCAGCCAGCCGTTTCCTCGGTACAACCCCTCCCATATGCTAGGCTGGCGCTTCAAACATTATCTCCCCGGTGAAGGCGACGAAACCGACTTCGACAAGCTGCTGAAATTATTTCAGGAGTTGTTAACCCATACTTCCGGTAACGTGCAGGAAGCATTGACCTGGTTGACGCAGCTTGATCGTCAGTATGAGTTGACTAACGATGACTACTCCATGGCGGATTTCATCCAGGAGTTGATCGATAAAAATTTCATCAAGCCAGGGGATGGTCCCGGGAACCCACCCTACATCCCCACCGCAAAGATGGAGGGCGAGTTGCGCCAAAAAGCACTCAAGGATATTTTCGGCGAAATCAAGAAAAGCAAGCGTGGGAACCACTCCACCCGTTACTCCGGGCGAGGTGATGAGCACACTAGTGAACGCCGCCCATTTGAGTTTGGCGATTCGCTGGATAAGCTGGCCGTTTCTGAATCTTTGCGCAACGCCCAGATCAACCACGGGATCGGAGACTTTAAGCTGACCCATGATGATCTGGAAGTCTACGAGACCCACTACCAGGCCCAGATGTCGACGGTGCTGATGATTGACATCAGCCACTCGATGATCCTTTACGGCGAAGACCGGATTACACCGGCCAAGAAGGTGGCCATGGCCCTTTCGGAATACATCACGACGCGTTTTCCGAAGGATACGCTGGACATTATCGTCTTCGGAAATGATGCCTGGCCGGTAGAGATTAAAGATCTGCCTTACCTGCAGGTAGGGCCATATCACACAAATACAGTAGCCGGACTGGAACTGGCCATGGACATCCTGCGCCGCCGGCGCAACCCCAATAAGCAGATCTTCATGATCACGGACGGGAAGCCGACGTGCATCAAGCGGGGGAAGCGCTACATCAAGAACTCAGCGGGGCTTGACCGGACGATCATTAACCGGACACTGAACCTGGCTGGCCGCCTGCGTAAGCTTTCTATCCCGGTGACGACTTTCATGATTGCCCGCGACCCCTGGCTTGTACGCTTCGTGGAAACCTTCACGGAAACCAATGGAGGCAAGGCCTATTACTCCGGCCTGAAGGGGCTGGGAGACTTCGTTTTCCGGGATTATAAAAACAACAAAAAGAAACGGTGATGAAAAAGGATAAGTACAACCCCTGGACCTTGATTTTCCTGCTATGCTGTTTTTGGGGCGCGGCCGCAGGTGCACAGCAGGTTAACGGAGCAAGGAACGTCAGCTTACGCTACAGCGAAGCGCGTAAATCGACCTTCGGGCAGGAAGTACCTCCTTTTTTACGACAAGCACCAAGCCCCACGACTGCCGTTGTGGGCGGCGTAGCCCGCCCCATCCCCAAATTCACTGCGGGCATTAACCCTAAAGTCTACAGCCCCCTGATGCTGCTGCAGCAGCCTAATGCTGACTTTTTAAGTACTTACTCCCGCCTGATGGGGTTTCAAATGTTCCTGACGCACCCCTATCTGGAAAACTTTGATGATGCCCCCAATCGTTTACCGGTGATGCAGGGGCTACGCGGTCCCAACGCCCGCTTTGACTACCGTTCCGCTTTACCACACCTGGCTTTTTTCTGCCGTCTCGAGATCAATGAAGCACGGGGTAACATTATTCCCGCAAAGTTTCGCCTCGGCGGGCACCGATATTGGCAGGATAATTTGCTGCGCCGGTAGTGGGGGAGTATCATTATCGGTATAATGGGAAGGAATTTAGTGAGGAGTTGGGACTGTATGATTATGGGGCGCGGTGGTATGATCCGGCTATTGGGAGGTGGAATGCGGTGGATCCGCTGGCGGATACATACGCCTCTCTGAGTCCGTATAACTACGTTGCAAACAATCCAATTCTACTTATTGATCCTGATGGAATGAGGATTGATGTTAGTCAGGCGAAGCAATTTGATGAGGAAAATGGGACGAACTTTTTAGGCTTTATTATGGGAGAGCTTGGAGGACAAACAGGCCTTGAGTTTTTCGAAGCTGATGGTTTTTTAGAGTACCATAAAGATGAAGAAGGAAATGCACTAATTAGCACTGATGAGGATGGAAATGAAATAGGATCCTCTATCGCTAGACAGGCTGTTTCAAGGGCTATCGATAATCAGGACAAAACAGCTTCTTTCTCTTTAGTAACAGAAGGTGGAAACCAAGGCATTGGCCTTGATTTCCAGGTTGATGTTACTCAAACTCAAAGCTTTATCGATGGTACTAGCGATGATTTGAATAAATCTACTATGGGTTTTGGCTTAATGTTTATCCATGAACTTCTTCATACGGAGATTGGTCTTAATAGGTTGCATGGACTAGAAGCCCAGCAGTTTGGCCGAACAGGAACTATTGTCAATGCAATGAACGCTATTAGAGGACAGCTGGGTGATGATTATGGCCAGCGTACTTCCTATCTAGCACTTAGTTATGGAGGCAAATCACACTTGCCTTTTGACTCCGGAAATAAAACTTTACTCCGTCGTCAAGCTCAAAGAATAGTTTACAAGCAGAAATTCTTTCCAACAGTCGCTCCAATGAGTGGGAAATATATTTCATATTAACTCAATGTCATGCAGTTTTTAATAATTTTAGCTTTAGTGTCATCTCTTCAACACGAGAGCTGTAGAGCTACAGTTATAAAGTCAGTAATTGGTATATCGATTCAAGAAGATATGGTCTCAAGGTTTGATATAGAGAGTGAAGATGCTCCTGAGAATGATGTTTTTTACTTCTCTGATATAATCCAACTTGACTCAAGATTACACAAAGATCTCAGGCCTCTAGATAACAGCCAAAGTGTCTTCGAAGACAACTATTTTTTTAATGTCAATGATAGGCTGAGTTCAGGATATGTTGGTTTTGCTTCTAATATATCTAGAGATACTGTAATGGTTAATGTGCTCTTAAACCGAGGTGAGCATCTAAATACCTATCAGTCTGAACGGTACTTACAGTGGCGTATGATGAATATAGGAATGAGCTACTTATTCATTTTTTCAGATGACGGAACTTTGGAAAAACTTAGTAAAAGACCTTTAAATTGAGTTAATGACTAAGCTAAGGCAATGGATCAGTATTGACATAGGCTGTCAAATTGGGTGGGATCACCCCGCCGTATAAGTCATTTTCACCTTAGCATCCCTGATGTAGGTGTCAATGAGATCATAGAGCACCTTCTTTTTATCTCCGCTAAGAAGCTCCAGTTCTGCCAGCCGCTGCAGATTCTGGCCGTTGAGTTGTTTAGCTTCGTCTTTACCAGCCAGATAATCGAGGCTGACATCGAGAGCGTCAGCGATGTTGCGCGCTACTTCTAAGGAGGGGACGGCATCATCACGCTCGTACTTACCGATCTTCTTCTAGTCGTTGGGGAGCTGTTCTACTTTATGGAACTGCTGTAGTAGTTCCGCATCCTGGAGTCGCTCACTGGCTTGCTCGTTCAGGGTGCCGCTGGCGAGATAATCGGCGGAGATCGAAAGTGCGGTAGCTAGCTTACTCAATACCTTTGCCGAGGGCTGAGCACCTTTTGTCTTATAGCGCCCGATCTGTGAATGATGCACGCCAGCTTCTTCAGCTAGGCGCGAGCGATCTTCCAGCCCAGGCCATGGTGCCGTTACCCTGCACCGGTTTTTTTCTTCAACTGATCGAGAACTGAGGAACTGAAAAAGTGGTAACTTGAGGCATGGGACTGGCGGTAAATCGGTGGGGAAAAGTGGGTGCTGGGGACAACCATTATCGGTATAATGGGAAGGAGCAAGTAGACGAGATCGGCTTGTATGATTATGGGGCTATGTGGTATGACCCGGCGGTGGCGAGGTGGGGGCAGGTTGATCCGCTGGTAGATAAATTTTCTTCTTACTCTCCATACAATTATGTTCTTAACAACCCCACGAATGCTATTGACCCTGATGGTAGAGACGTTATTCTGCTTATTAATTCACAGGCACCCTTTGGGACAGGGGCATCCGGTCACGGAGCTGTTTTAATAGGAAATGACCAATCCGGTTGGACACTGTTTAGTAAAAGTGGAGGTAATCATCCTAATGGTAAGGCAATTGTACACAAGGCTACTTTTTCTTCTCAACAAGATTTTCAAGATAGCTACGGAAAGTCTCGTTCTTATAGTTACGGTTACCGCGTAAAAACAACACAACAGCAGGATGCAACAATGTTACAAACTGCGGATACCGATGCTCCTACCCCGTACACTTGGAAGAATAATTGTGCTGACTTATGCCGGAACGTAATTGAGTCTGGGGGGGATAGAGATGGGAGAAGTTCAAAAAAGATTTGGCGGAACCTACCCTTATGCCGAGTACCGTGAATTTGCAGCTACAGACCAGGGAACTAATGTGCTTTTTGCTCCCGAAGGCACGACTCCTGGAATGTATGAAAATTCAGTGAAGAAGGGAGGTGTTAAGAAAAATGATGTGAGGGCAAGTAACGAGAATATTCTTACAATTGCTTGGTAAAAATGGGGCGATAAAAGTTGAAGCTGGTATTTACAAGTTTAACGAAGATGGTAAATTGATAAAGCAAGAATGATGCGAATTATCTTATTACTTTGTATTGCAGCTTTACTGCCATGCTGTACGGATCAGAAGACAAAAATGCAGTATCATTTCTCAGACACTCTAGAGGAATCAGTCACTAGGAACGTCCTTTTGAATACTTTTACAATTCATGCAAGGGACTCTACATGCACTAAGTACGCACCATATAAAGGTTACATAGAGTATGGTGCTACTCCTAATTATAGACTTGTGAGTAGCACGACTTATGAAAAGTTATCATTTTATAATTGTTTCTGGTACCTCCCGCTAACAGTCACTCAAAAGGCTTCGTTCAAAATTGGTGAGAATGATGAATATCAAAATATGTCGATTCATTACAGCCCTGCCGAAAGGTTCTACTTTCAAATAGACACAACCTCTAACCTAGATAGTGTTTTTATTTCTTTCGGCGGTTGTGAGTTTAAAGTCTTTATAGACACTTTAAAAGTACTGAGTCAAGCCACCCGATAGCTCTCACTAATTAGTAGTTGGTAAATTGAAACTAAACCGCCGTCAACTCCTTCAACTTCACATCCCTAATCATGGCATCGAGCGCGAACAGTACATGTTCGCGCTCTTTGTCTTTGAGGGCGAGGATGTCGCGGAAGCGTTGGACCATGGTGGGGTCTTTGAGTAGATCGGATTCGTCGTTCTCACCGAGTAGATAGCCGACGGTTGTTCCAAGTAGGCCAGCAAGCTTTTTGGCATTGTCGATAGACGGAGTCATCTCTCCGCGTTCGTAGCGAGAGATAACAGAAATAGAGGTACTGAGCTGCTTCGCCAACTGCGTCTGAGAGAGCTTTTGCTCTTTGCGGAGTTGGGCTAGTCTTTTACCGAAAACATCCATAAAACGGCCTTAAAAGGTTGATAATAGGCGCTTCCACTAATCAATTTCTTTTGGTGAAAAAGAAAACTGATAGCTGCAAAAGTGGTAACTTAGAGTATGGGTGTGGCGGTAAATCGGTGGGTGGATATGGGTGCTGGGGAGTATCATTCTCGGTATAATGGGAAG
>CAZTTF010000077.1:0-4405 GCA_964616365.1 uncultured Lewinella sp. | reverse complement strand
CATGATCGGTTTAGGGTCTTTGCCCGCAATCTGAGCCCAGAATACATCTAGCTCCCAGGGGACAAGCGCTCCGTCCATACGGTCGGTCAGGATGTCCCAGCCGGTAGTCCCTTCGATCGGGTCCCACTCAAAGTTGTGGTTGTGGTAGGTCAGCTGTAAACCATTTTCCTGACACTTCAGGCCGGCTTCGTTGAGCTGATCTGCTAAACTTTTCCAGTCGTCTGCAGAAGTGCGCTCCTCCGGGCGCAGATAGCCAAACACCAGGTGGCTGAGGCCGGCTTCGCCGGCATTATCTATCACTTCAGCAAACTCGTAGGGACTTTGCTCAGGCGTATACTGCCACCCGCCGGTAACGGTATTCCAGTTGATGAAACTGGAATTGATTTCCAGCCCGAGATCGTCGCATAAGGTTTTATGCTCCAGTACGGTGCGTGTATCTCCGAATTCAACTTGATGATAACCGATAGACTGTAAGGTCTCTAAAGTCATTTTGGCATCTTCTGCCATTTGGTCCCGAACACTCCACAGCTGTATGCCTATGGTGTCGAGATAGGGGAGGAGCGGTGTTGTAGATGGAGCGGACATACTATTCGTAGGTGGGGTGTCGGAGGAAGCATCACTACCACAGCCAAGCAGGGGAAGACCTGCCGCTGCGATAACAGAGTTGCGCAGGAAAGTGCGTCGGGATTGGTGCATGTGAGGTTGTTTTCGCCCTAAATTTACCTCACCGCAGCCAAAAAGCGCCGTACTTCTTCTTCACTCGTCATTTCCCGTTCGTATTCCGGTAATCCCGGTAGACCCATGTAGACTTTAGGGTTACGGTGCAGCATCGGTGACTCCACCCGACCAAAGGCCGTGGCGTGAAACTGATCAACACCGGTAGCCGCAATTACTGCGGCAACATTTTTGGGCGTTATTCCGCAGCCGGGGAGTATTTCAATGCGGCCGGCGGCTGTTTCTACTAACTGAGCAATTAATGCCTGCCCTTCGGGTACGGTACCCTCTTGCCCCGAGGTCAAAATGCGGGAAACGCCCAACTCAATGAGTTCCTCTAAGGCGACAAATGGGTCGGCGCAAACGTCAAAAGCCCGATGGAAGCAAACGTCCATATCCCTTGCTGCTGCTACCATCCGCTGCACCTGCGTACGCGCCACCGTTCCATCCACGTTTAGCATACCAAAAACAACGCCGGTTACCCCGATGGCTTTGCAGGCCAGGATGTCACGCTCCATGGTTGCGAGTTCCTGTTCCGAGTAAACGAAATCGCCACCGCGAGGCCGGATCATGACCATGATGTCAATACCTACGGCACTCCGGCAAGCTTCGATCGTACCCAAACTGGGGGTGATGCCGCCCTCCACGAGCGCTGCACAAAGCTCTACCCGTTGGGCGCCCGCCCGTTCGGCAGCGATGGCTCCGTCCACGGATTGTAAGCATACCTCAAATATCATGTATTCTATTTTTTTGGTGCTTCAATCCGGAATCCGGGAACACGCATTTCATTGTCAATATTAGGGGTTTGCACAGCATAGTCGAAACCTGACTGGATACAGTAGCCACCGGTTGCACCCGCCTTGTTGAGCGCGATAAAACCAACCTGGATCTCTTTCCAGTCCGGGTTCTTACTGATGACCCGCTCAACCGCCAGCTTACAGGCCTCCGCCGGAGTGTGTCCCTGGCGCATAAATTCAACCACCAGGAAGCAACCACAGGCCCTGATGACGGCTTCTCCCCATCCCGTTGCTGTCGCTGCACCGATCTCATTATCAACGTATAAGCCCGCACCAATTAGTGGGGAGTCGCCCACCCGGCCGTGGTATTTGAACGAGGCGCCGCTGGTGGTGCAAGCGCCTGCCAGATTGCCGTTTTGGTCGAGCGTTAGTAGCCCAATTGTGTCGTGGTTTTCCACGTTGATCTCAGGCCGGTAATCAGGGGTGCGTTCGCGCCAGGCTGCGTAGGCCTGGCGGCTCCAATCTGTCATCAAATCCTGTTTTTCCATCCCCTGACTCAGGGCGAAATCCTGGGCACCCTGACCGACAATCATCACGTGCGGGGTTTTTTCCATTACCATCCGGGCGAGTTTCACCGGGTGCAAAATGTTTTGCACGGCAGCTACGCTTCCACAGTCGCCCGCACTATTCATAATGCAGGCGTCCAGCGTGATGGTGCCGTCCCGGTCGGGGTAGGAGCCGATGCCGACGGTATGTACCTCCGGGTCCGCTTCGGTGACCATGACGCCGGCTTCGGCCGCGTCTAGTGCAGCGCCGCCAGCTTGGAGCACTTCCCAGGCTTTAGCGTTTGCGGCCTGGCCGTGTTGCCAGGTGGAGATGACGACCGGTGCCACTGCCCTTTCCGGAGCTGGGGCATCAGGTTGATCTGTTTCACAAGCCGCCAAGGTAGGCAATACCGCCAAGGCGGGCGAGGTACGAAGAAAGTTGCGGCGGGAGGTCATAGTGGATGGGTTGGTAGTAAGTGATGTTGGCGCGGACGCTGGTGCAAGGTAGGGGATTTTGAAGCAGATTGACCGGACGGTAGCTTCGAATTAACCGTACACAGAAGACGTCTAAATATGAAAGCAATGCAAAATAGCTTTATTAATTTCCACTCTGACTTTACATCATATTTTAATATCTCTTAAACCCCATGCTCAAAGCACCTTCTACAACTACCATCTTACGGCAAGGAAGGAGGTATATCGGTAGTCAACACACTTTTCGGTCGGCTTCACACCATGCTCTAAGAAAATGATCTTCCGTCGTCGTTGCTGACCATTTCTTCGAGCCCAGTAAATTTTGATCTCTTTCATGGCTATGTGTTTAGACGTGTATTTTAGGTATTTACTCGTGTTTTTAGCTTGGTTATGTGTTTTTATGGACTTTCGTATTGTACATTGTACTAGTTTTTATCCTTAATTTTATTGAATAATCTCAGAATTGACGATCTATGAAACACTTTAACCTTCCTTGGGGTAGGCACGTCTTGCTTTTGCTATTGGTGGTAGGCTCCCTCTCTTTGCGGGCACAGACTTTCACCAGTACGCCCATGGCGACGCTTAACGACAATATTGCTCCGTGCTCAAATGGAGACGATGGCCGTGGCGGCCTGACCGACATTATCACAACGAGCGGACTTGAATCCAATCTAAACGGCGCTTCTACAAGTTTGGAGTCCGTAGCCCTCACCATCACGCATACCTGGACGGGTGATGTTCAGGTGTCCTTGGTATCTCCGGACGGAACCCGCATTCCCTTACTCCGGGACGCAGGTGGCTCCGGGAATGACATGGATATTGTCCTTACACCGACCGGAGCGAACGGTGTTCTTCTTAGTGGAACGGGTAGTGGGGCTTGTAATGGTGACCCCGCCGGCACTTGCTTTATCGGAGAATGGATACCCGACAACGCCACCAATGATTTTAGCGCCTTTAACAATGGCCAGTGCCCCAACGGAGACTGGACCATTGAAGTTTGCGATGATGCTGGAGGTGATGCAGGTGTTTTTGAAGCCTGGGGCTTGACGTTCCTGTCTACAGACCCTTGCCCAACGGATAATGTACCTCCGGTAGTTGCTTGTCCTGAGTTTACGCAGGCATTTGAGCGCTGTCCCGTCGGTGTAGGTCCCAATACACCCGATGGTACCTGGTTCGCCATCGGTGCCGATGGCACTATTCAGTCAGCAGTAGGAGGTTCAAGTGTTTCTGCCCCACTGGATCTTTCTTGTATTTCTGATAACAGTACTTGTTTGGAAGACATTGAAGTGTCACTGGTAGACTCTCGTGCGGAGAATAGCGCACTTGGCTGCTCAGTTGACATCATCAATGAATATGCTGTACGGGATGCTTGTGGGAACGTTTCACCAACTACGTTTTCTTACCGCGCAACCCTCACGGCTCCCGACGAGATGCCCGTAATAACCTGCCCCGCAAATGTAACGGTAGAATGTGATGCTCCTACTGATCCGGCGGATACCGGCGAGGCGACGGCAACAACCGCTTGTGGTGACCCAACAATTTCTTTCTCTGATGTTTTTGATGCTTCCTCCCCTGGTTCGAACACCGGTGTTATCACGAGAACATGGACGGCTACATCTAGCTGTGGTAGTATGAGCACTTGTGCACAGACTATCACCGTAGAAGATTCTACTGACCCCGTTCTCGAATGTGTAACGGACATCATTATCGAGCTTCCCGCAGTCATCCCTGCTGGCGGTTTCGAAGTTCCTCAAGCTGAAATCAACGCCCTAGCGGTGATCAGCGAGTCTGACAATTGTGCAACAGACCCCAATGGCCCTTTCACGGTTGGTGGAGCATCAGCGCGCACGTTCAACTGTGATCAGGTCGGTGAGGCCGTCACGATTACCCTGACAATCAACGACGGTAACGGCAATAGCGACGAGTGTACCGTCA
>CAZTTF010000076.1:0-2644 GCA_964616365.1 uncultured Lewinella sp. | reverse complement strand
GAGGGTGGCGCCGCGTTTGACGTAATCGCCCTCGACGTAGTTTCGGGAGTTGCGAACGAAGCCGGTGGCGCGGGCGCTCACGTCCGCGTAGCCGTTGGGCGGCAGGTCGAGGGTGCCGGTAGCGGAGACGTAGTCGTTGATCTTCAGTTTGGTGAAGTCGCCAAAGCCGATGTCCATCGTTTCGATCTGGGCGGTGGTGAGGTGAATGCCTTCTTCTTCCTCATGATCGCCGTGGTCGTCGTCATGGTCAAGACCGTCGTGATCATCGGAGGCCATTTTCTCGGCGGGCGCGTCGTGGTTGTGTCCGTCCCCTTCTTCATGGGGTTGGGCGCGGTCGCAGGTGCAAAGGAAGAGAATAAGGAGCAGTGCGTGAAGGGCAGTGCTTAGTTGCTTTATGGTTGTCATCGGGACGATGGACTTATTGGTGGAGGATTAGTAGCCGGGCTACGGTTTGGTTGTGGTCCAGCAGGGCGTTGAGGTAGCCGAGCTGGTTGTCGGCCAGGAGATCAAGTGCGCCAAGGAGTTCGAGGTAGGAGACTTCACCGGCCCGATAGTTGAGTCGGGAAATTCGGATGATCTCAGGGTTGACGGCGGACAGTTGATCGCGGTAGTAAGCCAGGCTCGCTTCGGCCTGACGCAGTTGAGCGCGAGCAGCAAGCTTCTGGCCGCGACGGCGTAATCGGGTGGCTTCCAGCTGTGATTCCGCTACGGTGACGTCTAGTTGCTGGGCTTCGATGCGCCGTTTGGTCACCTTGTTGAACAGCGGCAGGCTGATGCCAGCTTCCAGGCCGTTCAGGTTGCCACCCTCGAAGTAGCGTTGGAAGGAGTAACCGAGGCGGAAGCCGGGTTTGAGTTCGGCGCGGGTCCGTTCGATGCCGGTGCGTGCGACGGAGATGTCCTGCTCGGCGAGTTGGACAACCAAGGTTGTGACAGAAGTGTCCAGTTCGGGCGGTAGTGAGGTCAACGTCAGGGTGTCGGAAGCGGTCACCTCACCGTCAGCACCGATGAGTACGCCGAGTTGTTGACGGAGGGAAGCGATGGCTATTTCGGCCCGCTCGGCCATTAGCTGTTGTTCCCGGAGGCGGGCGTTTAGCTGGAGCGCTTCGAGCCGGGTTGCCTCTCCGGCTTCGGCACGGACGAGGGCGATGCGGTAGTACTCAGCGTAAGTGGTAGCTAACCGTTGGTAGAGGCTAGCGAGGGCTTCGCGTTGCTGGAGTTCGTAGTAGCGGTTGCGTACTTCCAGCGTCATTTCCGCTGCGGTGAGCTGACCACGGAGTTCATTGGCGCGGACGATGGCGTCCTGTACGGCGTTGGTGGCCCGGATGCCAGCGGGATGGGCGAACTGCTGCACGATCGCGAGTTGGTTGACGCGCTGGCCGTTTTCGCGGAACAGTCCGTCGCCCTGGTAACTAATGTCGGTGTTGCCGGGGGAATAAGGGAGGTTTTGGAGGCTACGGCTTTGCTCGGTCCGGCGGTTGGCGGCGGCTACGTTCGGGTTACTGGTGATGGCCAGGTTAACTGCTTCGTCCAGGGTAATGGGAGTGGGGTTCCCTTGCTTAAATACCTCGCCCTGCACCTGCGACCGCGCCCCAAAAGAACACAGCAGCAGCGGTAGGAGGACGGCTACTTTAGCTACGCTTCCCGGCCGTTTCTTCCAGTTTTCGAGCCAACTGTAAAGGATGGGCAGCACGATGAGGGTGAGAAAGGTTGCGGTGATCAGCCCACCGATAACGACGGTGGCTAAGGGCCGTTGTACCTCCGCGCCGCCCGAGTTGGATAGGGCCATGGGCAGGAAACCAAGGGAGGCTACCGCAGCGGTCATGATGACGGGGCGCAGGCGGACCGTGGTGCCTTCAATGATGCGGGCGCGGACGTCGTCCCAGCCCTCCGTTTTGAGCTGGTTGAAATAGCCGATCAGGACGATGCCGTTGAGCACCGCGACGCCGAAGAGGGCGATGAAGCCGATGCCGGCGGAGATACTGAAAGGCATGCCCCGCAGCTCCAGGGCGAGGATGCCGCCGATGGCGGAAAGCGGGATGGCGACAAAGATGAGCGCGGCCTGGGAAAAGCTGCCGAAGGTGAAAAACAGCAGGATGAAGATGAGCGCCAGGGCAACCGGTACGGCGATGGCAAGGCGGGCGCTGGCTGCCTGGAGGTTCTCGAACTGGCCGCCGTAGGTGAAATAGTAGCCGGCGGGAAGGTCGATGTTTTCGTCCAGGGCGGACTGAATATTTCCGACGAGTGTTTCCACGTCGGAATCGCCTACGTTGACGCCGATGACGATGCGCCGGTTGGTGTTTTCCCGGCTGATTTGCATGGGTGCGTCGACGAGCTCAACGGAGGCTACCTCGCGGAGTGGTACCTGGCTACCATTTTCGAGCGGGATGAAGAGATTGCGAACATCGGAGATGCCGGCGCGATTGCCTTCTTGGAGTCGTACGGTCAGGTCGTAGCGGCGTTCGCCCTCATAGACGGTACCGGCGGTGGCTCCGGCGAAGGCGGTTTCGATGACGCGGTTAATGTCGCGCGTTTGCAACCCGTACTGCGCCATTTTGGGGTAGTTGAAATCAACGAGAATCTGCGGCATACCGATAGTTTGCTCTACCGTCACCGTTCCGGCCCCAGGGATACTGGAGATGATGCG
>CAZTTF010000075.1:0-35337 GCA_964616365.1 uncultured Lewinella sp. | reverse complement strand
AGACCTCTACGAGGAGTTTGGCTACGGCATACCGCGCCATCCAATGGCACTGCGCAATTACCTCAGTCTACTGATCAATACCAACCCCAACCTCCAGTACCTTTTTCTCGTAGGAAAAGGCCGGGAGTATGACGATATCCGTACCCCGGAAGCACTGGAGGAAGCGGCGGGAACGTTTTTCGTTCCCTCCTTTGGCTTCCCTGCCTCCGACAATCTACTCTCCGCTCCGGTTGGAGAAGTCGTCCCAAGGCTCTCCACGGGTAGGCTTTCAGCCATTTCTGACGAAGAGGTTGGCATATACCTATCCAAGCTCCGCGGCGTTGAACAACAGATTGCTATCGGCGAACAGTCGATCGAAGACCGGGAGTGGATGAAGACAGTTATGCACCTTGGAGGAGGTACCAGTCCGGGCGAGCAGGTAAGCATCAAAAATGGGCTTAGCCAACTCGAACAAACCATTGAGCAAACGCAACTGGGAGCTAATGTGGTTTCCTTCTTCAAAACCAGTGGTGAACCGATTGAGGACAGTCGTCAAGATGCCATCTTTGAGACGATTAACGGAGGAACCTCGCTCCTCACATTCTTTGGACACTCCAGCTCCCAGGGCTTCGACTTCAGTATTGACGACCCCAACAATTATAACAACAAAGACCGCTACCCATTTATGGTCAGCTTAGGCTGTTACAGCGGGGATGCCTTCATCGAATCACGTAGCATCTCTGAGCGCTTCATCTTTTTGCCCGAAAAAGGAGCGATTGCCCTGGCTGCTTCTAAAGGCGTCGGTTATATCTCGGCCCTGCGAACCTTTGGTGACAGCCTGTATCAGGTAATGGGGGAAGAAAACTATGGCCAGGGTATCGGTGATATGATGCGTTCCAACATCGCCAAGTTCCGGAACACCAGTAACTTCACTATTGCCATCCTGCTTGAGCAGTTTGCCCTCAATGGCGACCCTGCCTACCGCATGCACCCACGTCCGGGCCCTGACCTGATTGTCGATCCAGCAAGCGTACGGTTCACCCCTGATGTGGTACCTGCTCAAAATCCTGAATTCACCGTAGACTTCGACCTGGTCAACATCGGCCGGGGCAACTTACCAGATTCCATTACCCTCCAATTCCGCCAACAGCTCCCCGATGGAGAGATCATTAATTTGCGCTCGCTAAGAGTAATCGCCCCCGATTACCGACAACCCCTCAGTATTGAATTGCCCAGTGCGGGTATTGAGGCCATCGGTAGCAACCGAATTTTCATTTCCGTAGACATTAATGAGGAGCTTCCTGAGCTTCCTGCCCCAGCGGCTGAACTGAACAATGAACTGCGCACCGGAGGAAGTGCCGGTATTCCTTTGACCTTCATTGCCAATACCGCCAAGGTGGCCTTCCCTCCTGAATATGCCGTTGTTGGAGGCCCTGTAGAACTTATCGCTTCTACCACCAACGCCATTGCCCCGGCACGTAATTATCAAGTCCAGGTAGCCACCAACAAGGCGTTTATGGCCCCTTTGGTGAATGAATCGATCAATAGTCCCGGAGGTGTCATTCGTTTTGCTCCCGCAATTAATTTTACCGATAGTACCACTTATTACTGGCGCATTAGCCCCGACAGTACTTCTACTGAAGGTGCTGGTTACATCTGGAGCGAAAGCAGTTTCACCTGGCTCGAGGACCAATCTCCTGACCAAGTAGGCTGGGCAATGCAGCACCAGGGGCAAACCATTGACGGTAATTTCGATAACCTGCGGGGAGACGCCCTGGAAGAAGGTTGGAATTTCACGCAAACCGTTGTGGACGTTAGTATAACCAACGCTACCTACCGCAATACGACCATCCCCCGCTTTGAAGCAAATGGCGGCAGAATTAATAGTGCCTTCACTTGGCGTACGCGAGGTGGAGTAAACATTATTGTTATTGACAGCACGGACTTTTCTGAATGGCTCCCTAATCCCGGAGACGGGCAATTTAACTCAGTCCCTCACAGTGGCATCGCGAGATTTAGAGACGTGTGGTCCTTTAGCACATCAAATCCTGATGGCAGAGCAGGGCTCATGGACTTCATTGAAAACGGGATAGAACCGGGTAAATACGTCATGCTTTTCACTGCGCAATGGCGCAACAATAACGAGTACTACAACGATGGCTGGTTAGCTGATTCTACGGATTTTGGCCAAACCGTCTTTGATGTTCTGGAAGATCAGGGCGCGCTTCAGGTCAGAAATATTGCAGCGCTAGGCTCAGTACCCTACGCTTTTGCTTTTCAGAAAGACTTTGGGCGGCTGGGTGAGGCACTGGCACTGACTCAAGAGGATATAATTACAATGGAAGCCTCCGTACTGGCCAATTGGCAAGAAGGTACCTGGAGCTCCAATAGTGTAGGACCAGCCACAAGCTGGCAATCAGTAGATTTTGCCCTGACCGGGGCGGAAGTAAGCGACGTCGATAGCGTACGCATCAAAATAATCGGCCAGCCAGTAGTAGGAGGAGCGGAGATTACCCTCATGGATGAAAACCTTTCGGTCCCAGAGGCACTTGCACTAAATCTCAACCTGGAAGATATTGATGCCGCAACGTACCCTACCCTCCGCGCAGAAGTTAACTTTTTCGACGAAGCTGATCGCACCGTACCGACCCTTAAGCACGTTTACTTCAACTACACCCGCTTAGGCGACGTAGCCATTAACCCTCAGCTAAGTTTCCTTGCTGCCGACTCCTTACAGCAGGGAGAAGAGTTTGCCCTCACCGTAGGCTACGAAAACATTACCCCTACGGATATGGACAGCCTGCTCATCGAGCTGCAGGTTATTGACGCCAGCAATGAGCTTACCACCTTGTCAACACGCCATCCGCCCCTCCCGGGGCGGGCATCAGGTGAAGTCTCCTTCACCCTGCCTACCCTGGACTTCAATAGCGACCTTCGCCTGCAACTTAAGCTCAACCCCGCCGGAGATCAGCCTGAAGAGGTCGTCTTTAACAATGACCTGAGTACGCGCCTAAAAATCGGCCGGGATGTGATTGACCCTAATCTTCGGGTATTCTTTGATGGGCGTAGGATTAATGACGGCGAACTGGTGAGCGCAGAACCCGAAATCCTGATTCAACTCCGTGATGAAAACACCTTCCTCCCACTCAATGACACCAGTGCCTACGTTATGGAATTAATTGCGCCAAACGGCGCAAGAGAACGACTCAATTTCGCAGATACCAGAGTTGAATTCTCTCCGCCTACAGGTAGTGAAAATGTTGCAGAAATCTACTTCCGGCCAACCCTGGCTGAGGATGGTATTTACACCCTCACCGTACGCGCTGCCGACCGAACCAACAACCTTGCCGGTAGACTGGATTTCCGTCAGGAGTTTGAAGTCATCAACGAGCAGCGTGTAGCTAATGTCCTTACTTACCCAAATCCATTTACAACGCAAACGCGCTTCGTTTACACCCTTACTGGTAGTGAGCCTCCCAGCATGTTCCGGATACAGATCATGACTGTTTCCGGGCGTGTAGTACGTGATATTAACCTGCTTGACTTCGAAGATGTCAAAATAGGAACTCATCAGACTGAGTTTGCCTGGGATGGAACAGATGAATACGGAGACATGCTTGCTAATGGGGTGTACTTATACCGGGTTATCACCTCTGATGCCAACGGAACCACGTTGAAACAACATGACACCGGAACTGATCAGTTCTTCCAAAACGGCATCGGTAAAGTGGTGATCCTCCGGTAATGGCTGAGGTCACTGTTGTAATTTGTACTTACCAACGGCCGGCGCTTCTGGCGTTGTGTTTGGACAGTCTGACGCAGCAGACAATAAGAGCCGATGAATTCCTGATCATAGTAGTCGACAACCACGGCTGTGATGACACCAGGAAAGTGGCTGCCAATTATGGTGCACGGTATTTACTTGAACCAACTGTTGGCCTGAGTAATGCCAGAAATGCCGGAGCACGTGCCGCTACAACCCCGTGGGTGTTTTACCTCGACGATGATGGCATTGCCTTCCCCGATATGCTTGAGCAATTTTCCGGGGCAGTGCGTGGAGCTGCCGTCAAAGTCATCGGCGGTAAATATGAACACTACTTCGCTAGGGCGCCCAAACGATGGGTGAAGTATTATTATCAAGACCCCGTTCGGGCCAGTAAGTTGTCTGGTACGGTAGCACTTTGCCAGAAACAATATCTGAGTGGTGGTATAATGGCTGCCCGCAAAGAAGTAATCGTAGAACACCCGTTCGATCCAAATCTCGGGATGGAAGGTCTGATTCCTGGATTTGGTGAAGAAAATGAATGGCAAGACCGGCTTCGCCGATCAGGCATCACAATCTTTTATAATGATGCGATCGGGATGCGCCATCTCGTACAATTCAGCAAGCAAACGATCAGGAAACGGATTGGCCTCGCTTACGCGCACGGGAGGTATCACTTCCTGACCACCAAGGCGAAAGAAGCTCGCCAGCCCGGGAGTATAGGTTTCTCCCTGAATTATCTCGGCACGTTCATACGTGCCTTTCCCTACGATCTGATGCGCGTTCTTTTTAAGCCGGGGTTTTACTGGCAAAATGGGATGGTTAGTACACTGGGCAAATTAGCATTCATCAAGGGTAAGTACGGCAGATAGCACACTGCCTCAGGTCCAACTGATTGCACCTGCGCCCCCGCCCCCTAATGATGGCAGTCTGCAAAAGAGCCCTAATATTCAATGTCAGTGCTCAACTCAGTGGCTGGCAAAACATCCTAGCGATGAATTATTTTCCGCACTTCAACGCTACCAGCACCTTCTGTCATGAGGAAATAGATTCCAGCAGGCAATTCGCTGGTGTCAAGATTCAGTAAGCCACTCCCGGAATGACTCCGCTTGAGGAACACCTTCCCGTCAACCCCCATTAGGCTCAGTGTGCTCTCCTCTGCTCCAGTAATGCGGACCTGCAATAGGTCTGCAACGGGGTTGGGGTACGTCGAAACATTCAAGCCTTCGGCAGCGATACTCGCCGTTACAATGTCTGATATCATAGCTGTGCCATCCGTATCCAGCTGACGTAGCTGGTAAGCATACACCAGCCCTGGAATAGCGGCTACATCGGAAAACTCGTAACTGGCTCCTTGCGCCTCATTGGATCCTTCGATCCAGCCTATGGTTTGAAAAACTTGCTCTTCCGGTCCTCGACGTAAAACCTCAAAGCCTGCATTGCTATACTCTGCTGCAGTTGCCCAGGCTAAGTCGATCCTTTTCTCTATGGCGGCCGCGCGGAATCCAGTCAATTCTACAGGTAAGCTAAGGGCTTCTACACCAAGCGCAAAACCGGCCATCCCCGCAGAAAACTCAGCCTCGTAGGAAAAACCATCGCCAAATGGATCCACGGTGGGCATGCGTAATTCCAGGTTATTTAATTCAGATTGAATGTCAATATCACTTCTGTACATTCTCAGGTCGAAATCTTCCCGACCAGACTCGGTAAGAAAGCCATCTATCTCTGTACTGGTGTAATAAAGCCGGACCCGGTAGCTATTGAAGAGATTATTGTTCTCGGGGTCGATAAAAAACGTTTTATCTGTAATGAAATCAACGTCACCAACTGTCGTGGCAAATGCTCCGGGATTCAACTCATCGGAACGGTCAATCAACACTGTGGTACAGCCATAATCATGGCTACCAGGATTAATCACGGAAAGCATCAGCTTTCCATTTGCTTGATCGTAAAAGTGCACGGTTGTGAAAGGGGCAAGATTGAACGCCGCAAAGCCTTCATTCAGGTTTTGTGCAATAGCAATCTCAGTATTACCTGATACAGGAGCCATGTCATCATCCAGAATTGTGATGAAGGAGAAAGTATTCTCTCCGGCGACTACATTATCACTATTCACGCTCAGGTTGAAGAATACCTCTATCGTCTCGATATTTTCTTCCGCGACATCTTCAAAGAGCTCAATTTCAATACTTTGCTCTTCCGTACTACCTGCGGGAAAAGTAACGGTATTGTTGAGTATTCTGTAGTCGCCGTCAATGGTGGCTGTCCCGAATACATCAAAAAAGACAGTTACGTCCTCATCGGGAGCACTTGAAATTTCAAGCGGTATCGTAATTATTTTTGAACCACCAGCAAAACAATCTGAGGACCCTTCATCCACCGTCTGTTCAGTGGTCACAAAATTCACCACCGCTGTCGTTGCAACGGGGCCATCACAACCGACTGCGTTATTGATCACATTTTGCAGGTTCGCCGAAGCATACGCGTCCATTACCGCAATCTGACCGGCACTGTACATATACATACAGGCATCGTTCACATAATCCATATAGTTCATGTGCATGTCTGTCGACCCACAGGAAGAAGCACCGTTTGCCGGACACCCACCATAACTTCCTGAAGAATTTGGTGTATCAGCAATACCGTCGTCATCACCACAGCCACCACCCCAGATATGCCGCAAGCCAAGGTAATGGCCTAATTCATGGGTCAGGGTTCGTCCAAGATCGTAGGGAGCCGAAGGAGAAACGCCCGAACAACCAGCTCCTGCGCCAAAAGCCGCTACATCTACTGTAACTCCATCGCCATTCCCATTGCCTCCGAGGGGCGAGAAACCAAGCGCACCAATATTGCGTACGTAGATATTGATGTAGCCAGACCAGTTACTATTAAAACTATTGTTTCCTGTCTGGTTTATGGTTACTGCCGGATCACCATCGTTAAGACCAAATCCTGCAGGGTGTCCACTGGTAGGGAGACAGAACTGAATGCAACTTTCTCCATTATCGATTCCGGGAAAAAACTGGGCAGCCCCATTGTCCCAAAGGCTAATATCGCTGTTTACGCCCTGGTAATCATCGTTCAAAATTTGCAACTGACCAATAGCCAAATCCCGCAAACACGCTATGTCGGGGTTAGAAATACCCTGAAAATGAAATGCGACGGGTAAAGGGATAGTAGCGGTACATGTCGCTGACCGGTCAGCTCCTTCCCTTGCTTCCATTAATGCTTTGAGGCGCTCAAGACGCTGCTGATGGGCTGCTTTATAGGCAGGATCCTCCATCAATTGCTCCTGGAAAGCATCGCTGGAACAACTGCGCTGTGCAAACAAAAATTGGCTTCCGCCCGCCAGGAGCAGAAGAAATACAAACAACAAGCGTCTCATAGTTGGATTAAATAAGTTACAGTGTATGCGGCACCAAAGATAACTTCCTATTAAACTTCTCAAAACCATTCCTTCTCCAACGACGCTACCCCGACGCTTTTCGCCTGTTTCTACTTATTCTTCTTGACGTATTCAGTCAGAATAACGATTTGCTGCGTCTCTACCCGACCTTCTATCTGGCCAGCATTATCAGGGACCAGACGAATATTGCGTACCGCAGTTCCCCGCTTAGCGATGAAGTTCGCACCTTTCACTTTCAAGTCTTTGATCAGGGTTACGCTATCCCCTGCCTGCAAAACATTACCATTGCAATCCTTGTGCACTAGTGCATTTTCATCCGGCAGGCCTGCCTCAGCCCAGGCACGCTCTTCCTCCTCCAGATACATCATGTCCAGTAAATCCTGTGGCCAGCCTGCATCTTTTAATTGATGCAGCACCCGGAAGGCTACTACTTTTACCGCAGGCACCTCTGACCACATACTGTCATTCAGACAACGCCAATCATTAGCATTCATCTCAATCTCCCCGGTCAACTGCTGCCAGAGCAAATCAGTCACTACAACATTTTTTTCGGGGGAGTCATCCCCATTAGGGCCAACAGTAAAAACCTTTAGAGCATCAGTCGCTCCGCTCAGCTCACACTTATTTCCCGAACGCTTCTGCAATTCACGCGATATATCCATAGATCAAAGATGCAACAGATTCCCGTAAGCACCTTGTTTCAAACCCTTCAATTACCACCCTCCTACAATTCTTTAGTTTTATTTGCCGCGGCCGCAGGCACAAGGGAAGCATCAAGAAACAGTGTAATAGCTCTCCCCAAGCATAGTTATTGTGCCAAATAACAATGGCCGTCCTCCCAATCAGGGAGGACGGCCATTTATCAGCTTCGTAAAAAGCACTGGTATTTTCTATTCGATTACCAGTCGCTGCGTGCTGGAGCGCTGAGCACCATCTACGCGAACAACGTAAACGCCAGCTGGCAATTCAGCGGTGAAAACCTGACGGGTAACGTTAGTGCTCTGTGCCCACTCCATGATCCGGCGGCCTTCAGCATTAAATACTGAAACAGCTACTTCTTCCGCTTGCCAATTTGTTCCTACGTTCAGATTGAAGTAGTCTCTGGCGGGGTTAGGGAAGATCGTGATTTCTGCCGATGGAGTACCAGCTACCTCAACGGGCACTATGCCACTGTAGCTGAAGGTACCTTCAAAGTCTACTTGCTTGATCCGGTAGTAGTTAACCCCAACAGCCGGCGTGTCATGAACGAGGTCGTACGAGCGCAAATCCTGGCTATCACCAGCTCCTGCAACCATACCAACTTCGGTAAACGCTCCTACCGTGGTGCCGTGCTCAACAACAAAGTAATCATTACCACTCTCAGAAGCAGTTGCCCATTCGACGGCGACTTTTCCACCAAGGTCGCGGGCCTGGAGGGCCGCGAAGGTAACGGGGAGGAAGCGTGTCTCGAAGTTAAAGATATCAATATCAGTTTCCTCATCATCAGGGCCTTCAAGAATACCTGACAGGGCCCCTGGCACACCGGTAAAGGTAGAGTTCGTAGCTCGTAGGTTCAACCCTGGAGCATTTTCTAAAACCATTGTGACCTCATCACCAGGAGTAAAGAAGGCACAAGTGGGGGCACCAGAAGGATCCGTCTGCAAATAAATCAGAACGGCAGTGATATCTCCCGAAGGAGTATTTTGGGTAAAAGTGCTACCTCTACCTACCAGTTCTCCCGCAGCATTAAATGCGCCTACTACATCACCTACAGGAGCAGGCAAACCATCCACTTGGATTTCACCAAATATTCTGGGAGTGTTAAACGGAAGGTTATCCACCTCAGGAGGTAAACAACCACTAGGATATGCAATAGGTTGGGCCACTAACCCTACTGTACAAAACAGCACCGTGACTATAGCTAAGTTAAATTTATTGATCATCGAATAGAGTTTAATATGGGAGCGACCGGGGTTACCCCGGTCGCTCCCCGAGGATTATGAAGCATTTACGTTATCGGCGTACTACCTGGCTGTAACCAAGGAGACGCTCACTGGTGAATACCCTGAGGTGGTAGGCACCTGCTGGCAGCTGAGTAAAGTCAACGTCAACAGTTTGTGTACCCGCAACCAGGTTCTCCAGATTACGCAAAAGTACGACTTGTCCGAGACCATTGATAACTTCTACCTGAACACGTGCTTCTGCACGGTCAGAGTTAATTTCCAATTGGGTCATTCCAATCGTTGGGTTCGGGTAAACGTTAATGCTGGTAGACAGAGACTCGGTCTCTGTTTCAGAGCTGGTGAAAGATCCAAAGTCAAGGTCAAGACGACGGTTATCCCATGCTCCCTTGAAGTTCACACCGGTAGCAAATTGCTCGCCACGGAAGGAAACAAATACCTCAGCATTCGGGAGGTAACCCTCCTGCAGCGTCTCAGAAACTTTCATGTCGCCAAAGGCAAAGGCATTGAAGTAAATACCACCTTCTTCGATTACAGTTTCACCGTAGACGTTTCCGTCTTCATCAGTGAACTGGATAGTCTCACCAACCAGCATATCTCCGTCAACTACCTGACCGTAGAACTGGTCGAAAATTGCCGTATTATAAATCCGGCCACTCTCTCTCCAGGAACCATCAGCAAAGGCAGCTCCCGTATTGATAACGTAACCGTTACCATTCGTCATGGTGGTCAGAGGGCCAATCGGGAAAGGGAAGATATTGTAGAGGCGCTCAGAAATTAAGCCTCCAACTGCTGTGCGTACCAAATCAAGGTCGTTAGTTGCGATGATGTCATCAAAGTAGCTATCAACAGCTTCAGGGCCTTGTGGAACATAGCCCACGATATTAATACCCTGCTGCAATGCAACCCGCTGATCTGGATCAGCAGCAACACCACATACTTCAATGGTTGCGTCACTCTGTACCTGTACGATGTAACCATATCCAGGTAACACACCTCCGGTAATTGTACCTACGTAGAGGTCCAGGATATCAAGGTAGCTGAATGATTGTGGGTTACCACCATCTACACCAGGACGTACCGCTACGATACGAACCAGGTTACGATTATCGATGATATCACCAAAGATGCCTTCAATTGAATTATCATTTGGAATGACGTCGAAAGAAATCACGTTGATACCAGCAGAGAGTTCGATCACATCACAAGGAACAGGATCAGAACAGTCAGCCTGAGAGAGTACCTCTACAACAACTGTTTCATCATCACCAGGACAGCCATTACGGCCAGCTACTTCGTAACGGTATACGTACGTGCCTGGCGTTACACCCGTTTGATCGAAGATACCGTCAGCACCATCGACAACAACATTGTCACTTCCACCTAGCTGTACGAAGGTACCGCCAGCTTCTTCACCAATGAGTCCGTCGTAAAGATTTACTGGAGGTAACGCATCACAAGCTTCGACAGGAGTACCGGTGTAGGTACCTGCAGAAATGGTGGATTGTACCTCAACTGTAATGTCTGTGGAATCAGCAGTACAACCAGAAGCTCCGTCGCCAATGAGGTAGCGGAATTCGAACGATACTACAGCACCACCGGCATTCAGGTTTTCAGCAAGGAAAGAACCAGCTGCCGCGTTGAAAGTACCTACCATTGGGCCTCCAACCTGAGTCCAGGTACCACCTGGGTCAGCATTGTCGAGGTAATCATCAAGGATGATTGGCGTGCTGCCTTCACACTGAATCGGAACGTTGTTGTCAAATACACCGGCAGAAACTTCGTCACTGATCGTCAGCGTCAGGGTATCAACTATAGTACAACCAGCATCATTACGGTAGGAAATCCGGAAAGTAGCGGAACCTTCGCCCGTACCGTCAACTGTTCCAATACGCAAGAACTGAGTATTATTGAAGTTGATCGGGGTATTCGTAGTAGGATTAATGAATACTGTTCCTGAACCATCTCCTCTTGAGATTGAGAAGAGATCAGCATCACCACCCAGGTAGCGCCAATCGTAATCATTGTTAGTCGTGCTAGATGCTTGGTTTTGATCTACAGCAGTGATCGGGTAATCAGCCCCATCGACTACGCAAATAGCAGGAACGTCCAATGCCAGAACGATGTCCGGACGGAAGCTAATCGTCGTTGTATCAGGAATACCCGCACAACCAGCCGAGAACGGCGTGGCAATGTAGGTTACTGTTTTGATGCCAGGTGTGGTGTTGTTCCACGTCAGGTCGTCAAGACGAGTAAAGTAGAAGGCCGCATTTTCAAATGGAGCCTCAACCACAAAGTCTTCCCCTTCTGCAGTGCCTCCAGCTACCATGCCAGCAGGAGCGATAACCTGAACCTCAAAGCTATCAATAGCTGGCAGGTTAGGATCGTTTGCCGTCAGAGATGCTGTGCGTACCGCAAGGTCGAACAAGTCACCACTACAAAGGGTGTCCTGACCGGTTGGGATTGGCGTAACAATTGCGTCATCCGTTACCCGAACGTCTACACGAGCAATGTTCGCTGGGCTAACTACAACGTCAAATTCAACGTTATTGCTGCTATTACAATCTCCATTAGCAACGCCTTGGTTACCCGCTTGGCCATTCCGGTTAAAGAACGTGCGGTAACGTACGGTGAAGCTAATCGGGTTAGCGGTAGTGTTAACCAATTCACCCATTGCGAAAGACAGGGAGTCCGCTAAATCCTCGACACGAGCAGTGTAGTTGATCGTAGCAGCTGCTCCTGGAATCAATGCATCCAGACCAGTTACACGTACTGTACTCATATGAACGCCAATATCAGCGCTACTCTCATCAGTAACCATCACATCAAGCGCCTGACCAGAACACATGCCGAAGACAGGGTTAGGGTTAACGTTAATTGCGCTGTTCTCAAGGCTGAAGCTAGCCACGCTGTCGAGAGACATCAGCGTTAACTCGGCCTGTGGATTAGGCAGAATAGTAGCCGTAAAGTCTACAGGCTCACCAAGACATCCATTATTAACCGGAGTCACGGTGTAAGTAACCGTAATCGGAGCGTTAGTCACGTTGGAGAACTCGTCTGCAGCGATTGATGTAGCTGAACCAGCCATGAGTGGGTAAGATGCACCAGCGTCCTGCGTCAATCCAGCAGGAAGGTCCTGCTCGATGTTGTAAGTAACATTAGCAGTGTTACCACCGAACCAAGCACTGTTTGGTGCAAGGGAGAATTCTAGGCCAATGGCCTGAGTGTTACAAACTACAGTATCGATCTGATTGGTCGGCGAAGGAACATCATCAATAACGCCTTCGGCAGTGTAGCGGAAGTTGTACGTAATCACTTCACTATCACAACCATCAGCAGAGCGGAGGCGAACCTGGTAGGTCACTACCACCGGACCACCAGTACGGTTGCGGTAAGTCTCTCCACCGAAGAATCCAGTATTACGGAAAGTTTCTACTGGTGTTCCACTGAATACAGAACTAATGGTCTCGAAATTAGCATCAGGTGCCGGGAGGTCATTTGTTACATTTTCAATTACGATGATATCGTAAGGAATCTGAACCGTCTGCGTAGCGTCTACGTCAAAGCCAGCATCAGCCAGGGAAACGTTAGAACAAAGGCCAAACTGAGCAGGAACCGGGTCGACACCGTCAAAACCAGGCTGTACCGTTACGGTAAGCGTGATGGTATCACCCTGACAATCAGGACCAGGAACATTAATGAAGGACACTACCGTGTACTCGACTGTCTGAGCACTGGTGCCCGTATTCACGATTTCTTCTTCGTAGAAGAGAATATCGTTAGCAGCAGGACGATTGACACCACCAAAGGTACCATTACCACCACTAGCGTTATTAGTATTGGTGTTGTTAAACGTAATGTCAGGACCACTAGTAACGTTGATTACTCGTGCCCGTACAGCGTTGTTACCAACGGTCGGCATCGTTGATGAAGACAGAATCGCAGAGAGGCTGTCACCACTACAGATGGTAGCCGTGTAGCCGTCAGCAGCAGTGCCGTCAATCATAGTCCCATTGCTGGCAAGGTCAAGCGTAGCATTTGGCTCTACAGTTACATTAACCACAACCTCACCGCCTGGGCAAGCTGCTTCAGTTCCTGTGCTCAGCGTGTAGGACACAGTCTGAGGAACATCAGTATCATTGATGAATACCTCACCATTCAGTAAGGTGTCCAGGCCTGAATCACCAATCGCTACTGGAGCCATCGATGCATCAAAACCAGCAACCATTGGTACCTGCTTGTCAGTTACCGAGAAGATGACATCGTCGTAAGACAGGATAAAATCAATGGAGATAGAGCTTCCAGGGCCGTCATCCATGTCCTTAACGCCAAAGTTGTCGAGGCCTACACCATTAGTAATGATGCTTGCGCCAGAAGCACCAGCAGAGCCACTGAAGCTGTCACCGCCGTTGCCGCCGAACCAGCCGCCGCCGCCGCCGCCGCCGTTACTGAATCCTGCACCGCCCGCAAAGGTCGGAGCACCGCTACCACCTTCACCGCCAGGACCAGCACCGTCGGTACCGTCGGTAGACGGAGCAATGAGGGACAATGTCGGAATGGTGGATGCGCTCTCCAGCGTACCGGCACCGCCGCCACCGCCAAGAACGATTCGCTCAAGCTCTTCTCCCTGATCTACAGGAGCACGGTTAGGGCCGCCGATAACGAGCAGGGCAGAACCTCCGCCACCAGATCCAGCGGTAGCACCGTCAGCACCTGGCTGACCGAATACAGAACGCAATGTGTCACCAGGAATTACATTTCCGGTAAATACAGAAAGGAAGCCTTCAGCCTGGAGGCCACGTGCTCCGGTCTGACCGTTAAGCGTTGAATTACCACCATCAGCAGAAGTGATAGAGTAAGAAAGCAGCGGGATTCCAGCAGCATTGTCTGGGAAGACAAAGTCCGTTGCGTTAGCAAAGTCGTGGCTACCAGAAACAAAAGAGTTAACGGTGTTCGCACCGTTGATGATCTCGTAATCAACAGCCTCACCACTGCATACCGTCAGGTCTTGTGGTGTTGGAACGCCAGTGACCTCAGGGTTGAGAATAACGATGATTTCAATGCTCTCGCCAAAACAATCGTTTCCAATCGCAGGGTTAGCAGTGTCGTCTTCGTAGTAAGGGGTCAGAGAGATCAATGCGATGTAGGCATCATTAGATGTGTTCTGAACATTGTTCTGACCAATCTGGAAGCCTGTAATATCAAGATTGAGGAAGGGGTTTCCTGAAAGGATACCTGCATCGTCAATGTCAAGGAATTCATCAGCAGATGCGCCGTTGATACCGAACTCTACGTACTTAACGCGTCCGGGAACATCATTGGTGTTGAAGGAAAGGCTACCCAGGCTGAAGTCATCACCGCTACACAGCTCGTAGAAGTAAACTTCGTCTCTGGATGAAATCGTCTCAGTGGTACTACCCACAGTAATGCTCGCGCTGAGTGCGGGCTCGGGTTCGACATAGACGGTCAGTGTTTTGACCGGGCCAGGACAGTCATCACTTCCAGCGGCAAGTTGGTCATCGATACCGTCTGCACCAAAAGTGTAAAGCTGTACTTCGTAGGTAAAAGTCACACCGGAAGTCGTAGTATTCTCCAGGTCTGCTTCAATACGATCAGCAGGAACAGCAAAGTAAGTATTGCCGTTCAGGAAGCTGAATTCGCCGAATCCGCTGTCAGTAGCAAGGCCACCATCGTTTGTCTGATTCCAAACGAAACCAACGCCCGATGCAGGATCAACCGTGGTTCCCGGACGAATGCTAATGCTCGTCATGGAACAGAGGGTATCAGTAGTAGGCTCGTTGCTGTCGAATGATCCGTCAACAAAGTAGTTGAAGGTCAAAGTCGATGGGTCTGTAAGCGCAGGGAGCACTTCTACAAATAGGTAAACAGGGGCACCCAGGCAATCATCACCATTACCACCGTCATCAATGCCGTCAGCACCGAAGTTGTAGGCACGGAACACGTAGCGTACAGACTCCGTAGCATTACTGTTGTTCACAAGTGTCTGGCTGAAATCAGCAACTGGAAGATTGTTCTCGAATGCATCCAGTGGGTCACCGTTACCGTCGACAATGTTATTGGAAGCTACGCGGCCAATGCGCGTGGCAACGCCAACACCAGAAACTGGCTGAGTAAGACCAAAGTCTACAGCAGTTCCACTACAGATAGTAATGGTCGGAGCAGCGTTCAGAGTAGTTGCTGTAACTGAGTTAGCAGCCTGAGTGGCAGTAGCTACAATATCAGGGCGAGGGAGAACGGTTACCTCAAATGTTACCGTGTCGCCAACACAACCGTTGTTCGTCTCAGGAACAATGCGGTAGATGACCGTTTGTGGCTCATCAGTAAGGTTGTCGTACTCGTCGTTTTCTGCTTCATCAACGTCGCCATCAAGCAGTGGGTAAATATTTCCTCCCAGGTAAGATAGCGTCGCCGGAACCTCTACAAAGTAATCGAAAGTTACATTGTTAGGACTGAAATTATTTACGCTAGCGCTGTTAGCTGCTGGGGTAACTACCAGGTCAATATTGTCACCTTCACAAACACTGAAGGCAGTTTCACTGTCGTCAATGATTGGCTCAGGACGGACCCGGAACTCGTACTCAATAATTGCACTTTCGCAGCCATCATCTGATACTAAACGTACAAAGTAGCTAACGCTTACGTTACCACCGGTAAGGTTACGGTAGCTGTCATTTTCAAAGGCATCAGTACCAATCAGGATACCACCTGCACCAAGACCAGTAGTATCAACGCCAACGCCACTAATGGCAGTAAAGCCAGTTGCAGGAGCATTCGTAACGTAGTCTACCAGACGAACATCAACAAATGGATTGTTGAGATTTGGCTGAGAAGCCTCGAAATCAAAACCAAGGTCTTCACCAAATACGTCGCGCGAACAACCAGTGATCCGCCCGGGCGTCACGATCTGTCCGTTAGGGAATCCTGGGAATACGGTTACTGTAAGCGTAAAGGGCTCACCTTCACAATCATCACCCGTAGATCCATTGTCAATAAATGGGGTGATTGTGTAGGTGATCGTAGCATTAGCGCCAGAATTGTTGAAAATTCCAGTTTCTACGAAAGCAAGTGGGTTTTGCGACAAGAAGTAGGGTACAGTCTGCGCGTGTGCCGTTCCGGAAGCGTTCCCAAAGAACCCAACGGTTCCGTTATTTGGAGAAACCTCCGTGTCGATTTCGAAGTAAACAAAATTTGAGCCACTTGTTGGGTCCGTAAAGCTACTCAGGGAGGCGTCGAGGGCATCACCACTGCAAAGCTCTGCGGTGTAGTTGCCATCTACCGTTTGGGTGAGAATGGTTTCTCCGGAGGTAAGGAACCCAGTTGGCTCCGGCTCAACGGTAAGGATTACCGTCACCTGGCCGCCGTCGTTACACTGCGCTTCAGTCGTTGTACCGAATACGTACGTTACGTCAAGCGGAGCGTTGGTTTCGTTCACGAACTGCTGACCAAAGAGGATAGTATCAACTTCTCCATCATTATCAGCAATGTCTTCTCCAACAGAAGACAAATCGGTAGGGATGTCTACACTGACGAGGTTGAAACGGATGTCATCGTAAACAACCGTGAACATAATCCGTGCATCACTTTCATCTTCAGCGTCATTTTGCGCGGTCGCAGGTGCAGTTAGTGTTGTAGTAGCAAAAGAGGTACCCGCGTCACCACCGGAGCCGGACTGGCTATCGCCGCCGTTACCGCCAGCGTAACCGCCGCCGCCACCGCCGCCGTTGTTTGTAGCCAAACCACCCATTGCATCCGGGTAGCCCGTACCGCCAAAGCCACCAGGACCCTGGCCCTGAGAACCATCAGCAATTGTACCGGACAGATCAAGGCCCGTAACGTCACCGCCCTGATTCGTCAGGCCAGCACCACCGCCACCGGCAGCTACGAAACGGAATACTTCGTCACCCGCAGCGATGTTACCGCGAGCGGAACCTGCGATTACTACCATTGTGGTAGCATCACCACCAGAACCACTTGCAGTTCCGTCAACGCCACTATCTCCTTTACGTACACGAACAGTGTCGCCAGGAAGCAGTTCCGTTTCGTCCAGTTCGCCAGAAATCTGACCACCGAAACCTCCACGGGCACCAGCAGAAGATCCACCGTTAGCACCCTGGATCATGAAGGTGAAACCTTCAATACGGTCCGCACCAGCAGGTACGACGAAATCATTAGAAGCATCGAACAGGTTCACTTCAGTGATCCTGGTCTCCAGGTTATTACCAACGCCAGAAGCTCCACCGATCGTGAATTCAACCCGCTGATCACTGCATACCGTGGCCAGCTGTGGAGAAGCCAAAGTCGGAGCAGTAGGGTTAATCGTAACGAATAGTTCGATTGGATCACCGGCACAACTTGGGAAGTCGGTTGGGCTAGCCGGATCCGACTCGAAGTAAGGAGTCAGGACGATGCGCGCAACTTGCGCGTTGTTGTCTGGGTGGTTGTTTTGAATGTTATTCAGACCAATTGCGAAAGTATTGATCGGAACATTCTCGTTAACCTGCTCGTCGTCAAGGTCAAGGCCACTCGCACCAGCGGGGATAGCCAGGAAGCGAGCGTCGCCAAATACCTGGTAGTTGACAAACATGTTCTGGTCGATGCCATTCGCTTCCGCGAAAGAAAGACCGTTAAGGACGAAATCATCGCCGCTACAAATCTCTTCAGAAAGCACATCGCCACTGCTGAGGGTCATAGCCTCGTCACCAATGACCAGGTTGTAGCTCAGCGTAGGCTGAGGCGTAACCGTAACTGTGATCGTACGGATTTCACCGGAACAATCATTGGGTACAGATCCGCCACCAATCAGCTGGCTGTTCTGATCATACTTAGGAGTGATCGTCAAGGTTGCAGTTTGCGCAACACCACTTGTGTTGACGAATTCAGCCCGTACCCGATCTTCACTGGCCAGTCCTGCGCCAGTCATCTGACCAAAGGTCATGTCCAGATCAGCACTAACCGCCCAGCTGTAGTCAAAGGTTAGATTAGCATTGTTGCTACCATTGATTTCAGGACGGATACTGAAACGCTCATCAGAACAAATCTGAACTGCCTCATCCATGGCAGGGTCAGTTACTACTGGCTCAGGACGAACTTCTACTTCGAAAAACTCAGTCTCGCTTACACAACCAGTGGTTGGGTTGGTTTTAGTTACTCCGAATTCAATGGTCCGTAGGCCATTGTTATTGTTGCCAAAGGAAGCAACAACTGATCCGGAACCAGTGTACATCACTGGCCCTCCACCAGCGAAGGCTCCCAGGGTATCAATGTTAGCACCTGCGGACCCGCCCGCGAAGAATACCTCGTACTCAAATGCTGCGTCGTAGTCTTCTACGAACACTTCAAAGTCCTGCCGAGAGCAAATAGGGCTTACCAGCGTATCATCTGCCATAGTCACAGCAAAAGTCATTGCATCTGGCTGCTCAGGCTGCGCGTTAATTTGTAGTTGGAATTCAAAGATTTCCCGACAGTTGGTGGTAGGGTTGCGCAACTCAAGGAAGATTGCGACCGTAGTGTCCTGCTCAATGTCAAAACAATTCGCGGGGTCTATCGAGGCCGAGTAAGTAAACGTACCATCGTTATTTGCAATCGAAGTAAGAGATTGAAATCCTCCCGGGCTGTCAAAACAATTGGAAGTTCCCGAGATAGCGTCAAACCGGGTAGCATCACGCAAGCGGAACTGACCGTTGGCTCCAACGCCAATTACACCACCAAAGTCAAGCGTGTATGTTGTTTCATCCCCGCAAATAGGATCTGTGACTAGATCAGTAGCCACGATTTGGTCAAACTCAGTAAGTACAGCACCATCAGTTGCCGTACAGCCACCACTACCGGCCAACAGGGTTACCGAGTAAGCTCCAGCAGGAAGGTTGTTCTCAAAAACATCAGGGTAAGCAAGCATGTTGTTGATAACCGTTCCAGTAATAACACCGGTACGTGTAAGACCGTCAGGTCCTTGAAGACCGTAAGTAAGTGGTCCGTTAATGGAGGGATCGCCGTCAATAACAGAGATACGAACGACACCGTCTTCATCCTCAAAACAGCCGGCATTAGCATCGGCAGACAGTTCTACATCAAATGCGCCACCAATGGTGACATCGTAGGTTGTTTCACAGTCCTCCTGGCGATCATAGATCAAGTAAGTGTACGTTCCAGAGACAAGCCCCTGGGTATTCACCATATAGTTGTTGGTGTTATTTGGTCCCGTATTCGGCGGATTCACTGTGGTGAAAGCGCTGATCGTAAAGGGTACCTGACGCACCTCAAAACGGTTAAAGTCCGTAAACCCAGCTAGCGTATTATTAGGCGTAGCTGGTGAAAACTGAAACTCGATGGTGCCGGTAGGGATACCAGGACAAGGGGGATCATTGGTAACTTCGTTGTTAATCAGTAATCCGGAAGGCTGGAAATAATCATAATTGTTACTCACCAATTCGTTACCGATAAAATCCTGGGTACAGAGACCATTGAAGCTTACCGAAGTGATCCGGACGAAGTTGTTGGTAAAACCAGGTAGGCGAGGTTCTGCAATTTCGAAAGTACCGATACCACTCACTACTTCCAACTCGGCGCTGAAGTTAACTCCAGTGATCTGGAAAAAGCCACCGTACACGGGTTCGTATTCAATCACAACATCTCCATCAAGGAAGAAATTGTTGAAATTGATCGTAGCGTAAGGATCGGATCCAGTACAGACATTATTGATCTCAAGATCAATATTGCCGGCATTGAAGTTACAGAACTGAGCCTGTACGCTGGAGCTGTACAGGCTTAAAAGGGTGACCACCAACAAGAGCGATCTACCAAATAGGTTAAATTTATTCATAGGGAAAACGATTGAATTCGGGATGATAAACCAGTGTTTTGGGATTAACTGATATAGTAACTGTTAGTGTGTTGATGGGTGACACCATCAGATTTTTAAGGATTGTTCAGGTGTCTTATTCTTTCACTAAGGTTAAAACATAAAAAGAACGAAACCGGGACGAACCCAGATCGCATATCAAATAGTGCTAGTATGTTTTACTTAGGTGTGTAGGTAAGATCAAAAGCTTCAAAGTCGTGTAGGTAGCCAGGAATTTAAATAACAGGAATACCTATGTGTGTTGCAAACATACAGAATTTGACCGTGCCAAGCCAAAAAGCGTAAACATTTTTATTAAGCGGGTAGATTTGAAACCTTTAATGGCCATGTTGATCCTAAAAACGGTAAGAAAAGTAGTCTCCGCCCCTGCTTATCCCCGTCATCTCTTACCTTTCGCCCCCACAACAGATACTATGCCCTTTCATTTTGCCATTCTCGGCCTCGGAAAAATCGCCCGCAAGTTTGCGGAAGACCTGACGCGCATCCCGGACGCCAAACTGGTCGCCGTAGGCTCCCGCTCCCAGGAACGCGCCCAAGCCTTTGCCGCCGACTTTAGCGCTGAGTACGCAGCGGGCAGCTATGAAGCTACCTTTGACGGTCCTCGGGTAGATGCCGTCTACATCGCCACGCCACACATTACCCATCATGACCTGACCATCATGTGCCTGCGTAAGGGAATTCCTGTAATCTGTGAAAAACCGCTTGGCCTCAATCTTAGCGAGGTCGAAAATATGATCAGGGTAGCCAAAGAGGAAGATGTCTACCTGATGGAAGCACTCTGGACACGCTTTCTACCCTCCACCATCAAGCTAAAGTCTATGCTTGACGAAGGGCTTATTGGTGAAGTACAAAGCGTAAGGTCTGATTTCGGATTCCGCGCGGCTAACCTTGAGACTGCTCTCTCCCCTAGCGAGGAGCTTCACGCTAATGACCTGGCGCGGAACCGTATCCTTAATCCGGAGCTTGGTGGAGGGGCCCTACTCGACATTGGCATTTATCCCCAGTTTTTAGCCCAGTTCCTTTTAGGCGCTCCGCAGCGTATCGCGACCACTTCACGCCTAAGCCCGCTGGGCGTCGACATGGACACCTCGGTAACTTGTGTGCACAACGGTGGAAAACTGAGCCATAGCTACAGTACGATTCTGGGACGAACCAAAACAGAAGCTTTAATTCTCGGCACCACCGGGAGCATCCACTGGCACCCACGCTGGCATGAACCCAGTAGTTTTAGCCTTCTCCGTGGTAAAGATGATCCACCAGAGAACTTTTACTTTAATGTGGAGGGCGCAAACGGATACTTGTACGAAGCCATGGCCGTAATGGAGGATGTTCGTGCCGGACGGAAGGAAAACGACCTTTGGTCACTTGATGATAGCTTGCAGCTGCACCGGACGCTCACTGAGGTGCGCGATAATATCGGCGTGCGCTACCCAAGTGAATAACCACTTCAGTATCTAGTCAGCACTGTATTGAGCTTGTCCCCCGGATACTATAAGTTTCCTGGCCAGATATAACTACCTGGTCGTACCAAGCGGTACAACCGGCAATGATGCAGGCCATCGCTAATGAGACAGCACTTTAAGGCTGTGACTTATAACCGTACCAACCATTTGTGGTCGTCTGCTACCGTACCAAACCGAAGGCCATCAATATGTTGCTTCAAGAGCGGGCCAACTGTCCGGTCTTCGACGGCCGGGAACTCCATGCGGTGCTCGCCGTAAGTCAGGCTTGCCACGTGGCTAACCACTGCTGCAGTACCTGCTCCAAACATTTCGGTGAGACGCCCCTCGCGATGAGCTTCAACCACCTCATCGATCGTAATCACACGTTCTAACACTGGGATACCCTTATCCTGCAGAATCTGAATAAACATCTTCCGGGTAATCCCTTTTAGGATTGCCCCATCAGTTGCCGGAGTGACCACCTCGCCGTCGATGACGAAAAAGACGTTCATGGTTCCTACTTCCTGGATCTGCTCCTTATTGGGGCCACCCATCCACAACACCTGGTCAAAACCACGCTGCTGTGCTTCGTAGGCAGGGCGCAGCGCAGCGGCATAATTACCTGCGGCTTTAGCCTCACCGGTTCCTCCGGGAACCGCTCTGACGTACTGCTGCTCTACCACCAGGTTAACTGGCTTTGCGTAGTAAGGACCAACCGGGGCGGTGAAAATACAGAAGCGGTAAGTCTCACTTGGCCGCACACCAATGAACTCATCCGTAGAGAACATGTAAGGGCGGAGGTACAAGGCACTTCCCTGCTGCGGCGGAATCCAGGCCTGATCCAGCTTTACCAGCTGGCTTACCGCTTCAACGAAGCGGTCTTCAGGAAATTCAGCCATCATCATCCGTCGGGCACTGGCATTGATACGCTTGGCGTGCTCATCGGGGCGCAACAAAACGGGGGTACCGTCCTCCAGCTTACTCGCCTTCATCCCCTCAAAAATAGCTTGTCCGTAATGCAGGACCATGCTAGCAGGGTGAATAGTAAAATGGCCAAAGGGAATAATGCGGTCGTTGCTCCACTTTCCGTCCTTATAATCAGATACAAACATGTGGTCGCTGAAAATTTTACCAAAAGGCAGGTTGTTCCAGTCGACGCTATCTACCCGGCTTTGTTGAACTTTCTCAATCGGAAATGGAGCTACAGTTGTCATAATACTTTTTTCGGTTTCTCCGCTGATGAACACCTGGTCAGGGCACAACGGATGGTTTAAAAACGGCACGAGGGTATCGGGGCGGGCCCGCAGGTGCCATATTTGGTTAGGCTGAGCAAAGTTAAGGAATAGAAGCGGTTTGAAGTTTCATTACGCCCTTGTCTGAACCCTGATTTTTCTGGCTACTTCGGCAAAACATCGCAATCTTACAATTGCCCCCTTTTTTATCAGCCCAGAAAAAGTCTTCGGCCTAATCAGGCCAAAGGAGACATCCTGTGCTATGAGTCGGCTAAGTTATGCGTGGGTTTGGCAGATCAGATGCTGCTGATGCGCTAAAGAAACTATACCTTCGCCATGTGCCACTTTTTCCGGACATAACCCTCATCGCGCAGCCCGACAACGCCGCTACCGAATTGCAAATCAGCACTCGTACTGACCTGCCTCTGCTGGTAGTATACGATAGCGAGTTGCCTTTCCTGGAAAAAGTCCTGGCTGCCGCAGGTTACAAAGAACCGGCCCATCAACTCCACCTCTTGCGGTGGACTGCCGATGATGGCGGCCTGCAACTTGCCCAAATCGTACGCGGGCTTAAGGTTTCCCAAGTGATGCTGTTTGGTCAGCATTTACGGGATTTGGGGCTCCACTTTACCGTCGCCCCTTATTTCCCGGTTGATGTGGCTCAAGTCACCTATCTCGTAGCACCATCGGTAAAACATATTGCCGACGCTAAAGCGGCCGGCAACAACGGCCCTGCCGGTAGCCTATGGCGTGCCATAAAGGCCCGCTTTATGCGGCAAGATCAATAGTACTCAAAGGATTGATATGGAATTGGTATTCGCCACCAACAACCCCAACAAGATTGCAGAAATCAAAGCCCAGGTTGGAGCTGGATACTCTTTCAGGTCTTTAAAAGATATCGGCTGTACCGAAGAAATCCCGGAGACCACGGGCACCCTTGAGGGGAATGCCCGTCAGAAGGCACGGTACATCAAAGACAACTACGGCGCGAACTGTTTTAGTGAAGACACCGGGCTTGAAATTGACGCCCTCGGAGGTTTACCCGGAGTAGATACTGCCCACTATGCAGGCCCCCAGCGCGATGCTGCGGCCAATAACGCGCGGGTACTGACGGAACTCAAAGGTGCCACTAGCCGGACTGCTCGATTCAGGACTTTCATTTGCCTGATTATTGACGACCAGGAATACCTCTTTGAAGGAACTTGTGAGGGGACCATTGCTACTGAGGAGCAAGGAGCCGGAGGCTTTGGGTATGATCCCATTTTCATCCCAGCAGAAGGTGATGGCCGATCGTTCGCGCGCATGACAACCGCAGAGAAACAGCAAATGAGTCATCGGGGTCGTGCGGTAGAAAAACTCCAGGTGTTTTTGCGCAAACAGCGAGCGGAATGAAAAAATTACTTCCGTTGCTACTCCTGGTCAGCATCTGCTACGCAGCCTGGTTTTACTGGCAGCGCTATACAGACCTCCCACTATCAGCTCCGTTACTAACGGTGGCAGCTGAAGATGTAGCGGTGATCACCATCCCTACTGACAACAGCGCTGCTCCCCTCACCTTAACCCGCACAGACCAGGGTTGGGTGGTTTCCCGCCCGCCCCAACAACTACTCGAACAATCGTTGAAAGCAGAAGCACTGCTTGACCGACTCATCGGCCTGCAGACTGATTCAGTAGCCTACGGACGACCTAAAGGGGAAGGGGTGTCCATCCTGATTAAGAGCGTAGACGGGCATGAGGACAACATCAGTATTTATCAGGGTGCCGATGGCACCCCGTTTGCGGCAACGCCTGCTACCGGTGATCTCTACTACCTCAACCCGGATTCCTTTGGCGACCTTCTCCCACGCCTCTCGTTTGATTACTATCGCTCTCCGAGGTTGCTCAATCTGCAGCCGCATCAGGTGGATAGCATCGTGATCAGTGTGCAAGACAGCTTACACCAGAAAACAGCAGCCGAGAAAACCACATTGCTCGCCAACCATATCCTGGCACCTGCGTCCGCGCCCTACGCTGACTTCTTTGACGAGATCGCCCATCGCGACCGCTACCTGGCAGATGTAGACTTCTATTTTTCCGGAAGAGCCCACCGGGTGCAGGTATTCCGAGACTCTCTCTGGCCACAACCCTACGTCCTTGTAGGAGAAGATTACCCCCGTCGCTACCTCAGCTTCAAGACAATTAGCGCCGATAGTCTGCAATAGGCTGAACGCTATGCTCCATTGCGCGTTACGCAGATGCCCCGCTGGTCCGGGGATACCTCTCCTTCTACAAGAGACCGACTTTTTATGGATTTACGCGCGATTATTTTCCTGGCGATACTGGTGGTGCTGGACTTGTATGCTTACCAGGCCATCAAAGCCTGGGTCTCCCCCTGGCAACCGGCCCGCCGCAAGGCTGCCAAAGTGATTTTTGGTCTTATCTCTCTGGCAGCCTACACCATACTGCTGCTCAACATTTTCGAGGTTACTGATAGCTGGGGCAAATCTGCGAAGAACCTGATCAGGGTTGGTCTATTCCTCTTCTGGTTGTGTAAACTTCCTATTGTCCTGATTCTGCTGATCGATGATCTGAGACGGGGCACGACCTGGGTGCTCAATAAGGTTAGTCCGGTAACCGAGAGAGACACCAGCCGGTCTCGTTTTCTGGCAAAAGCCGCACTTATTGCCGGAGGTGTTCCACTGGCCACCCTAACTTATGGAGTGGTACGCAACGCCTACCGCTACCGTCGCTTTGCGGTAGAGGTGCCGATTAAAGACCTTCCGCAGGAATTTGAAGGGTTCAAAATTGTCCAGATCAGTGATATGCATTCTGGCAGCTGGACCCGTTCTGAGCCCCTCAAGGATGCCGTATCTCTGATCAATAAAGAGGCTGCTGACCTCGTCTGTTTCACCGGCGATCTGGTGAACAACGAAGCAACGGAGATGCTCCCTTTTGTGGACATTTTCAAAGAGATAAAAGCCAAGCACGGTGTGTACAGTATTTTGGGCAACCATGATTACGGAGACTACCATCCCTGGCCAAACCCGGCAGCTAAGCAGCAAAACATGGAGCTGCTGTATGAGACGCACGCCAACCTTGGCTGGGACCTACTGCGAGATGAGAATAGGATTATTGAGATTGGTGACAAGCGCCTCGCTATCCTCGGCGTAGAAAACTGGGGGGCAGCCTTCAGGTTCCCACGCAAAGCGGATTTGGCCAAAGCTTACCGCGGCGCAGAAGACTGCGACTGTAAGGTCCTGCTCAGTCATGACCCAACTCACTGGGACGCAAGGATCAGGCCCGGCTATCCAGATATTGATCTAACGCTCAGCGGACACACCCATGGCTTCCAGTTTGGGATAGAGATCCCCGGTTTCAAATGGTCTCCTGCCCAATACATCTATAAGCAATGGGCTGGACTATACCAGAAAGACAACCAGTATCTCTACGTCAACCGGGGGTTAGGCTTTCTCGGCTACCCTGGCCGGGTTGGCATCTTACCCGAGGTGACCGTATTGACCCTGCGTCAGGCTTAAGAGCTTGTTTAAGTGAGAAGACTAGAGGCTTGGAGCAACATCGCCTCCTGCGTTTTGCTCCGCACAAGGAATGGTCCAAGGGCTGCTTATTAGTATTGCAGAAAACCTGAGGTTTTCCAAGCGCACGAAACCTTATCGCCACGGGCATAAGTTTCGAACTTCTTGGAGCGTCCGGACTTTGGGACTGCCCTGACGTTAAGCTCCACGGACTTGACCAAGCCGTAGCTTTACACTACATTCAACGCAGAAAACCAATTCTCTCCCACTTGCTAACGCTGCTCAATTACGCCAACCACGCTTTCCGAAGCAGTCAAAAAAAGAATAGTCGTACGGCTATTGAGATTGGTGGCTTCGACCAGGTAATCAGTGTTGGCCCACGTGATATATCTCAGGATTTTTTCCGTAAGCACCACAAAATCCTTCAAGCAACAAAAGGGAACGGATACTGGCTATGGAAACCATATTTCATCCACCGCACCTTGCAAGAACTCCCCGAGGGGGAGTGGCTATTTTACTGTGATTCCGGCAGCTATTTCATAGACTCCATCAAACCATTGGTTACCATCGCCGAAAGTGGGAGGCATGAGGTAATGACCTTTGCGGATGGACATCCTGAACGCCATTATTCCAAGCGTGAAGTTTTGATTGCGCTGGAGGCAGATACCGCAGACTTTCTTGATAGCCCACAGCGACTTGGTGGTTTTTCCCTTTGGAAAAACACCCCGGAAACAAGCTCCTTCGCGGCTACCTGGCTCCATTACTGCTGTAACCCCGAATTGCTAATGGACCCCACGGATGCTGACAAAGCGCTAAATCACCCTGGATTTAAGGCCCATCGGCACGATCAATCCATCTTTAGCTTACTGGCTAAAAAGCATGGACTCCCTGCCTTTCGGGACCCATCACAGTGGGGAAACGACCGCACAGCGGCCTATCCCAACTCACCCTACCCGCAATTGATCGAGCTTACCCGCCAACGGGATATTCCTTTGGGTACCCGCATCAAACGCAGCCTCAAAGGGCTGCTACACCTGACCGGTAATATTCCCGAGCCTAAGCCCAAAGGCTAGCCGCCCCACTGTCCGTGCTTACGCACGAAAAGCCGGTGATCAAGACTATAACGGCCAGGGCCCGTTATTAATAGCGCAATGGCCACCACCGCATAGTTCAAGGCATGGGACATCTTTCCCCAGCCATCGCCATAATGCGCAATAAGGCCAGCTACCAATAAGGTAATGATGTAAGGTATCGTCGACAGACGCGTGAAGAAGCCAAGGGCGATGAACAGACCACAAACCAATTCTCCGAAGGTCGCCAACCCCAGGCTTAGGGTTGACCCGATCCCCAGCGGATCCAGCCAATCAGCCCCACCGCCATTAATCAACTTCATTAATTTAGGCCAACCGTGCATGATGGCCATTTCAAGCCCAAACCAAAGACGCAGGACCAAAAGGCCCAAATCCATATTACCGTTTGTCATTTACCGCATTTTGGCCGAAGATAATGCACCGGCGAAGACTTTCTATACGTAGCACCAAAACTGCGGGAGAAGAGAGAGCTCAAGGCCGACTAAGCCTCAGGCAGGGCAGAAGGCAGAACAATCAGACACCACTCACCCATACGACCCAACAGGGCATAAAAATAGGCAGACGCACCGGTCGCTACAACCTCCTACCCTTGCTGCGTTTCCGCCCTGGGGGAGTTCAGAGGGAGCTGACCGTGCGCTGCCCGGCGCAAAGGTAGATCGTTAACGTCTTAATATGCTAACGAAACCTACTTTTTTTTCCAACCTTATTCATTTCATCATTTAAACACCTAAGCGGCAAGGCCTTAGGTAATCAAATTCATATCGTCATCCCACTCAGCGATGACTTCACGCGTACTCTGATCCACATACTTGATGTTTGGATCATAAGCTAAGCCGTGGTCGTCCAGCACTTCTTGTGGTACGCCATCCCAGATGTTGGCGGCATTCCCCTGATAGTCAAGGGTCTTGATCCCCTCCTTGCTCGTAAAGTAGCCAGTCAGGGTAAGAAACCGAACCCGATCAAAGAATCGGGCCCCAGCTTCGAAGTCAGTGCCCTCGGCATCCTCAGGATAGGCGATATCGTCGACGATCTGCAACTGTTCAGCTGGTGTCAGGTCTGCGAAGTATCGACCACCAAAACGGGTGCTGGCTTCAATGTTCAGCCATCCTAACCCTCCCCGAAGGATACCTTGCTGGTACTCTGGCTGGTCAAGCGCCATAAACTCAATAAAGTCTACTACGCCAACCTCCGTAGCCTTTGGCTCGGTTGGGGTTCCGGGAGCTATGATGTCCGCTAAAATTCCGAGGTCTTTTTTCTCAGCATCCGTGAAAAAATTGTCCGCCGCGATTCTGGCGTCGTGCTTGATTTCGTGCGGAAATCTCAAGCCATACCCTTCGCCGGGTGCCACGGTTTCCGGTGTAACCGCTGGCGTTTCACAACCGGAAGCTTTGGCCAGAATAGCCGCGCCGGCAGCGCCGGCGAGCAGGTTTTTGATTGTTGTTCTGCGATCCATCAGATGTTCATTTTTTTGCGTTCGGAAATGATGTGGTCCGACGCTCTCATTGCCAGCGCCATAATGGTCCAGGTAGGATTTTTATCAGCCTGCGAGGTAAAAACGGAGGCATCCGTGAGGTAAACATTAGGCACCTCATGTAAAGCACTATACTTATTGGTCACCCCTTGTTTAGGGTCATTATGCATCCTTGCTGTTCCCACTTCGTGAATGATGGCTCCCGGAGGGAGCAAACCGTGGTCATCCTCATATTTTGGAATTTCAGGGTCGAACAATTCTCCTCCCATATTGGTAAGGATTTCCCTAATTGTTTCCTGCATGTGCTTGGCCTGTAGCCTTTCGTGGTCACTCCATTTGTAATGGAACCTAAGGGTTGGTATCCCCCATTGATCAACTTTACCAGGATCAATCTCACAGTAACTGTCGTAAAGTGCCACCGCTTCTCCCCTTCCGGCAAAGCCGACCACTGCTCCGTAGTATGACTTAACTTCTTCCATCAGTGGGTTACCATAGCCTCCGGGTTTGTACCCCAACATCTTCTGAATCGCCTTGTGTCCACCACCAAATCCATAACTGGGCATCCCCATACCGCCATAGATTTCCAGGTGATAGCCCCGTGGGAAGTCAAGTTTCTTATTATCCCCCCACCAAGGAGCATAGACGTGCATGCCCCCAACTCCGTCCTCATTGTACCGCTTACGGTTCATCAGGCTCGGGATAAAAGCATTGGTGCCAGCCCCGGTGCTATCGTGTAGGTAACGCCCTAGTGTTCCGGAGCCATTGCCCAAACCATTTGTCTGCCCGGGAGCTTTTGAATTCATCAACAGGCGAGACGTTTCACAAGCAGAGGCAGCCAGTACGATTACTTTGCCTTTAATCTGATATTCACGACGATCGTCCTTGCTGATGTAACTAACAGCAGTGGCCTTCCCCGTATCATCCGTAATCACTTCTCGTGCCATACAGTTGACAAATAGATCTACCTGCCCGCCTTTTCCATTTTTGCCATTCTTCATGGCAGGGAAGATCAGGCAAGTCCCGGCGCTAAAATCAGCATACCATTTACAGGCCCGGGAGCACTGTGCACAGTAGAGACAAACACCGCGATCCTGATTTATTTTCTTGGTCAGCATGCTCAACCGACCAGGAATCATAGGGACGCCAACTTTGGTTGCCGCTTTAACTGCCATGAGCTCGTGCAAACGTGGTTTGGGAGGAGGCAGGAAAAAGCCATCCGGATCGTTTGGCAGTCCTTCATTCGTACCAAAAACGCCGACCTTCTTATCCAGTCGGTCGTAATATGGCTTTAACTCTTCGTAAGTAATCGGCCAGTTTTCACCAAGGCCATCAAGGTCCTTGCGGTGAAAATCATCAGGTCCGAAGCGCAGGCTGATCCGCCCCCAGTGATTCGTTCTTCCGCCAAGTACCCGGGTACGCCACCAGCTGAACTTAGTGTCACCCACTGTAGAATAAGGTTCTCCTTCTACATTCCAACCTCCATAGCCGGCATGGAAGTCTCCAAAAGAGCGTAAGGTACTTGCGCCTCTGCGCGGGCTTTCCCACGGCCAGCGTAGCTGGGTGGCTTGCTTGGGGTCCGCAGGATCAAAATATGGACCTGCTTCAATAATTGCGATATTCAGTCCGGCTGCGGCTAACGTATTAGCGGTCATCCCTCCTCCGGCTCCGGAGCCCACGATGACGGCATCGTACTCCTTACTACTCGTTTTAATTTGCACTTGTCGACGGTATTTAGGTGCTCAATATACCGAACACGGCTGATAAATACCGCACAATATTCAGGGCGCGGACGCAGGTGCAGTGGGACACAGAAAATACAATCCATTGCTACTTTTGTCTACCGGTTTTCTCTTTTAATCGGTATGTTTACTGACAAAGTAAGCAAGCATGGCAAAAAACCGTATTACCCACGTTCCCAAGCCTACCTACCCTGGCGGACTAGCTGCCATGCGTAAATTCATCACCGAAAACCTGAAATATCCTCCTGAGGCAATCACTGCAAAGGTCGGAGGTACGGTTACCCTAAGATATAGCCTCGATTATCGAGGAAAGGTGGTTGAAGTGAAGGTCAAAAAAGGGATTGGTTTTGGTTGTGATGAAGAAGCTAAACGTGTGGTTCGGCTGCTACGCTTTAATGTCCCCCAGAACCGTAAAAAGAAAGTGAGGATTCACCAGGACATCAACATCAATTTTAATCTCCCGAACGCGCAGCCAACGATAAAAATGTCCTCACCAGAGCAAGTTATTCCAACGCTAAATCCTACATCGCTGACTATCAACTACGTCTCCTCCGGCAACAAAAGCTCTACCTCAAATACGCCTGCACCAAACAAAAAGGGATATCGCTATACCATTAAGTGGTAAACTAAGGTAGGGTTTGGTAACAATGTTTGGTTTATTCTTATTGAAGTGGATCAAACTTTGATTAGTTTAATTAGTCCTTTAGGTTTTAGTCTATTAGGCGGCCATCTCTGCCTAGCAGACCAAAGAACCAACAGAATTGAGAACTACCGGGGGAACACCATCCCGCTAGGTGTAAGAGAGAACTCCCCACAGAGCTACAATGGCTTTGTTTATAATTCCAGCGAGCAGTAGGACTCCCCTGAAAATGAACATGGGCACTACTCAAGGAGTAGCGCCCATGCTTCAATTCAAGCCAAATTGACTTGATCCGGTAGTTATTACTGCTTCGTGAATACGAGGCTGTAATCAAGTGCACCTACGCCACAACCACCATCGTTGGGGCCGTACTCAGTGAACTCAATAGTGAATGTAGAATCGTCATTCAGCATGAACGGCGCAACACCATTCTGGACTGCAGCGATAGAACCGCCACCACATCCAGCACCAGAGTCGATAGCTGTAGTAGTTACGATATCACAAGCGAACTCAAGTGTAGAAGTAGAAGCGCCAAACATGTAGCCTGGGTTTACAGTCGTACCGACGTTGTAAGTACGGCGAGTTGTAGAACCAGAAACAGTAGCCAGCTCAACGGTGAGGTCAAGTGGTGGGTTACCGAGTGCCTGTACGGGAGCGCCGAAGAGTGGGAACTCATCGTACACGTATCCGTAAGTAATGGCGTAGTTACCAGTAAATTGATCACTTGTCAGTGGACAAGTAGCATTCACATTCCAGTTCCAGATACCTTCAAATGCGTTGGTAACGGCAGGTGTAGAGTTAACAGAGTTGAATACCCGTCCGTCCGTCTTGATCAGTTCCGTACGGAACTGGAAGCGGTCACCAGAGATTACAGCACCGTCAGCACCAGCACCTACAAAAGAAGCAACATCTGCGAATGGGATAGTAAGCGTGAACGTCTTATTACCAGACTCAGGGTCTACATCAGTGATGGAAGAAACATTGATACGATCGTACTCTGCGAAATCAGTTGACAAATCACCGTTATCAGGGTTGTTGTCGTCAAAAGCAACGAGGATTACGTACTCTGCGATATCTGCACTTGCGTTACCGTCAACGAAGTCTACCGTGTGCTGGTAAACAGAGCCGGTCAGGTTAGCAAGGTCGAATTCCGCAAAATCCAATTGCTGCAGGCGGGGGAAAGCACCAAGGGGAAGGGTACTGAAGTCGATTACCGGCCCAGCCTCCTCGTCCTTACAGCCAGTGAACATAACCATTGAGGCAGCTACCAGCAGAAAAGCTATTTTCTTAAGCATATTTATTGATTTGGTTGCCCCACAAGGGCAACAAAAGTTTAGAGTTAGTTTTCGAAGTGCCGGGTAGTATGTTCAAAGGGACCTACTACCCGGCTAGTTCGAAAGGTTACTGATCAACGTTAGTAGTTACAGCTAGCGTCGTTAGTATCCCAGAATACAGGCTCCGTGAAGCTTGCTTTCTGACTGATGTTCTGGTTAAGGTTAACGTGAACTGCTGGGTAGAGTGCAGAACGGATGAATGGACCTGAAGCTGGGTCGATACCTGGCTGAACATCACCAGGCAAACAAGTACGGCGGTAAAGGTTGTAGCCTTCGATACCGTTACCCCAAAGTGCGATCAGGTACTCGCGGGCAACAATGGCCATGCGCTCATCATCATCGGCAGCTGCATCGTACTCGTCCATTACGTACTCAGTGTACTGCGTGAACAGAGAATCAGCGAGGTAAGTGTCTTCTACCGTTACAACGGCAGGAACAGTCGCCAGAATTCTGGTACCGTCAACTTTGTTCTCGAAAGAACGCGTACGCGCCATAGACAGGTTAATACCGTCTTCGAGCAGCTGACGAGCGTCACCGCTAGTCCCCATTGTGAGGGCAGCCTCAGCAAGGATGAAGTGCGTCCAGGAAGCCTGCCAGATTGGAGCAATACCGTCACCAAGTGCACCGTCAGTACCGGCGTTCAGAACGTTATCGTTGTCAATTTGGTTGTCAAACTTACCTCCAGCTGGGTAAAGACCAAATACTGTACGGTAGTTACCATCAGGTGGAATACCAGAACCGTTCAGGTGATCACGACCGAAGTAGCTAAGGTCGTAGCTACCCAGACAGTATGGCATATCCGGAGATACTGCCGCATAGTGGTCAGGGATAAACTCTGGATCAGGAACAGCAGTGAAGATACAGTCAAAGGCGTTAGGATCATCCGAGGTACGACCTGGGAATACGTCCAGTTCCTGACGGAAGAAGTAGTAACGGATACGTGGGTCAGCGAAGCCTTTAGACTCAGCCATTAGCCACATGTACCAGTTAGACTGGTAGCTACCATCGTTTACTTCGTAGCTGTTGTTGTACCAAGGGTGACGGTTGTTTGGGTTGGCACGGTTAGTACCGTAAGTCCACTCAAAGTTGTCGCCATTAGCTACGATGATGTCTGTAGCACCCTCAATCGTAGCAGCACCACCGGCACCACCAACGAGACGGGTAGCTACAGCAGCACGTACTTTCAGCGTATTTGCGAACGTAGTCCAGTCAGCAGCACTACCACCGTAGAAATTGTCAAATGCAGCACTTGCGAAATCATCACCGCTTGCGAGCAGAGCGATTGCTTCGTCAAGCAAAGTAATGGCAGCAGCGTAAACATCTGCTCCTGAGTCAGCCGTTGGCGTGAGGTTAGGAGTATCAGCGTCACCCTGAAGAGCTTCACTCAGTGGAACATCACCGAAAAGGTCAGCCATCAGCATGTAGGTGTAAGCCTTCATGATTTTAACTGAAGCTACCTCTGCGTTGAGGCCGAGCGGCTCAGCGATGTCAGTGTAAGTCTCTGCATCAGGAAGAAGGCCTGCGTAAACAGTGTTCCAAAGACCACTGAATTCCGTTGGGCCGTGCGTTGCTTCGTAAGCGAATCCGCCAGTCTCTGCGTCCATACGGGACAGACCACCTGCGAATTGGTAAACCGCCTGGCTGTGTGCCACACTGCGGAAGTTCAGCTGTACGCTGTTGTAAAGGGAAACGGCGTCCGCCTGGGACGGATCTACACCGTTTGGATTGATCAGCAATTCGTCCAGATCTCCACATGCGAACATGGAGATGGCTAGCATTGCCAAAGCAATTTTTTTGAAAAAGTTCATATTAGTTGCTTGTCTTAAGCCCCGTCTCCCTGGGGAGAAACACCCGCAAAGAAACGGGGCTAAAGGTCTAATTAGAATAAGGTGTAACTCGTGGTTAGCTTAGAAAGTCAGGCTGATGGTAGCACCGTACTTTTTAGCCGTAGGACCAGTGAGGTAGTCGAAACCACGACCGTTACCCACACCGAGAGAGAGTACTTCTGGGTCGAAGTTCACACCGGGAGGGAAGTTTGGCGCGTAGTACCACATGTTCTCACCCGCGAGACGGATAGACACAGAACCGAATGGGGTCTTGTCCAACAGGCTCTTAGGCAGGTTGTAAGAAAGTGCTACTTCACGAAGACGAACAACAGTACCGTCGAAGATAGAACCTTCGTCCGCACCGAAGAAGGCAGCGAATCCGTAGTCACCAGCGTAACCCTGAACAGTGTTTTCGTTACCTTCAGCATCTTCTCCTGGGAGAATCAGCGGGAGGAAACGGTCAAAATCAGTGTCCGTAGTCAGACCACGAGCAAGCATCGTTGCAGTTGTCACAGAGTAGATGTCACCACCGTCCGTGTAAGAGAACTGCCAGAAGAGGCTAAGGCCTTTGTAGCTGATCGTGTTCAACCAGTTAGCCTGGTAGTTCGGGTTAGGGTCACCAATGATTTCGATGTCGTTGGTTGCCTGGTATTCACCGTTAGCCTGTACGAGGAGACCGCCGTTGGGGCCACGAACGAAGGCAGTACCCTGGATAGCACCGAATGGCTGGCCTGGGATAGCGAAGTTACCAAGGTTAGTGTAACCAGCAATGGTTACGTTATCGATACCATCAGCAATGCTGATTACTTCGTTTACGTTCTGCGTAACGTTCCAGGTCATGTCCCAGGTAAAGTCCTTAGACTTAACTGGAATCAGGTTCAAGCTCGCCTCAATACCTTTGTTAGAAACCTCTGCAGCGTTGATCGTAGTTACCGTAAAGCCGGTAGCAGGGTCAAGCGGCAGGTCTACCAACAGGTCACTGGACTGCTTGTCGTAGATACTGAAGTCAACACCTACGCGGTTGTTGAAGAAACGACCTTCTACACCGAACTCAAGCTCGCCGAGAATCTCTGGCTCGAGGTT
>CAZTTF010000074.1:0-4453 GCA_964616365.1 uncultured Lewinella sp. | reverse complement strand
ATTACGGTGCCCTTTAACCTGTTCCTGGCCCCCAGGCTAGGGCTGGCCGAAGAGAGTTTGTGGCTCCTGCTGGTTAATTCAGTCCTCATCCTCCCCATCGTACTGATCTTTGGTGAGTACCTGCCCAAAACTCTCTTTCGGCTCTACGCTGATGATGCGCTGTACTTGCTGGCTCCCCCGCTACGCGCCCTGCAGTGGCTGCTGTTCATCCCCAGCCGGTTAATGACTGGCACCAGCAATTTGCTTTTACGCTTGTTCTTTAAACGCCCCAGTGAAGAGCTGGATACCGTGCTTACCCGACTTGATCTGGAGAATTTTGTGAATGAAAGTACGGCCTCCTCGGACGAAGAAGCAGGCACCGTTGACGCCAAGCTTTTTGGTAATGTGCTTAACCTCGGCGAAGTAAAAGTACGTGACTGTATGGTGCCGCGCACCGAAATCGAAAGTGTGGACATCAGCGCCAGCATTGATGAGTTAGAACAGCGGTTTCGGGAAACCCGGTTGAGCCGGCTCATCGTTGTTGAGGGAGAAATTGATGAGGTGCGGGGCTATGTCCACCACCAGCAGCTCATGAAATTCCCCGACTCGGTGGAGGACATGGTATTGCCCGTAACCTTCGTTCCGGAGGTAAGCCGGGTAACAGATCTGCTGGACCGGTCAATCAAAGAACAGCTCAGTATTGCCTGCGTCGTTGACGAATACGGGGGCATCTCGGGCCTGGTGACCATGGAAAACCTGCTGGAAGAGATTTTCGGTGAGATCGAAGATGAGTACGATGAGGTGGAACACCTGGAAGAAGTGTTGCCGGATGGCCGGTACCGCTTCAGTGGCCGTCTGGATATCGACTACCTCAACGAAAAATATGAGTTGGAGCTTCCCGAAGGAGAGTACCATACCCTTTCCGGCTTCGTTGTTACCGAAGCTGAACGCGTTCCTGAGCAGGATGAGAGTATTACGCTGAAAGGCTTCCGGATGCTGATGGAAGAAGTGTCCAATACACGTATTGAAACCATCGTGCTGGAACGGCAAGCGGTGGATGAACTAGAGTAGTACTCAGCAAACAAGGGGAGCCCTGACACGTTGCAGTGATTTAGGAGCCTCTAAATGCTGCCCAATATTACTGCCCCAAATTGCAGTCAACTATTGAGCAAGTAGCAGGAGTACGATTTGACAACCCTGACCTTATATGGAAACGTTGCTTACGATGATAGAGTCTTTGCCCATCTTTGCCCGGATGGCAATCTACTTCGGTCTGGCACTGCTAATTGCAGGCCTGGCCAATATCATCCTGTATCCGCTGCTGAGAGCAGCGGCAAAGCGTACGGGCTCTTTTACCCTACAGTCTTACGTTGACAGCACACAGACGGTTTTCTTCGTGATGGTAGCGCTGATCCTGACGGTGATTTTCTGGACAGGGCTGCGCCCCACCGACAATAATGAAGATCCCGTTTTTTACCTCGTGCCAGCCATCCGGCTTGCCAGAACGATCGGCTATGCATTCCTGGGGTTGTACCTGATCCGGTTAACGGGGGTGGCGGCTTCTTCGATTCGTCATCGATACAATGCAGATGATAAACACAACCTGCGGGAAAGAAAGATCCTGACCCAGTTGCAGTATGTGCAACGGCTTGTCAATATCGTCATCTTCGTCGTCATACTTGCTTTCATCCTGCTGCAGTTTGAAGAAATGAAACAAATTGGGCGCGGTATTCTGGCTTCGGCCGGTGTCAGCGGTATCATTATCGGTATTGCGCCACAAAAGTCTATTGCAAACCTCCTGGCGGGATTTCAGCTCTCCTTTACCCCCCCGATCTGGCTGGACGATGCCCTGATCGTAAACGGTGAGTATGGTTGGGTAGAAGAAATTACCCTGACTTACGTCACTATGCGCTTATGGGACCAACGCCGCCAGATTGTTCCGTTGCAGCATTTCATTGACAATACTTTCCAGAACTGGACACGTACAAACTCAGAGCTGATAGGTACAGTGCTTCTGCACGTTGATTACACCTTCCCGGTACAGGCACTACGGGAGGAAGTAGACCGTTGGCTCCCAGAGCAAGATATCTGGGATAAGCGAGTGAAGTCAGTTATGGTAACGGATAATGATAACCGGGCCATGACCATCCGGGTATTGGTCTCTGCAGTGGATGCCGGTACCACTTTCGATCTACGTTGCCGGACCCGCGAATACCTGATCGACTGGATTCAGCGTAATCACCAATACTGTCTGCCCCAAAGTAGGGTAGCTCCGGGACCAGCAGATAAAGTAGTGAAAGCGGAAGCTTGTGATTAAGGCAGGAACAAAGACTCAGGAAGTTTGATCAACGAAGGTGAAGTAGTGTGTGAGTACCCGGTCAGGGGCTTCGACCTGAGGGTAGTGACCAATATCGGGCATACGGTAGACTGCTGCCTGCGGCAGCAATTCCTGAAACCGATCGGCGGCGTGTGCCCCTGAAACCGGGTCGAAACCGCCGTTGATAAGGCATAATGGAATGGGGGTCTTCTGCAGGGCGCCCACCCATCTGGTTTTGTGGGTTGCCCGATCGGTCATGTACCGGATGAGACGATGCATACGCAGCTGACCATCATTATAGGTATTCATGGCCCAGAAGTCATCAATTTCATTATCGGTCGCCTTAGTCTGGGGGCCAAAGATGGCGTCAAAGTTCCGCCGTAATTTTTTCTTGGTGAGCAACCGGGTGAGTAGAAAACCGACCGGACTTAACAGCAGCCGTTGAATAGGTCTGGGCCGATGTTCTCCGGGGATGATACCTCCGTTGAGAAAAGCGATCGAATGAATCGTAAATGGGAGGGTGCCATCATTTTGCCGGGCGAGTAATTCCTGGGCTACGGAAACACCGTAGTCGTGGGCAATTACCCTACAAGCCGTAAGCCCGAGGTGTTGCATCAGGGATACGTGAAGGTCCGCCTGGTCGTGGATGTTGTAGGGATAGCCAGCGGGTTTGTCGGAAAAGCCGAAACCGATCATGTCCGGAGCAATCAACCGGTATTTTTCGCGCAAGGCCGACCAGGTCTTCATCCAGTCGAAAGAAGCACTGGGGAACCCGTGGATGAGGAGCAGGGCTTCGCCCTGGCCATCGTCCCGATAAAAAATCTGATGCTGCTGGTGGCTAAAGTATTTCCCGGCCTGCTGCCATGCGCTAAGGCTAACCATGCTCATGCAATTTTTTCTCCTACGGCGGCGGCGAGGGCGGTTTCGAGGTCTTTGACGAGGTCTTCGGCATCTTCAACACCAACGGAGAGGCGGATGAGGCTATCCGTCAGGCCTACGCTGAGGCGTTGCTCCCGGGGGATGCTGCCGTGCGTCATGCTGGCGGGGTGCCCGATAAGCGATTCCACGCCCCCCAGGCTTTCGGCGAGGGTGAAATAGTGCGTGTTTTTCATGACACGTGCTGCTGCTTCGAGGGTGTCTTCTTTGAGGTCAAAACTGATCATGGCGCCAAAGTCCTTCATTTGTCGTTTGGCCACCTTGTGGCGGGGGTGCGTTGCAATACCGGGATAGTACACATTGGCCACCAGGTCATTCCGGAGCAGTACGTCGACGATGTGGCGGGCGTTTTCACAGGCCCGCTGTACCCGGAGGTGCAAAGTCTTGATTCCACGCAGGACGAGGAAGCAATCCTGTGGTCCCGGGATAGCGCCAGCTGCATTCTGCAGGAAATACAGTCGTTTAGCCAAAGCGTCATCGTTAGTAATCACGGCACCCATCACGACGTCGGAGTGCCCTCCGAGGTATTTGGTGGCGGAATGGAGTACCAGGTCAGCACCTAATCCAAGCGGTTGTTGCAGGTAAGGACTGGCAAAGGTGTTGTCGACAACGGACAAAATATTTCGCTGCCGGGCAATTGTGGTCAGGGCTTCAATGTCAACAATGTTGAGCATGGGGTTAGTCGGGGTCTCAATCCATAACATCTTTGTGTCCGCAGAAATCTCCCTTGCTACGTTGGCGGGGTCCCGCATATCAATAAACCGGCTTTTGATCCCAAAAGGACCAAATACAGCGGTTAGTAACCGAAAGCTCCCTCCGTAAAGATCATCACTTGCCAGCACCTCATCCCCGGGCTGTAGTAACTTAACTACGTTGTCCATGGCCGCAAGTCCTGAACTGAAGCAAATACCGTGGGTTCCCTGCTCAATGGCTGCCAGGTTGCGTTGTAATGCGTCCCGGGTAGGGTTCTTCGTGCGGGCATATTCGTATCCGGTATTTTTACCAAGTTCCTCTTGTGCGTAGGTTGAGGTCTGATAAATCGGGGTCATGACCGCTCCCGTGAGCGGGTCAGGACGCTGACCGCCGTGGATGCACTGCGTGGCAAAATTGGGGACTTTCTTGGTGGACATAACAGGTTGGGGCTGTTTTCTTGGTTTACGATTAATCCGAACGCTTTAGTGCCTGGTCCGGGGAGCAAGGCTTGGATGTTCAGCCGTAGAT
>CAZTTF010000073.1:0-11589 GCA_964616365.1 uncultured Lewinella sp. | reverse complement strand
GATAGCGGTCAATTTGCATCCTATCAAAGCAATTTTCTACCTTCGCGCTATGAGCAATAAAACCATACTTTCCGGTATTCAACCAACGGGTAAACTTCACTTCGGCCGCTACTTCGGGGCAGTCGAAAACTGGAAGCGCCTGCAGGAAGAATATGACTGTCTGTACATGGTGGTGAATTACCACGCCATGACGATGCCATTTCAAGCAAAGAAACTGGCAGAGCAGAGCTGGGAGTTGTGTTTTAACCTGATGGCTTGTGGCATAAAGCCCGAGAATATCTTTATTCAAAGCCTCGTCCCGGAGCATACGGAACTCAACTGGATCCTCAATTGCTTTACCAGCTACGGGCAGCTGACCCGCATGACCCAGTTTAAGGATAAGAGTGCTCAGAATGATGAGAAAGGGAGTGATGGATTTATCTCCGGTGGACTGTTTACTTATCCCGCGCTGCAGGCAGCGGATATTCTGATCTATAAAGCCGGACTTGTACCGGTGGGGAAAGACCAGGAGCAGCATCTTGAGCTGACGCGCAATATCGCTCAGCGCTTCAATAATTTTGCGGATAAGGAGTACTTCCCGATTCCAGAGGGGCTGTACACTAAGGTCCCTAAGGTGATGAGTACTGCGGATCCGAACCGGAAGATGAGCGCAAGCCTTGGCGAGAAGCATAATATCGATGTATTTGCTGACGAAAAACGCATTCGTAAGCAGATCGCCAGTGCCGTAACAGATTCCGGGGGCGCGGACGCCGGTGCTATGAGTGCAGGTGTAAGTAATCTGTTTCAGCTGCTGGAAGCTAGTGGGATGGCGGAAGCACATGCTGCTCTGATGACCGATTACGAGCAGGGAACGTTGAAGTATTCCGACCTGAAGCAGGCAGTAGCGGATGGCCTGGTAGGCATCTCCGGCGAAATCCGGCAGCACCTGGCGGAACTCAAGCAGGACCGCAAAGCGGTGAAAAACCAAATCAAGCAATCGTCCTTTGAAATCCGAAAACGGGCTCAGGCTACCATCAAGGAAGTGAAGGACATTTGCGGACTGATGAACGTCCGGATGTAATTCGCCAGAGCATTCGCATAATAAGCGTGGAGGTCGTCTGATATGGTCTATTGGCCTGGCACAGCTAGAAAAACCTTGCTTGTTGATTCGATCCGCATTAATATAGCCTCTCCGGGAAAGGATCGTAGATTAGTATTCCTCATGCTAACATAATCACCCGTTTCCATTACCTGACGCATTTACGACCTCGTCCATGTTTTCTGAACTCAAGGCTTTTTTTCGCGCTCCTTTCGATACGCTGGCTACCGATGCCACTCTGGGTGATAAGATTGGACTGCTGTTCAAGCTTCTCGTGCTCGATCTGGTGATCGCGCTTATGCTGGGAGGCGTGATTGGCCTGGTAGAGTCGTTAGACATAGTGGACATGGACAACCACGCCGTGGCGCAGGCTCTGCAGCAATTCACGGTATGGCAAATTATGTTGATCGCTATTCTGGGCACTCCCTTTGTGGAAGAATTGGTGTTTCGTCTGCCATTACGCTATGAAACGAACCCTATTGCGGGACTGGCCCGAATCTTTACTCCCCGTCTCGCCGTTGATGATGCGGAAGTGATCGCGGCGAAACGCCGCGCTACCTGGGATCAATATTACCGCTTCACCTTCTATGGCCTGGCTATCGCCTTTGCCTTGATCCACCTTACCAATTATCCAGAACTTTCTCTGGGATTGCTCCTGCTTAGTCCGCTATTGGTCGCCCCTCAATTTGTCATGGGATGTTTGGCCGGTTATCTGCGGGTGCGCTACGGCTTTATTTGGGCTTTTCTGCTGCATGCGTTACACAACCTGGTGCTGGTCGGACTAGCAGTGCTCGGTGCGCAGGCTACGGAAATCGTTTCTATTGAAAACGACGACTACCGTCTACACGTCGAGGAAGTCTCGCCCATGGAGCGGGAACTTGACTTCAGCTATACCTTCGGGGAGGATACTATTGGCTACGTCAATACGGAGCTATCGGAGGTGATTCGGACTTTGGCCCTTCCTGCCGACACAGTATTCGTTAAAATGGGAGTAGATATGCCCAATCCACGACTCAATGCTGGATACAAGGGAGTTGCCAGTGAAAAATCAAGTAAAGACCTTTTACTGGAACAATTGTCTAAACACTACGAATTTAGACTTGATCAGCGCGATACACAAGATACCATTTACGTAGAGGCGATTATTAAGTAACTACTAGAATTGAATATTCTTCTTGTCCGGGTTTGAGCATTGCGGCACGGTAGGGAATGCCGCAAGGAATATCTTATTGGAACCTTACCTTCGTGATCGAAATCCAACAGACCTTCAACAACCATGTCCTACGCAGAAGCCATTGCCGAACTAGAATCCATACTGGCCCAACTCCAGGAGGTGCCCGCTGATATTGATCAGCTGCATGCGCGCGTAGCGCGCGCAGAAGCCCTCGTTGCGGCCTGCCGGCAGCAGCTGCGCAGTACGGAGGATGAACTGGCCAAACTGGACCGTACCACCGAAGCCTAAGCCAAAAGCGTTTTCTCATCGCTAACGAAACAATCGCCATCGTTGCCAATGCCACCTGGAATCTCTACAACTTTCGGAGAGGACTTCTAAGGGTTTTGCTGGATCAGGGATACCGGGTGTTGTTGCTGGCTCCCGATGGCCCGGAGCGGACCTTACTAATGGATATCGGAGGAGACTTCATCCCCCTGCAAAACCTGCGTCGTCGAGGTTGGAACCCGCTGCGGGAAATAGCTTTGCTGAGAGAACTGGTTTCGATCTATCGACGTGAGCAGGTGGTTTGTGCTTTGCACTTTACCATTAAGCCGGTAATCTACGGCTCCCTGGCCGCCCGTTGGGCGGGCGCGGGAAATATCAGTACCCTCACTGGGCTGGGGTATACCTTCCTGGCGGGTAAAAAAACCAGTCTGGTAGCCACGGAGCTCTACCGCCTAGCTCTACGCCGTGCCGGATATGTATTTTTTCATAATCCGGATGACCGGGCATTATTCCTTCGTCGTGGGCTATGTCGCCCGGATCAAAGCCATGTAGTTGGTGGGTCAGGTATTCGCTTGGCTGATTTTCCGCGCGCCGCGCTCAGCGCGGCGAACCCTGACCGTGTCCTCTTTGCGGGACGCTTACTTACTGACAAAGGAATCAGAGAGTATGTAGCTGCTGCCCGTCTTGCCCGAAAGGTGGTGCCTGAGCTACATTTTCATGTGCTTGGTCCAATAGACCAGGGTAATCCCGCTGCGATAACGGAATCTGAACTGGAAGACTGGATAGCTTCTGGAGATATAGTGTATGATGGGGTAACGGAGGATATTCGCTCCCATTTGCAACGCGCAAGCTGTGTGGTCCTGCCGAGCTATCGGGAAGGTTGCCCGCGAGTACTCCTGGAAGCGGCCGCCAGTGGGCGGCCACTGGTGGGCACTGATGTGCCGGGAGTGCGGGAGGTCGTGATTGATGGCGAAAACGGGTTCCTGGTTCCAGTAAAATCGACCGATGCGTTGGCGGCTGCCGTAATGGCTATACATCGGCTTCCCGAAGCGCGAGTTGAGCAAATGGCTGATAAAGGACGAAAGCTCGTCGAAGCAAAGTTTAGTGAGCAGCAGGTAGTCTCTATTTACCTGAAAGCTGTTGCGAGCCTCGTTAAATAATTACACCCCCAAACAAGCATAAGGCCTCTTTGGGGGTGTTTACAGTAGCTACTGTAAGTATAACCTGGATCTACAACCTAGGCCTACTTTCCGGTAGTCAGGAAGGAACCAGCCTCAGCCCCTGGAGGGATGATAGCTGCCGTAGTGCCACGGAGCTTATCGTAAAGCAGGGTTCCATCCTCCTTTGTCATTTTCTGCAACTGCTTGAAGAAGCGGCCAGAGAATCGAGCAAGTACTTCCTTGTCAAGTTCATTCAGCTCAGAGCGCTTGATCAGGTTGAAGATCGCATTGCGCTGGCTGCGGAAGTTCTCAGCAACCTCACGCATCGTGGCATCAGGTTGAACGTAACCGAGGTAAACACGGTCGTAGATGCTGCTTTGACCCACTTCAGAAGTAGGACTGGCGTACGGAGCGCCTACCCAACCGGTGAAGTCAAAGTCGTAGCCTACGGGAATCAGTTTTCCATCAGGCATTTTTACCACCTTCAGGTTTCGGGCAAGCGGCAGGCTAAAGTCACCGTTGCTGACCATGTACTGAAACATCGCGTGGGTGGCTTCAGCCTTGGAATCATAGGCCTCTGCAGGCTGACCCAAAGCTTGCTTTAGTTCTTCTCCGCCAAGGCGAGCAACCATTTCATCAGTGCTTTCAATTACGAAGGCTGTAGCTACCCGGTCCTCATGCTGGCCGTTAGCATCCTTGTAGGTGATCTCCAGCAATTGCACCCGGAAGCTGTACGGCGTAAGCAGGTTGTATGCTTTGTAAGCGAGGTATTCTTTGAGAATCAGTTCCGTAGCATAAGGATCATCGAAGCAAGGAGTAACGATTTTGTACTTGTCAAACTTCTCAAGGCCAAGTCCTTTCAGGTCTTTCTTACTAAAGTTGAGCTTGATGGGAGCGAATTCACAACGGTTACGACGAAACTTCCCGCGGATACTTACGGACAGGTCCCAGTCCATCTCGTTCCCTTCCCCGTCAGTAAACTGCAGGGCAGCAACTTGTTCCGTAGCAACTTTCGCCAGGATGCTATCCATCGGCATCGTCAGGGTCATCTTGACGGCCTCCTGATTTCCTTCCCGCTCGAGAAGGTCGAAGATGGAGGTAGCACTTGCCATCAGGGGCAGCAAGAGCAACAGCAGGGTGGAAGAAATACGGTTCATGTGTCTGGAGTTAAAAAGTGTCGGGGGGTAAAAGATGTCTGTTATTGTTGTTCGGTTTGTGCCGTGCCTGTAAGTAAAATGTGGTAAGCACAAAAAAATGCTAAAGTTGTTAACCGGGTCTGTGCGGTTTCGTGCCGCAAAGATCTGTCTTTAATACGTATGAGAATACCCTTTGTTACACTAAAGGTTACACCTTGGAGCAAAATTAATATTGGATTTACGCGGGCTTAGGAATGCACCTCCGAAGAAAATAAGGCAGAGGCTGTAAAAGCAGTATTTTTTGCTGAAAGTGGGTCTTAGGTTGTTAAAACGTTGTGGGAACAATCATAACAACCAAATGGGGTGAGTTGGGGACAGTTTTATTCGGCGGAAATAAAAAATAAAACTTTAACATTTCAGTTGGAGATATACCTGCTGAAAGCCTTCTTTCGGGAGGGGCGGTGCCGTCTTTTACGGGCATAGAAACATTGGTAAATGCGGTTTGTACGGCGCTGTCAAGCAATTCAATGTCTTGACCTTTAAGCGTTATTGGTTGCTCTACCCTGGAAGGGGAGCTAAAGCTTCTGGCTGAGGCTCCACAGGAGGGTTTGTTATGATTTTCCGTACCATACGCAGCGCTGTAGGTCGGGGTACTGATCCAGCGCCGGGTGTTCAAAGTACCCTTGCAACGACATGCCGATTTTTTCCATTACACCAATTGAGGGCAGGTTTTGTGCTACGGCAACCGAAACGACCTCAGGTAAATCCAGTTGTTCTGCCGCAAACGTCAGGCAGGCTGCGGCACCCTCCGTGGCAAGGCCACGGCGCCAAAAATCAGGATGAAGCCGCCAACCTATGTCGGTAGCTGGGCTGAAGGGAGCTTGGTAAGTCTGATAATTCAGACCGATAAAACCTATCAGTTGCCCGGTAGCCAGTAGCTCCGCGGCGAAATAACAGTAACCGTGTTCTTGCTGATGTAAATGCTGCCGGCCGATGAAGGCTTTTGTTTCCTCGCGGGATTGAGTTGCTGGAAAGTACCGCATTACCTCGGGGTCAGCATTGATCGCTGACATGGCTGCCAGGTCTGATTTTTTCCACGGCCGTAGCAGCAGTCTCGGAGTTGTAATCATGTAGCAACTAGTTGATCAACCAGATAAAGAGCAGGGTGACAAGTAAAAAACCGCCCAGAATAATGGTTAAGGGCCATTGAATAACTTTCACGGCAACCGCAAGCGTCTTATCAACAATTTCATGGAAACCCGAGACAGAGGCCAGGTAATAAGGCAGTATCTTTCCCTCTCCACCTGCCTCAATACTTGCGGTCTTCAGGTCCAGCTTGTCAAAGCGGAATAAGTTAGACATATGAGTGAGTACTCTGCGGACAATACCGCTTACTATTCCGCCAACAAAAGGAACTTTATTCCCGATAATACTACTCGTAACTGGAATGGTGATAATGTGGGTGATGCCCAGGAATAAGAGCTTGAGTACTTCTGAGCGGTTGGCATTATTCGTTGATGTATTGATTTGGTCAAGATCCGAAACTATGCCTTTGAGTACTGTCAGGGAGTACGTCGCCAATTTATTAAGGTCAGACCTGAAGCGATAGGTCAGATAAAGCAAACCCGCAAATAAGCCGCAGAGGAGAAATAATACCAGGCCAACAGTACCGTACATGACGTACTGAATGTGAACAAGGTCAATTTGCCAGAAGCCCAGTAAGAAGAGCAAGAAGGCAATAATCACTGGTCTGATGGTCCAACTCAAGGCATAAATCGGAAAGGTGATCAGGCTGCTTAGCGTTTCTACCGTGTCCTCATCGCGGTATTTACTGATATCTACGCCAAGCTCAGTTTTGATTTTCTGATCAAGTGCCTTGACATCAGCTTCGTTACGAATTTTCATGTTTGCAAGTAAAGAAATATATCAGGGGAACAGGTTTTCAATTGCTGTTTAGCACAGTTGTATCGACGAAATTACCTGAATATTGGAGGTAAGCGTTCGTATTTAACCAGAAATGCAACCCTCGCGGGAAATAGACGTTCCCGTCCTTTATCAACTACGCTTACCTATATCCTCCCCACGGTCCCCCCAGGTGGCCGCAGTGAGTATACCTAAGCCGGAGTGGTTGGGGACAATTAGCGCGCAGCTAGCGTGGTTTCTGATGAGGCAAAAAAAAGTAGGCGAAGCCTTAGTTTCGGCGAGGCTTTTTAACGAAATCAGCAGCCGCAATAGCAAGTGATAAAGTCCCCATCCACTTTGACTTAGGTATATATAACCTGAAGTAAGTGTATACATCAGGTAACCGTACTCCTGATCTTCAGCTAATTATAGATCACATGTTGCTTTCTAATGATTCATCTACACGGAATCGCCAGGCCGGGATTGGATTAATGCTATTTGGCGCGGTTTTATTCTCCTGTAAGGCGATCGTGATTAAACTTGCGTACCAGTATGAGGTGAGCAGCATCAGCTTACTGGGTTTACGGATGGCCTTTGCCTTACCGTTTTTCCTGCTCATCGGATCCTTTCGGCGCGAGCGATCGGCTACACACGGCCCGCTGAGCGGGCGCGACTTCGCCATCATCGTGGTCCTCGGAATCTTTGGTTTCTATCTGGCCAGTTATACGGACTTTCTTGGTCTGCAATACCTCTCTGCGGGTATGGAGCGCCTGATTCTTTTCGTTTATCCCACTATTGTCCTGATCCTGCAGCGACTTATATTCGGAACACCAATTAAACCGGTTCAATGGCTGGCCACAATTGTTTGCTACCTTGGAATAGGATTGGCCTTTAGTGGTTATGACTTTACGGTGGGAAACCAATTCGCTTTAGGTGCTACCTTGGTATTCAGTAGTGCATTGACTTACAGTTTCTTCGTTATAGGAAGCGGACACTTTGCAAAGAAACTGGGCAGCGTACGATTTACTTCGCTCGCGCTTGTTGCGGCAGGCATCGGAGTTTTGACTCACGTATACCTTTCGGGCAATACCTTGTTTGGGTTCTCGCCGGGAGTGTATGCCTACGGTCTTACCCTCGCTGTTTTTTGCACCGTTATCCCAACCTATATGGTAACGGAAGGCATCAGAAGAATTGGCGCCGGAGATGCGGCTATCCTGGGGGCTATCGGACCAGTGGCCACTATCGTCCTTGAGTATTTTATTCTTGGAGAACACCTTAACCTGATTCAGGCCGCGGGAGCCGTACTGGTCATTGTTGGTGTTGTACTCATTGGGCGTAGTAAAACTGCTTAGCACGGTATTGGGGAAACGCTATTTGCTCTGGTTGTGCTGAATACAGTTAACCCGTATTTATACTTGATGTGCTAAGCAGTTTATCGGGTTTTTTCTTGAAAGTGGGGAGTGTCTTAATGTTTGTTCTATCTTTCGGAAGCAATTTAGAACTTGAACATCATCCGCGGGAGTTTGCGATTAGCTGCCAGTACATCTTGGTTTTTCGGCGGCATCCTGGCCGCTTTACTATTGGCACAAAGCTGTAGCCAAAACAATACTGATGCCAGCACAGACAGGGAGGCGAGCTCATTGACTGTATCCGTTAATGATCAATCGGTCACTTTTGAGGACCAACTTAATCTGTTGCCCTTTCTGACTTTTGTTTCTTACGATCAGTTACCGGAAACGTGGCCACAGCGAATCGCGACGTCCGACGCAATTAGTGACCCAGCGGTGCTGACAGCCCGAGAAGCCCCCTACGTCTTTACCGCTTTCTCCTTGTCGAATCGGGGAGAAGAGACCATTGAACTGGTGTTGTTTTTAGGTTATGAACAACGGGTGGAACTAAGAGGAGGCAGCGGTCCTTTTCTGGGGGGAACTATGGTGCCGCGGTCGCAGGTGCAAGGGGAGTTGACGGGCGATGTTTTTTTACGGGATGAAGGATTCAGTACTCAAATGACTATTGCTCTGGCTCCGGGCGAGAGTCAGAACCTACAGCTGCTTGCTGAACGCATCATCGATAAACCGCTTGCACTGGACCTTCGCCTGCTGGAACCCGAGTGGTTCGCACCTTTTTCAGCACCAGGACTTCGTCATTTCTGGGAAGGACTATTTCAGGGGATGATCTGGATTCTTATACTGTATCACTTACTCCTGTGGGTAAACATTCGGCAGACGACCTATCTCTACTATTGTCTCTATATGGTGAGTATCTCAGGGTTGACGCTTGGAGATTTTGGTTACTGGCAACGCGACCTCTTCGGCGAAGCTCCTTTTTTGGGCTTCCTCCTTTTTCAACTCTTGCAGTATCTGACCGGGATAATGACTTTGGTCTTTATGTACAGTTTTGTCCGGTTACAGCACCTCAATCCCAAGTGGTACCGCATAACCAAAACATTTATCACCGCTAACTTTGTCGTACTCGGGTGTATTGCTTTCTATTACTTCACTACCTGGGACGCTCAGATTATCAGCCTCAGTAAGGCTTTAGTTATCCCATTTGCCATTTTCGGTGTCTGGCTTTGTTATGTTCTGATCCAGTCACGCGATCGGATCGCCCTTTATTTTGCCGTTGCTGGCATCATCCTCGCTGTTGCTGTCGGGCTCAATGCCGGCTATGAATTACTTAACCCTGCAGGGGAACGGTTTGGGACTGACTTCACCCGCTTTTACTTCATCCAGGGGGCTGTGATTGTTCACTTGCTGACCTTTGCTTTTGGCATGGGCTATCGCCGCCGACTGGAGGAGGCTGCTTACCAGCGTACACGAGAACTGGAGGAGCTTAAGAGTAGGCTATATACTAACATTACGCATGAGTTCAGAACCCCACTATCAGTAATTCTGGGACTCAATGAGCAGATAGAAGGCTTTGAGCAAGAAAGAGGGCTTATCCGGAGAAATGGAGACCACCTATTAAGGCTCATCAATCAGTTCCTGGACCTATCTAAGCTTGAATCAGGGAATCTCCGGGTTAATGCCATTCAAGGCAACATTGTGGCTTACATGGAGTATCTGACTGAGTCTTTTCACTCTATGGCAACGGATAAGGGGATCCGTCTTGTTTTTTACCCTGAAGAGCGGGAAGTTTTGATGGATTACGACGAGGCAAAGATTCAGCACATTATCTACAACCTGCTGTCTAATGCCTTAAAATTCACCGAAAGCGGCGGTAAGGTTGTATTGCACCTTAAACAGGTCAATGAGAACGGTAAGGAATGCCTTCAACTCAAAGTACAGGATACCGGAGTAGGGATTCCTGACCAGCAACTCCCCTTCGTTTTTGATCGCTTTTATCAGGTTGATAATTCTGCCACCCGTGCAGCTGAAGGCACGGGAGTCGGCCTTGCCCTCACTCGGGAACTGGTAGAGCTGTTAGAAGGAAATATCTCCGTTGATAGTCAAGTAGAAGTAGGAACTACTTTCCTGGTTCACCTACCGATCAGGCGCACGGCCGATTTGATAACCTCGAACGCTCCGGCTTCTCCGGCTTTCCCTGCTGTAGCAGGAGGGGCGGTTACCTATGCCTACAATGAGGAGGCGGGGACAGAAGGGGAAGACCAGCAGCCCGTTTTGCTGTTGGTGGAGGACAATCAAGACGTTGTTATCTACATTCGCAAACTACTCAATGATCAGTATCGCGTCCATGAAGCGGCTAATGGCCGTGACGGGATAAAACGGGCCCAAGAGCTTATCCCTGACGTTATCATCAGTGATGTAATGATGCCTTTCGTTGATGGGTATGCACTCTGCGATACCCTTAAAAAAGATGAACGAACCAGTCATGTTCCCATCATTTTGCTAACAGCCAAAGCAACCGATGAAGAGCGCATTCGCGGATTGAAAGCTGGAGCTGATGCTTTCCTGGTTAAACCGTTTAACCAGCAAGAGCTTTTTGTCCGTCTGGCCTCTTTGGTTAGCCTGCGGGAGGAACTGCGTAAGCGATACGCCACGGGTACTTTTGCTCCTGCGGAAGAAGAGAACCAGCCAGAGGCCAAACCTGCTGTAAAGGATGAGTTACTCCTTAAATTAGAAGCGGCAGTTAAAGAACGTCTGGGCGATAATACTTTTGGAGTACCCGACCTGGCAAAGGCTGTTGGCCATAGCCAGATGCAGGTGTACCGCAAGCTTAAGGGGGTGGTGGATAAAACCCCATCACAGTTTATCCGGGCGATCCGTCTGAAAAAGGGGAGGGAGCTGCTGGTAAACAGCTCCCTGAATGTCTCAGAGATTGCCTACGATATAGGCTTTTCCGACCCTAACTATTTCTCCCGAATGTTCAGTGAGGCCTACGGTGTTAGCCCTAGCGAGTTCCGGAATAAGTCTTAAAACGCCAGATGTTGAAAACCCAGTGGTTGCCGTAGCGTTTGCGAAACTTATGCCTGACGATATTGAGAATTCCGGGCAGACAAGTATGCTTGCCTGCCACGAAAATGAAGGTAGGCTTAGCCTTTACCTCATCCTGATGAATGAGAACCGCTCGTTGACTGGTGGCATATAGGCGGGCAAGCCCCGAAGAACAAGTGCCAAAGACGATCTGTTTACGGGAATAGCGCTTTAGGGATATTGCCATTGCTGCCCAGCAGAAGTAGTTAAAAAGCGCCTTGGTTCGATACTTGCGCGCCATCCAGAAGCAACAGATTTCGGTACATTCTCGCTCATCTTTCAACTGGGTCCTAACATCAACTTGAGCATCTGGTTGGGCAAATAGGGCTACGGTGCGCAGCCCCGGCCCCCGACCAAGAATGAAGCCGCCGATCAGGCGTTTTTTGTCGAATACGGCAAAAACCCGGTTGTCTTTGTCCTCCAGATATTGCGCAGGTATTGG